>NZ_KV792497.1:89806-386899 GCF_001808215.1 Serratia sp. HMSC15F11
GGCGGGAAGGCAAACCGCCGCCCGCCGTCGGCTTATTTCAGCAGCCGTACCTTGCAGCTCTTGCCTTTGATTTTGCCCTGCTGCAGCTGCTGCAGCGCCTTGCGCGCGCTGGCTTTACGGATCGCGACGTAGGCATGCACCGGGAACATGTCGATCTTGCCCACTTCCGCCGCCGTCAGCCCGGCATCGCCGGTCAGCGCGCCAAGGATATCGCCTGGGCGGATCTTCGCCTTACGGCCGCCGTCGATGCACAGCGTCACCATCTCCGCCTCCAGCGAACCGTTGGCGGCCCCGCTCAGCTCGGACACCGGCGCCCAGGCAATGGTCATCTGCAGGTAGTCTTCAATCGCGTGCGCCCGCGCCATTTCCTGCGGCGTGCACAGGCTGATCGCCAGCCCGCTCATGCCGGCGCGGCCGGTACGACCGATACGGTGCACATGCACTTCAGGATCGAACGCCAGTTCGTAGTTAACCACCAGCTCCAGCTCTTTGATGTCCAGCCCACGAGCGGCGACGTCGGTCGCTACCAACACCCGGCAACTGCGGTTGGCGAAACGCACCAACACCTGGTCGCGGTCGCGCTGCTCCAGATCGCCATGCAGCGCCAGTGCGCTGATGCCGCGGGCCTCCAGGGCCTCAAGCACCGTTTGGCAATCGCGTTTGGTATTGCAGAACACCACGCAGGACGCGGGTTGATGATAACGAATGGCCGACACCAGCAGCGCCGGGCGCTGATCGCGCGTGGTCTCATAGAAACGTTGTTCGATGGCGGTCTGCGCTTCGTCATCGTCCACTTCGACGCTCAGCGGCTGACGCTGAACGCGCTCGCTGATGCGTTCGATACCCGCCGGGTAGGTAGCGGAAAACAGCAGCGTCTGACGCTGCGGCGGCGTGTAACTGATCACATCGTCGATGTCGTCGGCGAAGCCCATGTCCAGCATACGGTCGGCCTCATCCAGCACCAGCACCTTCAGTTCGTCCAGCAGCAGCGTTTTCTTGCGCAGGTGTTCCTGGATGCGGCCAGGCGTTCCCACCACGATATGCGGCGCGTGCACCAGCGAATCGAGCTGTGGCCCCATCGGTTGGCCGCCGCACAGCGTCAGGATTTTGACGTTCTGCGTGAAGCGCGCCAAGCGGCGCAGTTCTTTGCTCACCTGATCGGCCAGCTCGCGGGTGGGACAGAGCACCAGCGCCTGCGTGGCAACCTGAGCAACGACGATGTTATTCAGCAAACCAATGCCGAACGCCGCCGTTTTACCGCTACCGGTTTTCGCCTTGGCGCGCACGTCTCGCCCTTGCAGGATGGCGGGCAACGCGGCGGCCTGTACCGGCGTCATTTTGGCGTACCCCAGTTCGTTGAGGTTGGCCAACTGTTCGGCTGGCAGAGGCAGGGAAGAAAAAGAAACTGTGCTCACGGCGATAACTCTTATATGACGAATGGAATGGCGGCGCGCCCGCAGGTTGGCGCCGAATCAGCGGTAAATGATAACAGAGATGGGCGGCGTTACGGGCAGCGGGCATAAAAAAACCCGCCGGCGGCGGGTTTCTTGGCGGCTCAGTCGTTAAATAGCAACGACGTTGGCTGCGGCTGGGCCACGTTGGCTGTCCTGGATGGAGAACTCAACCTGCTGGCCTTCAGCCAGGGTCTTGAAACCATCGCTGACGATAGCGGAAAAATGAACGAAAACGTCTTTAGAGCCGTCGGCAGGCGTGATGAAGCCGAAACCTTTGCTTTCGTTGAACCATTTAACGTGACCAGTGATCTTGCTCATTTGTGTTTCCTTTACTTGATAAACCTGCCTTGACGGCACGAGACGCGAAAACCTTGCTATATGTAGGCCTTCTTTCGCCGTCGCTTATTAACGCACAATCGCCCATGCAGGGCAAATATTTCTGCTTGTTATAAAAACAGTCAGTTAGCAACAAACTTGGCGCGGCGGCTGCGCACGCAATCGTTTTCGTATATACTGCCCGCCGATCATCAATCCGCTTACTTTCACCGATCCAGGTACGAAACTATGTTAACGATTGGAACCGCCCTGCGCCCTTCCGCCACCCGCGTTATGTTGCTCGGCTCCGGGGAGCTGGGTAAAGAAGTCGCCATTGAATGCCAGCGCCTCGGTCTGGAAGTGATCGCCGTCGATCGCTATCCCGACGCCCCCGCCATGCATGTGGCGCACCGCAGCCACGTCATCAATATGCTGGACGGTGACGCACTGAAAGCCGTTATCGAACAAGAGCGGCCGGACTATATCGTTCCCGAAATCGAAGCGATCGCCACCGCCATGCTGGTCGAACTTGAACGCCAGGGCCACCGCGTAGTGCCCTGCGCCGAAGCCACCCGCCTGACGATGAACCGTGAAGGCATCCGCCGCCTGGTGGCGGAAGAGCTTGGCCTGCCCACCTCCAGCTATCGCTTTGCCGACAGCGAGGCGACTTTCCGGCAGGCGGTCGAACACATCGGCTATCCGTGCATCGTCAAACCGGTGATGAGCTCTTCCGGCAAGGGGCAAAGCCTGATCCGCACGCCTGAGCAACTGCAAAGCGCCTGGGATTACGCCCAACAGGGCGGCCGCGCCGGCGGCGGCCGGGTGATCGTCGAAGGGCTGGTAAGATTCGATTTTGAAATTACGCTGCTGACCATCAGCGCCGTGGACGGCGTGCATTTCTGCGAGCCGATCGGCCATCGTCAGGAGGATGGGGACTATCGCGAATCCTGGCAGCCGCAACTGATGTCGGCGACGGCGCTGAGTCGGGCCCAGGCTATCGCGGAGAAAGTGGTGAAAGCCCTGGGCGGTTTCGGGCTGTTCGGCGTGGAGCTGTTCGTCTGTGGCGACGAAGTGATCTTCAGCGAGGTGTCACCGCGCCCGCACGATACCGGCATGGTCACGTTGATTTCACAGGATCTGTCTGAGTTCGCCCTGCACGTTCGCGCTTTTCTCGGGTTGCCGATCGGCGCCATTCGCCAGTTCGGCCCTTCCGCTTCGGCAGTGATCCTGCCTCAGCTCACCAGCAGCGATGTGCGTTTCAGCGGATTGGAAAATGCGCTACGCGGGCACAACCAGCTGCGCCTGTTCGGCAAACCGGAGATCGCCGGGCAACGTCGTCTTGGCGTAGCGCTGGCGACGGCGAGCACGACGGAACAGGCGGTGGAGCTGGCGAAACAAGCCGCTGCCGCCGTGGCGGTCAACGGCTGAAACTGACGGGGCCGCTTACGCGGCCCCGATAACATCAATAGTCTTCGTCTTCTTCAGCATCGTCATCCCGCGACGCCCCCGGTGCGGCATCATGCTGCTCGTCTTCATCATCGTCATCGAACAGTACCGCAACCTGAGCGCCCTGATGCTTCTCACGAATTTCCTGCGCAACGCGAGCAATGGCTTCACCGCTGCTCATGCCCTGCTCCATCAGTTGATGGATGCGATCCGCCGCTTCCTGCTGCTCCGCGTGACTCAGTAATGGCATACCTGCATGCATGTGTCGTTCTCTCCGGCAAAAGGGAGAAGGAGTATACGCGCTAACGCGACGGATCCCAACGTCTTGTGCCTCAGGCCACTTGCGAACAGCCGTTATCGCTGCGCCACTGCTTCAGGCGATGCCGCCACAGCATGACATGCCACCCCTGCTTCACGCCGCGCGCGTTGGCGAACATCGCTCTGTCGATGCCACGCTGATAAAACTCTTCGGTAATCTGATTCTGGGCGACCGGATCCGGCTCACGGCGAATGCTGTGGCAAATGCCCAACGCTTCACGGGTGATTTGCCAATGGAAAGCCGGACGAATGGCAATAGTGCCTGCATAGCGCAGATTGAGCCGCTCCAGCATTTCGACGATTTTCATATAGTGCCGTTGATAATCCACGTTCGCTTTGCCGGTGCGGCGGCGGTTGCTGATCGACTTGTCGTGTACCCGTTGACGATACAGCGGCGTGCTTAAATATTTGACCCGTTGGGCATTAAACATGACCTCGGTCGTCCAGGGAATATCCTGATGATGTAACCCTGGTTCAAAATAGAGCTGATGCTGGCGGATAAAATCGAGACGATATATCGCCAACCACACAACGTGAATAAATTTTCGCGATTTCAGTGCACGTTCGAACCACTGTACGCCGGTGACAACATCAGTGGTCTGTAAACGCTCTTGGGGAAAAATCGGCTGCAATTCGTCTGCGCTGGCGAAATAGCGCTCGCCATTGCATTGCATCACGTCTAATTGATATTTCTCCGCCTGCTCCAACAGCGTGGAATACATGTCCGGTGCCAACAGATCGTCGGCATCAGGAAACGCTACGTATTTACCCTGGGCAATGGCGAGGCCGGCATTACGCGCGTTGGAAACGCCGGCGTTGGCCTGATCGATGACACGAATATGCGGATGCGCCGCCGCGTAACGGTGCGCGGTCTCTCCTGAACCGTCGGTAGAACCATCGTTGACGATGATCACCTCCAGGCGTTGTTCGCGTTGGGCCAGCAACGAAGCCAGGAAAGGTTCTAATAATTCTCCCACATTGTGCATCGGGACGATGACGCTCAGCATTAATGACATAGGCAGCTCTTCAATGATAATGTAACAAAATAATAATTTTATTTTTTTGAAAAAATATCAGTCTATTCAGCATCAGTTCGGAGGAATATGACTGAAGCACTCAGATTTCAGCAGCGAGCCAAATAAGATTTATCTTGTTTTGTCTTTTCATGCTTTCAGCAAGAAAAGCGGCGTCGAACCAACATCAATTTCTCAGAATGACCAGCGTGACAAAACACAGGCAAAACTTTTCCGCATCACCCAGTTAATAACCATGGGTAACAATAAATTGATGAAATTAACGAAGCGTTTTTGTATTTCTCGGGCCTTGTTCTCTCGATAAATGAGGCTTCCCGTTTATTTGACGTTAAATTTTTAACATACCGAGGTATAATGAATGGCGCAAAAAATGCCTTATTTCAGGTTTATTGAACTGCCGTTTATGTGAACTGTGCTGCATGCCTCGCATGGCAAAACATGCATGCCGTAGCCGTCTATGGCACACTAACGGCCAGACATTGCCGTCTTCACAGCCAGGTTTTTTGACGTTCATGAGCGTAACCGCCCCAAACATAAAGTCTTTGCCCTATAGCCGCAGTGCCCTGATGACGCTTTTCGCCCCGCTTTCAGCACAGCCCTGGGCGATGTTGCTGCATTCGGGCTTTGCCGATCACTCGCATAACCGCTTCGATATTCTGGTCGCACAGCCGCGCGTTACGCTCACCACGCGTGGCCCCGACACGGTAATTGAAAGTGACGGCGTAACTACTCAGTCGAAGGAAGATCCGTTTTCCCTGCTGCAGCAGCAGCTGGCGGCGCAAGGTTGGCAGCCGGCCTTTAACCCGGATCTGCCGTTTCAGGGCGGTGCCCTGGGGCTGTTCGGCTACGATCTTGGGCGCCGGGTGGAAACCTTGCCGCAGTTGGCCGAAGCCGACCTTGCGTTGCCGGACATGGCGGTGGGCATTTATGACTGGGCAGCGATCGCCGACCACCAATTGCAAACCCTGACGCTGCTCAGCTATGGCGATGTGGAGCAGCGCTGGCGCTGGCTCACTCGCCAAACCGCACCGGCGGAGCGCCCTTTCGCGCTGCTGAGCGGCTGGCGTGCCAATATGAGCCGACGGCAATACGGCGAGAAGTTCCAACGTATTCAGCACTACCTGCGCAGCGGCGACTGTTACCAAATTAATCTGGCACAGCGGTTCTCCGCCGACTACCAGGGGGATGAATGGCAGGCGTTTTGCCGACTGAGCGCCTGCAACCGCGCGCCGTTCTCGGCCTTCCTGCGGCTGCCGCACAACAGCGTGCTGAGCGTCTCTCCCGAGCGCTTCCTATGGCTGGAGCAACAGCGTATCCAAACCCGCCCGATCAAGGGCACGCTGCCGCGGCTGGCGGACGCAGAACAAGACGCCGCACAGGCTCGCCGTTTGGCCGATTCGCCCAAGGATCGCGCTGAAAATCTGATGATCGTCGATCTGTTGCGCAACGATATCGGCCGCGTCGCCCAGCCCGGCAGCGTAAGGGTGCCGGAACTGTTCGTCGTGGAGCCGTTCCCGGCGGTACATCACCTGGTGAGCACCATTACCGCCACCCTGCCGGAGCAGGCCTCGGCCACCGAGCTGCTGCGCGCCTGCTTCCCCGGCGGTTCGATCACCGGCGCGCCCAAGGTGCGAGCGATGGAAATCATCGAAGAGCTGGAGCCGCAGCGTCGCAACGCCTATTGCGGCAGCATCGGTTACCTGAGCGCCTGCGGCACCATGGACACCAACATCACCATCCGCACGCTCGTCACGGAAAACGGCCGCATCCACTGCTCCGCCGGCGGCGGCATCGTGGCAGACAGCCAGGAACAGGCGGAATACCAGGAAACCTTCGACAAGGTTGGCCGTATTCTGCCGCAGCTTGGGGAGTGCGCCCTGTCGTGATCCCATCGAATTCGCCGACCTCACTGCACGCCTTTATCAGCCGTTTTCAACTGCAGCTGCCGCAGGCGGCGCAGATCTCGCACAACGTGCGCCCGGCGGCGGTGCTGATCCCGATCGTTTGCCGCGCCGAGCCGACCCTGCTGTTGACCCGCCGTGCTGATTCGCTGCGCAAACATGCCGGTCAGGTAGCCTTCCCCGGCGGGAAAACCGATGCCGAAGACGGGTCGGCGATCGTCACAGCGTTGCGAGAAGCGCAGGAAGAAGTGGCGATACCGCCGAACGCGGTGACCGTACTCGGCCAAATGGCGCCGCTCGACAGCAGCACCGGATTTCAGGTCACGCCCATCGTCGGCCTCATCCCGCCGGACGTGCAGTTCCACGCCAACGAGGGCGAAGTGGCGGACGTGTTCGAGATGCCCCTGCGGGAAGCGCTGACCCTGTCGCGTTACTACCCGCTGGATATCCATCGCGCCGGCCACACGCACCGCATTTACCTCTCCTGGTATCACAGCCAGTTTATCTGGGGGCTGACCGCCGCCATTATTCGCCGCCTGGCGCAGCAGGTCAGTATTTGACCCGCATTGCGTGATCTGACTCGCAATCTGGCATGGCCGTCGACGTCCGCTGCAGGTAAAGCGATCGAAATCACTTCATTTGATCGCTTTTTCAACTACCGTTCCGGTTGAATAGTTTTAAAAAAACTGTAAACCCTCTCTTAAACCTTACGAAATACCTGTAAAATACCACCGTCCGAGATAAACCACTGTAAAAACAGGGATTAAGCCGGCGGCGTTCAGCACGGAAAGCGGGCGCGATTACCGTTAATGGAGCTTGGGCGAAAGCGGATACCCCGCTTAAGGGTTCGCCCCGGGTAATCAGCAAAAAAGCGACACCACGGATTATTTAATTTCATGCGAAAAAGGCAGCCGAACCCGCACGGCCCTTTTACAATATCGCTGTTCCCTGCGCGGTTTTTAACCGCCGCAGCCATAACAATACGTCTCTTTAAGGAGTTTTAGCGTGATTAGCGTTTTCGACATGTTTAAGATCGGCATCGGCCCGTCCAGCTCTCATACGGTTGGACCGATGAAAGCCGGCAAACAGTTTGTCGACGATCTGGTAAATAAAGGCCTGATGCCTTCTATCACGCGTGTTGCCGTAGACGTTTACGGCTCACTCTCATTGACCGGTAAAGGTCACCATACCGATATCGCCATCATTCTCGGCCTGGCCGGCAATATGCCGGACACCGTCGATATCGATAGCATTCCGGGTTTTATTCGCGATGTAGAACAACGTCAACGCCTGATGCTGGCCAACGGCCTGCATGAAGTCGATTTCCCGCGCGACGGCGGCATGGTCTTCCGCAGCGACAACCTGCCGCTGCACGAAAACGGCATGCAGGTCCACGCCTTCGCCGGCGATAAAGAAGTGTACAGCAAGACCTACTACTCCATCGGCGGCGGCTTCATCGTCGATGAAGAGAACTTCGGCAAGGCCGCCGAGCAAGAGCTGCAAATGCCTTATCCGTTCAACTCCGCGCGCGAAATGCTCGACCACTGCCGCGAGACCGGCCTGTCGCTCTCCGGCATGGTGATGCAGAACGAGCTGGCGCTGCACAGCAAGCAAGATATCGACACCTACTTCGGTAACGTCTGGCAAACCATGCGCGCCTGTATCGATCGCGGTCTGAATACCGAAGGCGTGCTGCCGGGGCCGCTGCGCGTGCCGCGCCGTGCCTCCGCGCTGCGCCGCATGCTGGTGGCGTCGGACAAACTGTCCAACGATCCGATGAACGTGATCGACTGGGTCAACATGTTCGCGCTGGCGGTGAACGAAGAAAACGCCGCCGGCGGCCGCGTGGTCACCGCGCCGACCAACGGCGCCTGCGGCATCGTGCCTGCGGTGCTGGCTTACTACGATCACTTCATCGAATCCGTCAGCCCGGATATCTATATCCGCTACTTTATGGCGGCAGGCGCCATCGGCGCGCTGTACAAGATGAACGCTTCCATTTCCGGCGCCGAAGTTGGCTGCCAGGGTGAAGTCGGCGTGGCCTGCTCCATGGCGGCGGCCGGTCTGGCCGAGCTGCTCGGCGGCAGCCCTGAACAGGTGTGCGTGGCGGCGGAGATCGGCATGGAACACAACCTGGGTCTGACCTGCGACCCGGTTGCCGGCCAGGTACAGGTACCGTGCATCGAGCGCAACGCCATCGCTTCGGTCAAGGCGATCAACGCCGCCCGCATGGCACTGCGCCGCACCAGCGAGCCGCGCGTTTCGCTGGATAAGGTGATCGAGACCATGTACGAAACCGGCAAAGACATGAACGCCAAGTACCGCGAAACGTCACGCGGCGGCCTGGCGATCAAGGTGCAATGCGACTGACAGACAACCCCGCCGCCCGGCGGGGTTTTTTATGAGTAATCAATTCATTGGCCGCTTTTAGTGACAATGTCACCAGAAAATATCCTGCATTTTTCTCATCGATCGGGCGGTTAGCCTGCAAATTGGCCTTCTGTTTTACCATACTGAAATAATTTACTGAGTTACCATCAATCTTGTATAACCTCAGGCTAGAATTAGCCGAGCGCAACTTAAGGATCTATGGCCTGACTGTGACTCGGAGCTGGATTACCGAACAAGGATTTACCGGATGTTGATGACCCACCTCGCCGCGTCCCGATATCGTTACTACCGTTGGCTGCTGGCCGGAGCGGTGGGCGTGGCTATTCTGTTGGTATCGCTGTATACCCGTTACTATCAAGAGGTCAAAAGCATCGAGCAGAGCCAGCAGACGTTGGCTACCCGCACCGTCGGCAAGATCAACCAATTGCTGACGCCGGCGCAGATGCAGGCGGAACGCAGTATGGACATGCTGGACCAACCCTGCGAAAACGTTTCATCGACCCTGCGCTTTCGCGCCGCGCAAAATCAGGCGCTACGCGCCATGTTGCTGGTGAAAAACGGTGTTATTTACTGCTCCAGCCTGTTTGGCGCCCGTCATTATCAGCTGGCCGCGGTGATGCCCACCTTCGTCGACAGCAACGCCAGGCTGGCGCTGCGCCCCTCTCTGGCGGTCAGCAAAGGCCTGCCCACGCTGGTGATGTGGACGCCATCCCCCCGCGATAAAACCAGCGGCGTGCTGCACGTATTCAATATCGAGCTGCTGTCCAACTTTTTACTCGAACCGCAAGAGCCTTACGTTCAGCGAGTGGTCCTGAACGTGGACGACAGCAGCCTGGAATATGGCCGCCGCGAAATCCTGAGCCGCGACACCCTGACCAACGATCTGCGCTACACCGCCGGCTCCGCGCTGTACCCGTTCTCGATTTCACTGTTCGGTCCACAGATCGGCATGCTGGCGCTGTCCGCATTGCCGCGCCATATCCCGCTGGCGCTGTTGATCAGCCTGCTGGCAGCCTATGTGGTCTATCTGCTCACCGCCAACCGCATGAGCCTGTCTTACCACATCGGCCATGCCATCACTCATCGGGAGTTCCGCGTCTACTGTCAGCCTATCATCCACAGCGACACCGGGCGCTGCGCCGGCGTCGAGATGCTGCTGCGTTGGAAAAAGAAGCGACAAGGATGGATCTCGCCTGACGTGTTTATTCCGTTGGCCGAGCAGCATGAGCTCATCATTCCGCTCACTCGCTATCTGATGAACACCGTGACGGAAAATCTGCAGCTGTTCCCGCCACGACCGTCTTTCTACATCAGCATCAACGTCGCCGCCGAGCATTTTAAAACGCTCAACATCATCGACGATATCCGCCAGATTTGGCTGCCGGCGCACCCGATGCCCTCATTGATGCTGGAGCTGACCGAACGCACCGCGCTGTCGGCGATCCAGTATGACCAGATCCGCACGCTGAAAGACATGGGGATCATGCTGGCCATCGACGATTTCGGCACCGGCCACAGCTCGCTGAGCTACCTGAAGAACCTCAGCCCGGACGTCTTGAAGATCGATCGCGGGTTTACCGCCGCCATCGGCACCGACGCGGTCAACGCTACGGTGACCGACACCATCATTACGCTGGCGCAGCGCCTGAAGCTGAAACTGGTGGCAGAGGGGGTGGAAACGGAGGAACAGGCCGACTATCTGCGCTCACGCGAGGTCAATGCCCTGCAGGGGTATTATTTCGCCAAGCCGATGCCGATTCATGTTTTCCCGCTGTGGCTGCAGCAGTACGAATCGCGCGTCAGGAAAGCGGAAGAGGATCCGCCGGAGGCCTGAGCCCCCGGCGGGAGGGTTACGCGTGCGCCGTCTCGTCCAGGGCGACGCGGGTAACGCGCACCAGTTCGATACGGTATTCGGATACCTCAACGATATCGAAACGCAGGTGGTTCAGCTCGATGGTATCTCCCACCACCGGCATCTGCCCGTAGTGGGCCAACAGCAGCCCCGCCAGGGTGGCGTAATCGGCGGTGGGGCTAACCAGGTCATCGCAGGCCAGCGCCTGTTCCAGCGAGTGCAGATCGGTTCCGCCCTTCACCAGCCAGCCGTCGCCTTCCGCCACGATGTCCGGCGTTTCGTCCTCGTCCGGGAATTCACCGGCAATCGCTTCCAGCACGTCCAGCGGCGTCACCAGCCCCTGCACGACGCCGAACTCATTGGTGACCACCACCAAACGCCCTTTGGCGCGACGCAGCACCGCCAGCAGCTTGATGACGTCCATGGTTTCCGGCACCACGATCGGCGGCGTGCGGGCGGCGAACTCGGCGATGTCTTCACCTTGCTCCAACGCCACCAGCAGATCCTTGGCGCGTACCACGCCGACGATCTCATCCACCGAATCACGACACACCGGGAACAGGCTGTGCGGCGTATCCAGCAGCTGTGCGCGTACCTCCTCGCGGGAGCGCTCGCAGTCGACCCAGGAAATGTCGGTGCGCGGCGTCATCACGCTGCGCAATGAACGCGAGGCCAGCGTCAACACGCCGCTGATCATATAGCGCTCTTCCGCCGCAAAGGTTTCATCCCTCGGCAAGGCGACCGCATCGTCCGTCTGCGGTGTACGCTGCTGCCCCATCAGGCGCATGATCGCTTCCGCGGTGCGCTCGCGCATCGGGCGACGCGCTTGATGCTTGATGAAGTTGCGACGCGCGATCTGGTTGAACAATTCAATCAGGATCGAGAAGCCGATAGCGGCATACAGGTAGCCTTTAGGAATGTGCAAACCGAAGCCTTCGGCGATCAGGCTAAGGCCAATCATCAACAGGAAGCTCAGGCACAGCACCACGATGGTCGGGTGCGCGTTGACGAAGTTGGTCAACGGCTTCGACGCCAACAGCATCACCGCCATCGCGATCACCACCGCCGCCATCATCACCGGCAGATCGTTCACCATACCCACGGCGGTAATCACCGCATCGAGCGAAAACACCGCGTCAAGAATCACGATCTGCACCACCACCGCCCAGAACTTGGCGTAACCGCGGTTGGCGCCGTCCTGGTGCGTCTGCCCCTCCAGCCGTTCGTGCAGCTCCATGGTAGCCTTGAACAGCAGGAACACCCCGCCGAACAGCAGGATCAAATCGCGGCCGGAGAAGCTGAAATCGCCGACGCTGAACAGCGGCGTGGTCAGGGTTACCATCCAGGAGATCACCGACAGCAGGCCCAAACGCATCAGCAACGCCAGCGACAGGCCAATGATGCGCGCCTTATCGCGCTGCTTCGGCGGCAGCTTGTCGGCCAAAATGGCGATGAACACCAGGTTGTCGATGCCCAGCACGATTTCCAGCACCACCAGCGTAAGCAACCCCGCCCAAATAGAGGGGTCCATTAAAAATTCCATATCAGACTCCAGAGAAAAGTGGGAATGAGCGCACGCAGCTCAGACGTGACGATGCCGCCGCTGCATGGGCGCAGTCGACAATAGCAAAGTGACGGGATGGGGTTACCGGGAGATGGCCGAAGGGCCGAACAGCATATGCAACGCCAGCAGGTGGCGGGTGAAACCTGGTAAAACAGTAACTTCGGTGACAGTCCATAGGGAGGGCTGAGGCCCTTCACTCCTTAGTGATGAAAGAGGAAATTACTGTATCAGGATTTTTCTGGGGGACAAAGCGGCTTTTTCAACGGCGGTTTAGCATGGCGCCACGCCGTATCATCTGCGACAGCTAAGATTTCTCCGAGCATTCAATAACGGAGCAACGTCACAAAAAATATTTTTTCACTCACTAAAATAAATGTCGCGTTCGTGAAGCATCACGCACAGGCATTTGAAACTGCGTGAGAAATGTTAGGCGTGCGTTTCTTTTTTTCTACCATAATGTATCTGAACCGCGGAAGTGACTGCCAAGACGGCGCGGAGAAACGACACAAACCGCGCCTGGAGTTCAACGAGGAGGTAGCGAGTGGCAATAGCTATTATCATCGGCACACACGGGGCTGCAGCGGAACAACTGCTGAAAACGGCGGAGATGCTATTGGGCGAGCAGGACAACGTCGCCTTTATAGACTTCGTTCCCGGTGAGAATGCCGAAACGTTAATCGTCAAGTACAACGAAAAAATCAGTGGGTTGGATACCAGCGGCGGCGTGCTGTTCCTGGTGGATACCTGGGGCGGCAGCCCGTTCAACGCCGCCAGCCGCATTGCGGTCGACAAAGAAAACTATGAGGTCGTCACCGGGGTCAACATTCCGATGCTGGTGGAAACCTTCATGGCGCGGGACGACAACCCCGCCTTCGATGAACTGGTGGCGCTGGCGTTGGAAACCGGCCGTGAAGGCGTGAAAGCGCTGAAAAAACCGCAGGAAGAACCCGCAAAACCCGCAGCACCCGTCGCCAAAGCCGCTGCCCCTCAGGCGCCGCTGGGGCCGAACGACCACATGAAAATCGGCCTGGCGCGCATCGATGACCGTTTGATTCACGGCCAGGTCGCCACTCGCTGGACCAAAGAAACCAACGTCAGCCGCATTATCGTCGTCAGCGATGAAGTCGCCGCCGACCATGTGCGCAAAACCCTGCTGACCCAGGTCGCCCCGCCGGGGGTCACCGCTCACGTGGTGGACGTGGCGAAGGCGATCCGCGTCTGGAACAACCCGAAGTACGCCAACGACCGCGTAATGCTGCTGTTTACCAACCCGACCGACGTCTTGCGCCTGGTGGAAGGCGGCGTGGATATTCAATCCGTCAATATCGGCGGCATGGCGTTCCGTCAGGGGAAAACCCAGGTGAACAACGCCGTTTCCGTCGATGAAAAAGATATCGAAGCGTTTAAGAAACTGAACGATCGCGGTATCGAGCTGGAAGTGCGTAAGGTCTCGTCCGACAGCCGGCTAAAAATGATGGACCTGATTAACAAACTCAATTAGTGGCGCCAGCCGCTGATTATTTACTCAGAGCTTTTTGGTCATAGGAGAAGTGCAATGGAGATCACCACTCTTCAGATTGTGCTGATATTTATCGTTGCCTGTATCGCCGGGATGGGTTCCGTCCTCGACGAGTTCCAATTTCACCGTCCGCTGGTCGCCTGTACTCTGATCGGCTTCATTCTCGGCGATATGAAAACCGGCATCATCATCGGCGGTACGCTGGAAATGATCGCCCTGGGCTGGATGAACATCGGTGCGGCAGTCGCGCCGGATGCCGCCCTGGCCTCCATCATCTCGACCATTCTGGTCATCGCCGGTGGGCAAAGCGTCGGTGCCGGTATCGCCCTGGCCATTCCGCTGGCGGCGGCCGGCCAGGTGTTGACCATCATCGTACGTACCCTCACCGTGGCCTTCCAGCACGCGGCGGACAGCGCGGCGGAGCGCGGCAGCCTGCGGGCCATCACCTGGATCCACATCGGCGCTCTGCTGCTGCAGGCGATGCGTATCGCCATTCCGGCGGTCATCGTCGCCATCTCGGTTGGCACCGCCGGGGTACACGCCCTGCTCAACTCGATCCCGGAAGTGGTCACCAGCGGCCTGAACATCGCCGGCGGCATGATCGTGGTGGTCGGTTACGCGATGGTGATTAACATGATGCGCGCCGGCTACCTGATGCCGTTCTTCTACCTTGGTTTCGTGACCGCCGCCTTCACCAACTTCAACCTGGTTGCGCTCGGCGTCATCGGCGTGGTGATGGCCGTGCTGTATATCCAGCTCAGCCCGAAATACAACAAGTCTCAGGTTGTCCAGGCCGGCCCGGCTAATGCGAACGATCTTGATAACGAACTCGACTAGGAATAGGTGAGAGAAATGGTTGATACAACTGCTCAAAAGAAACTCACGCCGGCCGATATTCGCGGCGTATTCCTGCGCTCCAACCTGTTCCAGGGGTCGTGGAACTTCGAGCGCATGCAGGCGCTGGGTTTTTGCTTCTCGATGGTACCGGTGATCCGTCGCCTGTATCCGGAAAACAATGACGATCGCAAACAGGCGATCAAGCGCCACCTCGAGTTCTTCAACACCCACCCTTACGTGGCGGCGCCGGTGCTCGGCGTGACCATGGCGATGGAAGAGCAACGCGCCAACGGCGCGCCGATCGACGACGGTGCGATCAACGGCATCAAGGTCGGTCTGATGGGGCCATTGGCGGGCGTCGGTGACCCGATTTTCTGGGGCACCGTGCGGCCGGTGTTCGCCGCGCTCGGCGCCGGCATCGCCATGAGTGGCAGCCTGCTCGGGCCGATCCTGTTCTTCGTGCTGTTCAACCTGGTGCGCCTGCTGACCCGCTATTACGGCGTGGCCTACGGTTACCGTAAAGGGGTGGACATCGTCAACGACATGGGCGGCGGCTTCCTGCAAAAACTGACGGAAGGAGCGTCCATTCTCGGCCTGTTTGTTATGGGCGCCTTGGTCAACAAGTGGACGCACGTGAATATCCCGCTGGTGGTGTCCAAGATCACCGACCAGACCGGGCATACCAACGTCACCACGGTGCAGACCATCCTCGACCAGCTGATGCCGGGCCTGGTGCCGCTGCTGCTGACTTTCGCCTGTATGTGGCTGCTGCGCAAAAAAGTCAATGCGCTGTGGATCATCATCGGCTTCTTCGTCATCGGTATCTTTGGCTATTGGATTGGCCTGCTGGGCCTGTAATCGTTCGAATCGGCCGGGGGGCAACCCCCGGCTTTTTTATGTGTGGAGCAAGAGATGTCACTGACCGACGCCGTACTGATGCTGTTTATCGCCCTGCTGTTGCTGTACTCGCTGTATGACGAATTCGGCATGGACCTGCTGAAAGGTAAAACGCGGCTTAAAGTGGCGCTCAAACGCCGTAACCGCCTCGACAGCCTGATTTTCGTCGGCCTGATCGCCATTCTGATTTACCGCAACGTCACCACCAACGGTGCGGTATTAACCACCTATTTGCTTATTTCTTTGGCGCTGCTCGCGATCTATATCTCTTATATTCGCACCCCCAAGATGGTGTTTAAAGCACAGGGTTTTTTCTTCGCGAACGTGTTTGTCGAATATAACCGCATTAAAGCCATGAATTTATCGGAGGACGGCATTCTGGCCGTCGACCTGGAACAGCGCAGACTGTTGGTTCAGGTGAACCACCTGGATGACCTGGAGCGGATTTATCATTTTTTCGTTGATAATCAATAAATAAATAAAAAATCGTTTTATTGCCGCTCAAACCTTGCGCTGCTTGTGGATAATTAATCGGCAGCGCCATTTTCACTCTGACTATTATTTCTGCAACATTGTTACCCACGTCTACATTATATTCCCGCATGAACTTAGATTAATGAAAACGAGTCTCAATTAAGAGCGAGCATGACTCTAGAATAAAGTTGTCGATGGCGGAAATAATATGGTATGGTTGTGCCGTCATTGGGGAGTAGCCGGTTTCTGGAGAATAAAACGCCAGAAACGCCCGTATCAACATACTCGTTTCGCCGTATGAAACGTGGTGCGGGCAGCCAGGTAGGTTGGCGAGACCATAGACACGTAACTCCGTCGTTTGGTTGGGGGTGGGTTACGTGTATATGGAGCCACCCGGCCGAGGCTATTTCACATGAACCTTTCAGCTACACTCATTCTCGCTTTTGGCATGTCCATGGATGCTTTCGCCGCTTCGATCGGCAAAGGTGCCAGCCTGCATCAACCCCGTTTCCGCGAAGCGATCCGTACCGGCCTGATCTTCGGCGTGGTCGAAGCGATCACCCCGCTCATCGGTTGGGCCATCGGTCTGTTCGCCAGCCAATACATCATGGAATGGGACCACTGGGTCGCCTTCTCCCTGCTGTTCATTCTCGGCATGCGCATGATCGTCGAAGGGGTGCGCAACAGGCCCGATGAGGAAGAGAAGGTCAAACGCCACGGCTTCTGGATCTTGGTGGCCACCGCTATCGCCACCAGCCTCGACGCGATGGCTATCGGCGTCGGCCTGGCCTTCCTGCAGGTGAATATCGTGCATACCGCCATGGCCATCGGCTGCGCCACCATGATCATGGCGACGCTGGGCATGATGATTGGCCGCTTTATCGGCCCGCTGCTGGGCAAACGCGCCGAGATCCTCGGCGGCGTGGTGCTGATCGGTATCGGCGTCAACATTCTGCTGGAGCACCTCGGCTACCTGGCCTGAGGCGCTCGCTCTGCAAAAAACCTGCCGCGGCAGGTTTTTTTGTTTCTGGGCCCGGTGCGCCTGTTAAGCGCGGCGTCGGTACAGCGCCAACGCGAAATCCGTTTCGCACACGAACTCGCCGCCAGCCGCCAGCCGCTGCTGCACCTCCGGCGTAGCACGCCAGGCGAACGGTGTCATCTGCAGCAGGTTGGCGGCCTGTGCGCCCGGCAGGGTCATCGTATAGGCCAACGCCTCTTTACGCTCACACTCGAAACCGTCGAACTGTTCGTCCTGCTCGGCATGCAGCTGCACCTGTTGGTAGACCTGCTCTTTCAGCTGGTACAGATGACGCGGGCCCGGCGAGACCGTCACTACCACGCCACCCGGCTTCACCACCCGCGCCAGCTCCTCTGCCTTGCAGGGCGCATAAATGCGCAAGACCGCATCCAGCGCCGCGTCGGCGAACGGCAGGCGGTGGCTGGAGGCGACGCAGAACGAGACCGCAGGATAACGTTTGGCGGCGTAGCGGATCGCTACCTTGGCGACGTCCAGCCCATAGACCGCCATATTGCGCGCCTGTGCCAGCCGTGCGGCCACGGCAGCGGTGTAATACCCTTCCCCACAGCCTATGTCCAACAACGCGCCAGCATCGGCCGCCAGCGCCAAATCCAGCCACTCGGCCACCTGCTGCTGCAGCGGTTGATAATAACCGCCGTCGAGAAACGCGCGCCGTGCCCGCATCATTTCCGCGCTGTCTCCCGGCTGCTTCGATCGTTTGTGCTGCACCGGCAGCAGATTGACGTAGCCTTCTTTGGCTTGATCGAACTGATGATTGCCGGCGCAACGCCAGTGTTGCGATGAAAAATGCAGCGGTTGATGACACAGAGGGCATTGATAAGACATGAATGGGCTTCCAGAAAGACAGGGCGCGGCTAGTCTAAAGAAGGCGTCGTCTCGATGCAAGGCGCATCCCCGCTCGCTTTCGCCGCCAACAACGCCTGGTCAAGCGGGGAAAAAGCTGGCTACACTGAGAGTCTGTTTTCTCACGCAGGTGAAAATAACTTATGAGCGATCGTTCCGCGCTGCTCAATGCGGTGCCCCACATTCAGCACGGCTTTGGCAGCAAACTCGCGCTGCTGCCCGGGCATCTGCTGCCCTACAGCGCCACGCTACCGGAAAAGAAGCAGGTGCACGGCACCCGTATCGTCGACGTGCTGCAACCTGCGCAGGCGTGCGGCGAGGCCGATGGTTTCTATACCCGCCAGCCCGGCATTCTGCTCAGCGTACTGACGGCGGACTGTCTGCCAGTGCTGTTCAGCCGCCGTGACGGGGGCGCCATCGCCGCGGTTCATGCCGGCTGGCGCGGTTTACTGGACGGCATTCTGGAACAGATGGCAGCGCGCATTCGCCAGGATGGCGACACCGCCGATTGGGTGGCCTCTATCGGCCCTGCCGCCGGCCCGTGCTGCTACGAAGTCGATGAAGCGCTGGTGGAAAATTTTAAACAGCGCCTGCCGCTGCCCGCCACGCTGATCAGCCCACATTACCGGCATCTGGATTTGGCCGCGATTGCCGAATACAAGCTGGCGGCGCTCGGCTTCGCCGCCGTTGACCGCGCCGGCAGTTGCACCATCTGCACGCCGGACGTCGACCCACAGCGGCCACAGCGCTTCAAATACACCAGCTATCGCCGCAACAGCCACCGGCGCGCGCAGGATCCGACGCATCCGGGGATCAAAGGCCGCAACCAGTACGCCGGCATCATCATCGCCGCCGGATGACGGAAACGAAAAAGCCCGCTCGAAGGCGGGCTTTTTGTACAGCTGACGCTGATTAGATAGCAGTAACGTTTACTGCAGATGGGCCTTTCTGGCCATCTTGGATTTCGAACTCAACGTTCTGGCCTTCAGCCAGGGTTTTGAAGCCGTTACCCTGGATTGCAGAGAAGTGTACGAACACGTCTTTGCTGCCGTCAGCCGGGGTGATGAAACCGAAACCTTTAGACTCGTTGAACCACTTAACTTGACCTTTGATCTTTGCCATCTTGAGTATTTCCTTTGGATTGTTTAAACCGCCCGAGGGCGTTACATAGACAAACTAGAGTCGTTACTGCTTGAGGCACTAAGATAAGGATCGGCAGAGAAGCGGTATTCAACGCTAACGTCTTTACTCAGAACTTCTTTACTGAAAATGCCACACATATACAGAACTGTACCTCGTTTTACCCAGATGCGTTATCACATACTCTGTATGCGATGGCAAGCCATTTTTAATCACTGAACGACATGTCGCACATATTTGAAACGGTCGAGAGCCACATTTGCTTAAATAGGCCAAAAGATGTTGAAGCATCGGCTATTTTCTGCTTGCCAAACTCGCTGCGCCAGACCCCGCATTCTGATAGCGTTTTAACAAAACTTTCATCGTTTTGACGCATCTCCTTCTCGGCGTTTTCGCTTTTTTGTCGCTTATAGCGTTAAAAAATTTGAATCTTTATGGAATGTCATATGCAACATTTGAATATCGATGAACGGGGGCCAATTTATTCAATGCTCCTCCGCCCCTTTACCGTCGGAAAGCGCATTCACCATCGGCCTTCAGCCCTGTCACCGCACGGCATGCACCAGAGCGTGACGAGAGCCGGCGGCCGCGCTGACACGCCGACCAACGGCTGCATAAGCATGCAACGTCCTGACGCCTCCCCCGCTGGTCGGTGGCTTCATCCTAAATAATCCGAAACCTTAAATCTGAATAACCGGAATAACCTTATGAATAGCGAAAGTGCGGCATTGAATTAAATCCGGAAAATCGGGTGGTTATTTGGATCCCACCCCGCACTTATCAATTTTGCTAATTACTGCCACGCTTTCAAACCGTTGATCTTATTCTTTCCTCTGTACCACCGGGTGGATAGACAACGCTTGCTGCGAGTCCTGCAACGCGATGCGCTCGCCAATCTTCAGCGGATGGAATTGATGCTGTTCCAGCCCCGCCTCGCTCAGCGCCAGGTTCAGTTGCTGCGGCGGTTCGTCCAGCGATTCATCCGCCAGTTCGAATACCCCCCAATGGATGGGAATGGCTCGCGGCTGATTCAGCTCGCGATACAGCGCCACCGACTGCTGCGGGTCCATATGCTGCTCCTGCATGAACCAGCGCGGCGCATAGGCGCCAATGGGCAGCGCCGCCACGTCGAACGGGCCCAGCCGTTGACCAATTTCCGCCAACCGTGCCGAATAGCCGCTGTCGCCGGAAAAATAGAACCGCAGCGCCGGATGATGGATCACCCAACCGCACCACAGCGAGCAATTGCGATCCCACAACGTGCGCATGCTCCAGTGCCGCGCCGGCGTGGCGTAGACCGTCAGCTCACCTAACGACAGGCTCTGCCACCAGTCCAGTTCATGCACCTTCAGCCGATAACGGCGGAACCAATGCTTCAAGCCGAGCGGCACGATAAACTCGGCCTGTGGGAAGCGCCGCGCCAGCTGCCGCACCGTGCGCCTGTCGAGATGGTCATAATGATTATGGGAGATCAGCACCGCATCCACCGCCGGCAATTGCTCCACCGTCAGCGGCGCCGGCGTTCTGCGCTTCGGCCCGTAGAAGCTCAGCGGCGAGGCGCGTTCGGACAACACCGGGTCGATCAGGATATAGCGGCCACCCAGCCGCAACAGCATGGATGCATGCCCCAGCCACCAGATGCTGTCATCGCTGCCGCTGAGATCGGCGGGTTGCCACCAGCGTTCGGTAAATTGCGCGTAGCCCTGCTGCGGCGGCCTGGGCAGCCCCTGCCGCTTGCGCTCATCCTGCCAACGCTGCAGGTCACCCTCCTGGCGCTGCGAGGGTTCCGGGTTGCGAAATCCCTCCGGCGTGTGATGCGCCTTGGCCGCGTCGTAATAACGATTGATTCTCTTCATCCAGCCCCTTCTCCTGTCCGCTGCGCCCCCTGCACGGGCGTGACTTCCAGTGTAACAAACCCGACGAGACTCCCACTTCGTCAGCCGTGCGCTGCATTGCGGGACCTTTTGCCGTATGCTGTTGTCTCACTCCGCTGAGACAGCCAGGGCCGCCAAGAGCCCGTTAAGACTCTCTTAAGATCTTTGTGATTGACTTGTAGGGCATACAGAAAAGGAGAAGTTATGAGTCGTTCTACATCCCGCAAATCAGGCTCAAGCCTGGGGCGCCGTATTCGCAGCGCGCTGCTGGCGCAGAAGCAATACTGGAAAATGTATTTCGCCATGAAGCTGCGCCGTCTGCGCGTACCGGCGCCACTGGTTCTGCTGGGCGGTTCGCTGCTCGGGTTTTTCATGCTGACCCTGCTGATGCTCAGCGTGGTCGCCATCGACGTGATCAGCACCCTGCTGCTGCTGTGCCGGAAACTGCTGGGACGGGGTCACGGTGAGGGGCGCGCCTTTATGCCGCGCGGCTGACGCACAAAAGAAGCGGAGGCGCAGACTACGCCTCCGCCGCATACCGATTAGCGCTTGGCGCCTTTACGGCGCGTCAGCATAAACCCGCACCACAGCACCGCAATCCACACCGGCATCAGCAACACCGAAATGCGGATCCCTTCGCTGAAATACATAATCACCAGAATCAGGCCGAGGAACGCCAGGCACAGGTAGTTGCCGAACGGATACCACAGCGCCTTAAAGCTGGGGATGACGCCCTGGCGGTTCTTGGCGGCGCGGAATTTCAGGTGCGCCAGGCAAATCATCACCCAGTTGATCACCAACGTTGACACCACCAGCGCCATCAGCAGCTCAAACGCCTTGCCGGGCATCAGGTAGTTGATCAGCACGCCAATCGAGGTAATCAACGCCGACAGCGCGATGGACAATACCGGCACGCCGCGTTTATTCACGCGCGTCAGCGCCTGCGGCGCATTGCCCTGGCTGGCCAGCCCGAACAGCATGCGGCTGTTGGCGTAAACGCCGCTGTTGTAGACCGACAGCGCGGCGGTCAACACCACCACGTTGAGCACGGTCGCCACCAGATTGCTGTTCAGCGCATGGAAGATCAGTACGAACGGGCTACCGCCCTCCACCACTTGCCCCCACGGATAGAGCGACAGCAGCACGGTCAGCGAGCCGATATAGAAGATCAGAATGCGGTACACCACCTGATTGGTGGCTTTAGGAATGCTGCGGCGCGGATCGGCGGCTTCCGCCGCGGTGATGCCGACCATTTCCAGCCCGCCGAACGAGAACATGATGACCGCCATCGCCATCACCAGCCCGGAGAAGCCATGCGGCATAAAGCCGCCCTGCTGCCACAGGTTGGTGATGCTGGCCTGCGGGCCGCCGTTGCCGCTGACCAACAGCCAGGCGCCGAACACGATCATGCCGACAATCGCCACCACTTTGATGATGGCGAACCAGAACTCGGTTTCGCCGTACAGACGCACGTTCACCAGGTTAATCAGGTTGATTAGCACGAAAAACAGCGCGGCGGAGGCCCAGGTGGGGATTTCCGGCCACCAGTACTGAATGTAGATGCCGACGGCGGTCAATTCCGCCATGCCGACCAGAATGAACATTGCCCAGTAGTTCCAGCCGGAAAGGAAGCCGGCGAAATCACCCCAATATTTATAGGCAAAGTGGCTGAAAGATCCGGCGACCGGCTCCTCAACCACCATTTCGCCCAGCTGGCGCATGATTAAAAACGCGATAAAACCGCCGATGGCGTAGCCCAACAGCACGGCGGGGCCGGCCATTTTAATGGTTTGCGCAATGCCGAGAAATAAACCGGTACCGATGGCGCCCCCGAGGGCAATAAGCTGTATGTGTCTGTTTTTTAAACCGCGTTTTAGCGGAGTATCCTGATGCTGACCGCCCATCTTATCCTCATATGGCGTACACCCTTGCCGTTATCGGCCAAGATTTCACCAATCAATAAATGTATCTGCGGGCGGCTTTTTAACACTTAACCCCGTGAGCATCAAGGAGAAGCGCCCCGAGACGACGGGCCGGAGCGCGATTTTTTTACCGTGAGAAAGCGGATAAGGGCGGCGTTTAGCCGGGCATTCCGCACAGTTTGGTCAGGTTGCGCGCGCCGATCATCAGCGTGGCGACATAAGATTGGCTACGCGTGACCACTTCCACCGCCACGCGATCGTTTTGATATCTTATCAGGTAGGTCGAGGGCCAGCCCTGACGGCGCTGGCCGAAGCTTTCGGCATGACGATCGATCGCCGCATGGGCAATCACCAGATGAGACAAGTTTTTATCACCTTTGATAATGCGCTTCATAAACAGCCTCCGCCAACGACAGCTCTGTTATTAGAAAAAGGAGAAACTCTTACCAATCACCGGTATTGTTCGAATCAGTTAGCCTGCCGGCTCATCAGGAAGCAGATCATCGCCGCGCGCAGCGGGCTGACGCTGTCCGCCTGCCATTCACCGCCCTGGGTGCTCATGCGCGCCTGCCATTGCGGGCTGTCGCTTTGGTTATCGGGGTTCAGACTGATTTTGTTGGCGCAAATGATCGGCCAGGCATCGGAGGGATTCTTGCAGTAATCTTTACCTTTCACACCACCGTAGGGATACCACTTGTCCGGGTTCTCCCCGGTCAGCAGCGCGATGCTGCGGTTCACTTCGGCATCGCTTTCTTCGTACCATTTAATCATCGGCTTTATCCATCTTTCGTAAGGTTCGCGCTACATTACGATGTCTGTACGACAGTTTTATGACAGCGCCGCCGGTTTTCACATTATCTCTACTAATGCTTTACCCCCTTTATCTTTCCTTAGCGCCTGCGTACACTTTTCCCTCTGTTCAGCGCCCAGGAAATGCATGCATGTTGACCGGCCTCAATCACCTGACGCTCGCCGTCAGCGATCTCGATCGCAGCTTCGAATTTTATCGTCATCTGTTGGGGTTTACCCCGCACGCCCGCTGGCAAGGCGGCGCTTATCTCTCGTTGGGGGCGTTGTGGCTGTGTCTGTCGCGGGATGAGGCCCGGGCGCAACAAAGCGCGCGCGATTACACCCATTACGCCTTCAGCGTAGCGCCGGAACACATTGAGCAGGTCAGCGAGCGGCTGCGCCAGAACGGCGTCAAAGAGTGGAAGAGCAATCGCAGCGAAGGCGAATCGCTCTATTTTCTCGATCCTGACGGGCACCAGTTGGAGATCCATGCCGGCGATCTGGCCAGCCGCCTGGCGGCATGCCGGGAAAAACCGTATCAGGGCATGGTGTTTTACTGAGGCGCCCCGGCGGCGCTGCCGCCGGCCGGAGCATCATGCTCAACGTTCGGGGATAAAACCTTTGAAATCCAGCGCGGGGCTGAGATCGTCGTCGTCAGCAGCATCGCCGCCATCAGCGCGTGCACGGTGTGCCAGGCGTTTCAACAGCGCCGTTTGTTGGCGTTGTTGCTCGGCAATCTCCTGCAGCAGACGAATCTGCTCGTTGGCGCGCACGCTGGCGCGGTTCACCAGAAACCAAATCCACAGCCCAACCAGCAACGCCACGGCGGCGAGGGCCAGCGACAACAGGCCATTCTGGCCAAAACCTAAATCGTACATGGACAACCCTATTTACTGCGACATTCAGGCCGCCATCTTAACACTCGCGGCGGCCGTGCGAACATCCCTGCCAAAAATTGCTTACCAGGGCACGAAGCGCGTTACCGAGCAGATGCCCAGCGCAAAGTTTCCGCCATCGTCGCAATAACTGTCCAGCGCCAACAGGTAGAAAAACAGGCAGGCTGCGACGGCCGTCATTATCACGAGGATTTTTTTTCGCAACAAATTTAGCAGCCTCATTGTTATCTGGGTAATCTATCGCGCATGTTATCACAGCGAAGTTAAACGAAGTTTAACTTGTCGTTTAGATTTCTGGCTATCGCCCGGTTTTCAGACTGTTACCCTTGCCGTCATGCCGTTGTCGTGGCTAGATGGCCCCTCAGGGACAATGAGGAAGCACAATGAGCAGATTGATTAAGTGGGTACTGGTGTTGGCGGTCATTTACGGCGGCTTTTTGATCTCGGGTTACGGCGTGCTGATAGGCAGCAACAAGAACGTTGGCGGGTTGGGATTGCAGTGCAAATACCTGACGGCGCGCAACGTGGCGATCGCCCAGTACGTCAATGGCGACAACGGTTTCATCGGCGTAGCCGACTGCCCGCTGTTCAAGAAAATCGAAACGGTGGTGGACTAACCGCCACCGCCCGACGCCGCCGCCCTGCGGCGGCCCCGCCTCAGCTGCGGGTGAACTTCATCTCGATCAGCGCAATCGCCTTGTCAATCGCGCGGCGAGTCACCGGATCGGCGCCTGCAGGATGCGTGGAGAAATCGATGCTTTTAAGCTGACCCGCCATCTTGTCGCGCACTTCGGTAGGCGCAATCACGTCGATAACGTCCAGAATCTGTTTGATGACCAGTTGGCAAGCGACCAGATCGGAAGCCAGTTCCTGCTCGTTGCTCAGCATGTCAGACATAATAATTTTCCTCTTGATTCAAACGCCGCACAGAATAGCACGCCGCCTGCGGCATTGCCCGCTCTCCCCGCCTTTTTCCCCCTTCTGCGCACCGCCGGGCAAAAGTCCACGGCGGATTAGCCTATACTTGCAGCATGACGGTGGCAAAAACCACCCGTAAGCCACAACCAACAGGAGAAAATTATGGCGAATCACAATGTGAAATCCTGGGCGACAGTGCGTGAAACTTCGGTGGAAATCGCCGAAGCTATTTTTGAACTGGCAGGGAACGACGAAGGGTTGGCACAGAAGATCTGGGAAGAAGGCAGCGACGAAGCGTTGGAGAAGGCCTTTGCCAAAACCACCGCCGATCAGCTTTATTGGGGAGAGGAAACCGTCGAGCGGAAAAACGTTTGAGCGGCTACGCAACAAAAAGCCCGGGTTTCTGACCCAGGCTTTCCCGATTCTCGATCGCCCCGCTCAGCGGCGTGCTATGTCTCTTGCTCTCACGGTTCTTCACCTCCCACACCTTCCGCATTTTTCATGCTCATCACCGGCATCGCCATAAAAGCGCCGACGCCCACGATTACAACCAGAGTAATAATCACTGTCATTAACATGCGATCACCCCATCAACGTTGAGTTGTTACGGCTGACTCTGTTTTGGCGGTTACTTGCTGTGGCCTTTTCCGCGTCACCCACCGCGGCGGCGACAGTCTCAGATTAGCCGTTTTTCCTTTCTACTGACAAGCCGTGGTTGAACGGTTTTTCCGAATAATTGCCCCCCGTCACCGGCGGCGTTTTTGTCCGCGGCGGCAAGTTGTGTATACTTCACCGCTATGTAGATCTCACACTGACGCACTGATGATACAAGAACACCATCTCTCATTGGTCTGCGCCCTCAGCAAATGGGTCGAAACTCACCTTGGACGAGTGATCCATCTCGAAGAGCTGGCCGAGTACTCCGGCTACTCGCTGTGGCACATGCAGAAGCTGTTCAAAGAAGCGACAGGGATTTCGCTGGGCAAATACATTCGCGAACGCCGCCTGGCCGGCGCGGTTTACCAACTGCGCAGCAGTGAAGCGTCGATCTTCGATATCGCCCTGGACTTTGGCTTCGGCTCACAGTCCCACTTCACCTACATGTTCAGAAAGCGTTTTAATATCACGCCTTATGATTTCCGCCAGGATTTGAGCGTCGATCTGCACATCGACCCGCCGTTGCACGTCATTCACCAAAAATCCGCCTGACGCCCGCCGTGAACCGGCGGGTTAACGCCCCCCCCATACCGCCAGCATCGCGATCAAGGCCGGCAACGCCTGCACCCACAAGATCTTGCGGCTGGCGGTCAGCCCGCCGAACACCCCGGCCGCCAACACGCACCCGAGAAAGAACAGCTGCAGCGCCATGTCCTCACGCCAGTAGCCCCATGCCAGCCCCAGCGCCAGAAAACCGTTGTACAGCCCCTGATTGGCGGCCAATACCCGCGTGGCCGCGGCAAACTCCGCCGTTGTACCGAAAGCGCGTCTGCCGAGCGGCGCACGCCACAGGAACATTTCCAGCACCAGGATATAAAGATGGAGCACCGCGATGAGCAACAGCAAAATATCGGCAAACAGCTTCATGATTGTCCCTATCGCTTATTGAAGATGCCATTAAGTATAATCGCGTAGCTTCTATCGCCAGACAATGGCGATAAAAAAACCCGCCGAAGCGGGTTTATGCAGGAGTCATTTTTTGAGGTTAGTTTAATACGGCGACCAACAATGCCGCGACAGAGACCCAAAACAGCGCCGTAGCAATCACGACATGGGACAGTCTTGCACGATAAAGTACCTGGCTCATAATGACCTCACTGACATCTGACTAACGGGAGACAACCTGACTTCCTGAGGGTTATCCTAAACTTCTTCTCATTGTCATTATATGCGCCAGATCACTGTTCTGCCGATAAACCTTATTCTGCGGTAAAGCTGGAGCCGCGATCACAGTAATTTCGCCTTATTAGAGCGAAATAAGCCGAATAAGCGCGGCGATTATATCCTAACGCTATCAAACATCGCCCCAGGGCAGGCGTGGTGCGGTCATGCGCTCGCCGGAATAACCGCTCACCGGCGGAAAACGCGGCGCCCCTTGTTCCCAATCATGCTGGGCCCGAGTAATTTCAGCCTTGGTATGGCCAACGAAATTCCACCAGATAAGGATCTCTTCATTTAACGGCGCGCCGCCAATTAATAATCCCCGACTGCCCTTCCGTGCATTTAACTCGATAGAGTTATTCTTCATGCCCAAATAGGCAAACTCGTCAGGTGAAAAGGTTTCACCATTAAGTTCGAATGCCCCCATTAGGGGCAAGAAGCCGATTTCATAGTCATCGCGCAGCGGCAATTGCACCGTCGCCGCTTCCTGCCATTCCATATCAATGGCGATTAATGGCGAAAGGGTAAATACCGGCGAACGATAAGCGCCAAATTCCCCGACCAGCAAACGGTGATTCACGCCGCTATTCTGCCACTGCGGCAAGTCGGGATAATGATCGAAACGCGGTGCCATGTCGGCATGTTCGGCCGGTAACGCAATCCATAATTGTGCGGCATGCAATCGCCGCGGTTCGCCCACCGACTGTTCAGTATGCGCGATCCCGTGCCCGGCGGTCATCAGATTGACCTGGCCCGGACGGATCACCTGCTCGCTGCCGAGGCTGTCGCGGTGCAGCACTTCGCCTTCGATCATCCAGGTGAACGTTTGCAGACCGATGTGCGGATGCGGCCCCACATCCATGCCGGACGAGTTACCGCTGAATACCGTCGGCCCGGCGTGATCGAGAAAGCACCAGGCACCGACGGTGCGCCTTTCCCGGGTTGGCAGCGCGCGGTTGATCGGAATGCCCCCCACTTCGGCGTTACGTACGGCAATACGCTGGATCTGGCGCACGCCGTCAACGACGGGGCACTCGCGTGAGGGTGAAGAGAGCGTAGGACGGGACTGACTCATCGCAAAGACCTCCTGAATGGCGCCGATTCGCCAAGGGATAACCGTCCCAGCTTAACACAGGACAGCTCACCTCACAGATCGGCGGCGCTCAGGCGCATTCGCGCGGATTAGGACGCTTTGATATAGCAGCTTTTGATGTCAACATCGTCGTGCGCGTGCCTAAGATCGGAGAAATAGGTCACGCCAAAGAGAATTGATACCACCAGCAGCACGGAAACCAACAGGCCGATAATCGCCAGCAGTTTGGTTTCATCATGGAGATTAGGCTCCATTTTATCTCCCCTAGTTAATCGCGTCAGGTCACCCACAGCGTGACCGCCAGCGTAAAGATAATCAGTGAGCAGGACGCCACCGCCAACACGACGATAGCAAATTGCGCATCACCCAAGGTTTCTCGATAGTTTTTATCCGTTGAGGCGTTACGCTGTTGTTTCACTAAATCGGTTTTCACTCGTTCAACTGCTGGATTGCTGTTTGGCGGGGCAAAAGGCCCCCTCAGTATAAGGCGTTAACGCTGCCGCCTTGGGCATTCCGGCCTCAACCGGGGCATGACGCTATCAACTTTCCCCATCAGGGTCAACACCGCGCCTGCCGGCGAGCGAGCGGGTACACAGGGTAGATGTAACCGACATTGAGATCGCAGGGGAATAAGAGACGGCGATTACAGAGGACAAAAAAAAGCCCGGTACGCAACCGGGCTCTGGCAGAGCGACAGATTATTGCGGGATACGCAACACCTGCCCCGGATAGATCTTGTCCGGGCTCGACAGCATCGGCTTATTGGCTTCGAAAATCTTGTTGTACAGATTGGCGTTGCCGTACATCTCTTTGGAGATCGCGCTCAGCGTATCGCCCTTCTTCACGGTGTAGAAACGGCTCTCGGCGTCGGATTGCGCCACCGCCACCTTGTCTTCCACGCCGCTGATGCCGGCCACGTTGCCAATCGCCACCAGGATCTTCTCTTTCAGCTCCTGGCTGACGGCATCGCCGGTCACTACGGCTTTACCATCGACCACCTGCACATCGACTTTGTCGGTGCCTGGCAGGCCGCTCTTATCGAGATGCTCCTTGAGTTTGGCGCTTTGATCTTCGGCGGAGGCATTGCCGGTGACTGTGTCCCACAGTTTTTCGCCCGCTTCTTTGACGAAGTTAAACAAGCCCATATTCACTCCTTTTGATGGTTGCACTGATGCATTGAAGTAAGGCTTGTTAAGCTTAGCATCGTCAAAAGGATATGCCATCCGCTCCCGGCGTCAGAAACGGTTAGAGAATTCCGAAAGTGCCGTCAGCGGCGTCTCGATGGCGATTTATCACGCAATGATGCTGAAAAATCGCGCTTTTTTACCTACACTGTTGCCTACAGGGCGGTTCGACGAAGGAGGCATGCAACGATGTACGCATTGGTGATGTTTGTCTGTTATCTGGATGGCGGCTGCAGTGAAATGGTGGTCGATATATTGCGCGACGAACCGCAATGCCTGATCGCGATGAAGGAACAGAACCTGCGCCACGCCGGTTGTTATCCCATGGAAGAGTTTATCGACGGCTTTTGGTTACCGGCCAGCGAATATTCGGATTTTTAACGCCTTCCCCGGCCAATGCTGAGGAATTTCTGATTTCATCGGAAACTTCGTCTGCCTCCGAGGCTTTAGGCCGCTGTTTTGCTAAATTGCGGCTCCCGAAGAGGAAAGACAGAGAAAGGTCATGTCAGCATCAGCTCATTCCAACGAGCATTATGAAATTCTGCTGCGCAACGTCAGCCTGGCGCTAGGCGATGCGGTGTTGCAGTTAATCAAAAACCATAAAAAGGTCTCCGGCGGCAATATTCTTTCGCAGCTGGTGACAGAGATAGAGCGAGAGCAGGATCAGCAGCGGTTTGCCGCGCTGCGTTCGGCCATCGAGCTGGTGGGGTTGGCGCCAAAAGGCTGAGCGCGCGATACAAACGAAGGCAGGGCTTGCGCCCTCCCTGAGGTTAATGACAAACCTGATGACATTGGCAGGTTTACCGAAGACCACATTTAAAAATAAGGAAAATCAATTCATTGATTTTCGGCTGATAACCACAAAGGAGGAAAACCACGCTTTTTCCTCCTTTGTCATCAAGCTAAGGCAGGGCTTGCGCCCTGCCTGATTACCGATCCCGACACAGGATGAAGGTAATGATGGAAACTTAGAAGCGGTAGGTCAGGTTGACGGCAACGATGTCGTCGGTGTTCAGCTTCAGTTTGTTGTCGTCGTTCAACTGGTTGATCTTGTAGTCGACGTAGGTGTACATGTTTTTGTTGAAGTAGTAAGTCGCGCCCACTTCCACGTATTTCACCAGATCGACATCGCCAATCCCTTCAATATCCTTGCCTTTCGACTGCACGTAGGCCAGAGACGGACGCAGACCATTTTCGAACTGGTACTGGGCCACAACTTCGAAGTTTTGCGTTTTGTTGGCGAAGCCCGACGTGCCGTTGACGCTGATCGGCGTCATGTTGCGGGTATCGGCATACATGGCCGCCAGATAGACCTGGTTGGCGTCATATTTGATTGCGGTGGTCCAGGCGGTGGCCTTGTCGCCTTTACCGTACTGCAGCGCCTTCTGATCGCTGGTGCGGCTGGAATCGGAGAACGCCGCCGCGACGCCGATGCCGCTGCCGCCGATGTCCTGATAGTCCAGAGACATGCCGTAGCCGTCGCCGTTTTGCTTGGTTACGCTGCGCTTGTCTTCGTTGTTTTTACCCTGGTACTGCAACGCCAGGTTCAGGCCTTCCACCAAACCGAAGAAGTCACGGTTGCGGTAGGTCGCCAGGCCGTTGGAGCGCGCGGTCATGTAGTTGTCGGTGTAGCTGTAGGAGTCGCCGCCGAATTCCGGCAGCATGTCGGTGTAAGCTTCGGCGTCGTACACCACGCCGTAGTTACGGCCGTAGTCGAACGAACCATAGTTGGCGAACTTCAGGCCGGCGAAGCCCAGACGGGTTTTGGTGCCGGTGGTACCCTGCGCTTCGTCGTGGTTGGCCTGAACGTTGTATTCCCACTGGCCGTAGCCGGTCAACTGATCGTTGATCTGGGTTTCGCCTTTAAAGCCCAGACGAACGTACGTTTTATCTCCGTCTTCACTTTTATCTTTACTGAAAACGTGTTTGGCCGAAACGCGGCCGTACAGGTCGAGTTTATTGCCATCTTTATTGTAGATTTCAGCCGCGTTGGCGAAGGAGGTGATCGCCCCGAGGGCGACAGCTAAGGCTAATACACTGCGTTTCATCATTTATTTTCCTAGATATTATAATTAGAACCCTGCCCGTCACGCCCAATTTATGATTTGGGCTGTGATTTTATCTTTTGGTATTTTATGAGCTCCCCTCATGCTGGGGTGATGTGACATTAGCATCATGAATCAAAACTTAAAATCAAAAAGTTCATGAAACAACGAGGAGAAAGCATGTTTATTTGTAACCATATATTTCAAAAAAGAGAACACATAACCCATTGAATATAAGAAATTTTTACCACATAACTTATAACCAAAACGGTGCAACGCACCAATTTGGTGCATTTTGGTTTCGTTTTGCGTGCTTTCTGCGCGATTCAAAAGTAACAACAATATTAGCATGGTTATTAAAAACGTTACTTATTTCACATTTTTATCTTAACAAAGTCACCAGGCAATTAAGGCTTTCCGATAACGGCTGAATACGGCCTTTATTCATTCACGTAAAGAAATCCCTATAGAACGAATAAAATTCGATTTATGGCCATTTAAATAGCGGGAAATAGCAGATTAAAATAATGAAAGGAATAAACGGCAGCGCGCTGACGGCGCCGCCGAGGATAAATTAATACAACGTAGAACGGGAAACTTCGCTCAACAACATGCCGGCGCGCAGGCCCAGCGCCACAGTGGGGTTAGGAAACAGTATCCACGCGCCCTCTTGGCCAACGCGATACTCCTCCTGCGGCTGCTCGCACAGCAACATCCCCGGTTTCAACTCGGTGAAGTTGGCGGTGTCATCATCCAGATGCAGCTTGAAATCCTCGCTGTGTTTGATCAACGAGTGCATCACACGGAATACCCGAATCTCATCGGCCGCACGCGCCGGCAGGGGCCCTTCACTGACCGCCGCCCGCAGAGCGAGATCGATGGCGGCGAACTGCTGCAGATCGTTGCTGCCGAACGGCCGCGCCTTGCCCAGCTCGAGCGTACAGCTCGCCGCATTGAGATGTTCGCTGGAATAGTGGCTGAAAGTGCCGCCCGGCGCGCTGTGTACCACCAGCGCATCCAGATCGGCCGCATCCAGCAGCTTCAACATCGGCTCGCTGTACGGGCGTTTCTGGAAAGGCAGAATGCCAAAGCGCGGCAAACGCGATTCACGGATGGCGGTGTGCAAATCGTAATGGAAACGCGCCGCCTGTTCGCCATCGAAAAAGGCGGCGAGCGCACGCTCCAGCTGCTGCGCACGCACGGTTTCGCCGCTGGCGGCGAAGTTGCGGTAGCGGCCGCCGAACATGCGGTTCATATCGCTGTGCAGATAACGCTTGCCGGCCCGCATCGCCGCCGGGTTACCCAGCACCACCAACAGCCGCACCCTCAGCGGCAACCGGCCGGTCAGCAGGTCGCCGACCAGCTGATTGAGCAGTTCGATCGGCGCGGTTTCGTTGCCGTGCACCCCCGCCGACATCACCATTGCCTGGCGGTAGGGCTGCCGCGGCGTGAGCTCCAGCACCCCTTCCCCCTGCCAGCGCCAGCGCAGCTGCGGGGTTTCACCTTGCCATTCGACGGGTTCGTTCCCTTCCAGCGTCAGGGGCAGTAGATCGATCATGACGCCTCCCTTAGCGTTGGAATGGATAGATGGAGCCGAGACCGAGGATCGACGTCAGCGAATCCAGCGCCTCGCGCCCTTCGCGCAGCAGCAGCGGATCGGCCAGATCATCCTGCGTCAGGCGATCGCGATAATGGCGGTCGACCCATTCGTTCAGCGTCGCGAACAGCCGCTCGTTCATCATTACGCGTGGGTTAACCGCCCGCAGCTCCTGCTCGTTAAGCGCCACCCGCAGCCGCAGGCAGGCTGGGCCGCCGCCGTTGCGCATGCTTTCACGCAGGTCGAACACGCGAATTTCATCGATCGGGCCGCCGCTGCCGACCATGTCGTTGAGATAACGCCACACGCCGGCGTGCTGACGCGACTCCTCCGGCACGACGATCATCATCTTGCCGTTCGGCTTGGTAAGAATTTGGCTGTTGAACAGGTAGGTCGCCACCGCGTCCGCCACCGAGACGCGCTCCGTCGGCACTTCGATCGCCACCAGCTCGCTGTCCAGCGTCGCCATCTTGCGGCGCACTTCATCCAGCGCCTGCTGCTGGCGGTAAAACGCCTGCTGGTGGTGGAACAGCACGTTCTGGTTACTGACCGCAATCACGTCGTTATGGAATACGCCCTGATCGATCACCGCCGGGTTTTGCTGCACGAAGACCGTATGCTGCTCGTCCAGCTGGTGCAGGCGAGCGATCGCCTCGCCGGCTTCGCGCGTCTGGCGCGCAGGATAACGCGCCGGCGCCGTTTCGCCGCCGAACTCCTGCCGACCGTAGACGAACACCTGCACGCTGCGTTTGGCGTAGTCGCCGCCCAAACGGTTGTGGTTGGCCGCCCCTTCGTCACCGAACAACGCCACCTGCGGCAGCGCCTCATGGTGGGCGAAATGCCGATCGTCGCTGAACATCGCCCGCAATACGGCGGTGGTGGTTTCCGCTTCGATGGCGCGGTGGAATTTGTTATTCAGGTTGGCGGCGGTGAAATGCACCTTGCCGTCGGCGCTGTCCGCCGAGGGCGACACGGTGGCCGCATTGGCGGTCCACATGCACGACGCCGAACTGAGCGCCGACAGCAGGCGCGGCGACTGACGCATCGCCTGCGCCAGCACCGCCTCATCGCTGCCGCTGAAGCCCAGGCGACGCAGCATCGGCAAATGCGGGCGTTCCTGCGGCGGCAATACCCCTTGCTGGAAACCGAGATCGGCCAGCGCCTTCATTTTCAGCAAGCCTTGTTTCGCCGCCAGCTTCGGGTTCGATACGCTGTTTTGATGCTGCGTCGACGCCTCGTTGCCGAACGACAGCCCGGCATAGTGGTGCGTCGGCCCCACCAAACCGTCGAAATTGACTTCATATCCTGACATGTTTATCCCCTGGGGATAGCGTACGGCGACGCCGGCGCGCCGCCGTAGACGATTAACGGAACGACAAGCCCGGCGAGAGCGTCGCCGGCAGCGACAGGCTTTCGCTTTCCAGCGACGCCATCGGCCAGGCGCAATAGTCCGCCGCATAGAAGGCGCTTGGGCGATGGTTGCCGGAGGCGCCCACGCCACCGAACGGCGCCGCGCTGGACGCTCCGGTCAGCGGCTTGTTCCAGTTGACGATGCCGGCGCGCGCTTCCAGCAGCAATCGCTCGAACAGCTCGCGCTGCGGCGATACCAGCCCTACCGACAGGCCGTAGCGCGTCCGGTTGGCCAGCTGCAGCGCCTCGTCGAAATCGCGGTAACGCACGATGGTGGTCAACGGCCCGAAATACTCTTCGTCCGGTACGCCGGCCACGCCGGTCAGATCGACGATGCCCGGGCTGAGCAGCGAGCTGCCCGGCTCCAACAGGCGCATGGTCAGCAGCGATTTGCCGCCCAGCGCCAGCAAGTGCTGCTGCGCTTTCAGCATGTTTTCCGCCGCGGTTGCCGACACCACCCCGCCCATGAACGGCTGCGGTTCGGCATCCCAGCGGCCGACCCGCAGTTCGCCCGCCACCTGGACCAGACGCGCGATAAAGGCGTCGCCTTCGGCCCCCTGCTTCACCAGAATACGGCGTGAACAGGTGCAGCGTTGACCGGCGGAGATAAACGCCGATTGGATAGCCAGGTTGACCGCCGCATCGCGATCGTCGAAACCGTCGACGATCAGCGCGTTGTTGCCGCCCATCTCCAGCGCCAGGATCTTCTCCGGCTGCCCCGCCAGTTGGCGATGCAGGTGATAACCGGTGCCGGCGCTGCCGGTGAACAGCAGGCCGTCGATATCCGCACTGGCCGCCAGCGCTTCGCCGGTTTCACGGCCGCCTTGCACCAGGTTGATAACCCCGTCCGGCAGACCGGCCTGCAGCCACAGCTTGAGGGTCTCCTCGGCGGTCAGGGGCGTCAGCTCGCTCGGTTTGAATACCACGCAGTTACCGGCCAACAGCGCCGGCACGATATGGCCGTTCGGCAGATGGCCGGGGAAGTTGTAAGGCCCGAACACCGCCAGCACGCCGTGCGGACGATGGCGCAGCACCGAAGCGCCGTCGGCCATCGCCGCCTGGCTAAAGCCGGTGCGCGTCTGATAGGCCTGCAGCGAAATGCCCACTTTGCCGATCATCGCCTGAATTTCGGTCAGCGTTTCCCAGCGCGGTTTGCCGGTCTCGCGGCTGATGGTTTCCGCCAGCGACTGTTTATGTTCTTCCAGCAAAGCGGCGAAGCGTTTCACCAGCTGCTCGCGCTGCTCGAACGGCGTACGTGCCCAGCCGGGGAATGCGGCGCGCGCGGCTTCGCAGGCGGCGGCGACGTCATCGGCGTCGGCGGCGTTGGCACGCCACAGCGGCTGGTTGCCGACCGGATCGGCCTTGCCGAACTCCGCGCCGCGGCCCTGCCGCCAGACGCCGTTAATCAACAGTGCAGGATGGGACATCATGCTTTCTCCTGTGCAATAAGGGGGAGCACCCGCACCGGGCTGCCCTGCTCGACGCCCAGCGCCGCAGCGGTGGCGGCGTTGATATGCAGGCGGTCGTCATACAGATCGGCATTGACCAACAGTGCGCGGTAGTTCTGATAGTTGTCGTTGGCCACCAGATGCACCGGCGCATCGGCGCGCATCGGCGTGTCATCCAGCACCACTTTCACCAGGCGGCTCTGCTTCACCGCGCGGATGTGATCGATCTCGGCTTCCAGCGTCGGGCCGCCGTCGAAGATATCGACGTAGCCCTGATAGCTCAGGCCTTCCGCCTCCAGCAACCGGCGCGCCGGCAAAGTTTGCGGGTGCACCTCGCCGATCACTTTCTGCGCGTCTTCGGCCAGGAAATCGACATACAGCGGATGTTTCGGCATCAGCTCGGCGATAAACGCCTTTTGCCCGGTGCCGCTCAGGTAGTCCGCCTTGGCGAACTCGATGGAGAAGAAATGGTGGCCGACGCTCTCCCAGAACGGCGAACGGCCGTTTTCATCGGAGAAACCGCGCATCTCGGCGATCAGGCGCCGTGAGAAACGCTCGCGGAACGCGGCAATAAACAGGAAACGCACCTTCGACAGCAGCTTGCCGTTCTCGCCGTGACGATAATCCGGATCAAGGAACAGCGTGCACAGCTCCGAATGGCCGGTATGGTCGTTGCTGAGGAACAGCGTCGGCACCGATTTATAGACGTTCAGCTGTTTGGAAGCGTGCACCTGCGTGCCGACGCGGAAGCTGTACCAGGGTTCCGCCAGGCCGACGGCCACTTCGATCGCGCAGACACCCACCGCCTGCCGGCGCTCGCTGTCCTCCAACACGAACAAATAACACTGGTCACTTTGCGGAAGTTCGCCTTGCCAGGTTTTTAACGCCCGCTCAATGCGTGCCGACAGGGTATCTTCATTTTGCGGCAGTGAAGTGAGACCGATACCGGATTTACCGGCAAGCGTCAGTAAATCCGCCAGATCGCGACGCTCTATAGGGCGAATAATCATCATAATGCGAACCTCTTCTGAATCAGGCTGCGCCGGTGAAGGCGCAGCCCGCTGATTAGCTGCAAATGCGCGCCACGGCGCGCGCGAATCGCGCCAGCCCCTCTTTCACATCCTGCTCAGGGATGATCAGCGACGGCGTGAAACGCACCACGTCCGGGCCGGCGATCAGCGCGATAACGCCTTCTTCATTGGCCAGCTGGGTGATCTGCTTCGCTTTGCCGGCATAGTCTTTCATCAATTGGCAGCCGATCAGCAAACCGCCACCGCGAATCTCGGCGAAAATCGGATACTGGCGGTTGATGTCGTTCAACCCGTCGATAAACCACTGGTGACGCTGTTTGACGCCTTCCAGCACTTCCGGGGTGTTGATGATGGAGAACACCGCTCCCGCCACCGCCGTCGCCAGCGGGTTGCCGCCGTAGGTCGTGCCGTGGGTGCCGACGCCCAGCGTTTTCGCCAGCGCATCGGTGGTCAGCATGGCGCCGATCGGGAAGCCGCCGCCCAGCGCTTTGGCCGTGGTCAGTACATCAGGCACCACGCCGTACTGCATGTAGGCATACAGATGGCCGGTGCGGCCGACGCCGGTCTGCACTTCGTCGAAGATCAGCAGCGCATTATGGCGATCGCACAGTTCACGCAGCCCCTGCAGGAAACTGCCTTCCGCCGGCAGCACGCCGCCTTCGCCCTGGATAGGCTCGACGATCACCGCACAGGTGCGATCGTTGATAAGCTCGGCCGCTGCGGCCAGATCGTTATACGGCGTATGGGTGATGCCGCCTGGCAGCGGCGCAAAGTCCTGCGAGTATTTTGGCTGGCCACCGGCGGACACCGTAAACAGCGTGCGGCCGTGGAACGCGTTGTTGAACGCCACAATCTGATCTTTACCGGCGCCGTGCTGATCGTGCGCATGCTTGCGCGCCAGTTTCAGCGCAGCTTCGTTGGCTTCGGCGCCCGAGTTACAGAAGAACACCTTGTCGGCGAAGGTGGCGTCGATCAGCTTTTTGGCCAGGCGCAGCACCGGTTCGTTGGTATAGCCATTGCCCAGATGCCACAGTTTGCCCGCCTGCTCCACCAGCGCCGCCTTGACCGCCGGGTGCGCATGCCCCAACGCGTTAACCGCGATGCCGCCGGCGAAATCGATGTAAGACTTACCCTGCTGATCCCACACCTGCGATCCTTCTCCCCGCACCAGAATAAAATCGGCAGGGGCATAAACCGGGACCATCCAGTCATCGAAAGACTGGCGGGTAACTGCGATTGGCTGTTCCATAGTGACCTCATAATCTCAGCAAAGGCTGAATTTTGACTGTAAGGACCGCTCAAGCCCGGCTAGGCCGCCACAATGCAAAAAAACCGTTGTTCAAAACCGACTTTCCGGGCGGAGAAAATGCTGTCCCTTACCGCTGATTTAGAAACAAATCTGTTACATAAAATCGGTTTTTCACTATTTATGGCGTATATCCGGTCCCTGAGCGGGGAGTAAATGTTAACGATCAGTTAAAATACATGTCGTTTGATAAAGAGTGTAGAGCAGCTATCGTGCCAAAACGGGATTTTTGCCGGATTTTGCTATTTTTTACGTTAAAACAACGGCTTATAATGAATATTTATTCATTTTCTATGCATTGGTAATGCATAAATTAAAAAATAAGGCCTAAAATCATCCTTGCGCGCGAAATCCTATTCAATTACGAAAAACTTCAGGATTTCTGATCGGGCTCGCAAAAATAATTTCCCCCCTCTTTGCTCGCTGTCACACTTTTTGCCCCCATCGGGTGCAGCGGTGCGCCAAAATCGTGCAACGCGGCAGCGACGCAGAGATCCCACCCACCATGCTCCCGAAACAGGGCCGCGCTGACCGCGGCTCCTGCTTTGTGCGCCAGCGACTACACTGTGATCCTAACCGCCCCTTCTCTTCTGCGCACAAGGAGTCACCATGCCCAAGAAAACCGTCGATCTCAGCCAGCCGCACGCCCAGCACGACATCCACGCGTTTCTCGACGCGCTGAATACCGGCGGCGGTAAACCCATGGAACAGATGAAGCCCAAAGAGGCGCGCAGGGTCTTGGAGGACGCGCAACGCAGCGTCGAGGTGCCGCTGCGCGAGGTCGAGATCAGCGAGAAAACCATTCACGTAGAAGGTCAGGATATTCTGCTGCAGCTGGTGCGGCCGGCCAGGGTCAAAGAGGCGCTGCCGGTATTCATGTTCTTTCACGGCGGTGGCTGGGTGCTGGGCGATTTCCCCACCCATGAACGACTGGTGCGCGATCTGGTGCACAGCTCAGGCGCGGCGGCGGTGTTCGTCAACTATCCCCGTTCACCGGAGGTGCGCTACCCTGAGGCCATCAACCTGGCTTACGCCGCCACCGAATGGGTGGCCGAGTACGGCGAGAAGATCAACGTCGACGGTTCGCGGCTGGCGGTGGTCGGCAACAGCGCCGGCGGCAATATGGCGGCGGTGGTCAGCCTGATGGCCAAAGAGAAAGGCATACCGGCGCTGCGTTGCCAGATCCTGCTGTGGCCCGTCACCCGCGCCCAGTTTGATACCGACTCCTATCATCAGTTCGCCGAAGGCCATTTCTTGACTCGCAACATGATGAAGTGGTTTTGGGACAGCTACGCGCCCGATAAGGCGCAGCGCAAAGACATCTACGCCTCGCCGCTCAACGCCACGCCGGAACAGCTGCGGGGTTTGCCGCCGGCGCTGGTGCAAACCGCCGAGCTGGACGTGCTGCGCGATGAAGGCGAAGCCTACGCGCGTCTGCTCGATACCGCCGGCGTCGAGGTCACCTCCACCCGCTATAACGGGCTGATCCACGACTACGGCCTGTTGAATCCGCTCGCCCACGTCCCGGCGGTGCATTCGGCGATCCATCAGGCCGGGCGCGCGTTGAAGCACTACCTGTCCTGAGAGCACATTGCCACCATGAGTTAGGCCTAAACTCAGTACCGCCTAACTCTCCTTACTTAGATGAAAACTATTTTTTAACAGCAACGTATTATTTCAGCACCTATTAAAAATAAAACAATAAAAGTGTTAGTATAAGAATATGAAATTTTAGCCAAGCTAATAATCACAAAAGGTTGCATTGCTAATTATTTTAACTTTATTTATATGAATTGAATATATTAGCTAGATTCCTGTGTCTTTCAGTGAGTATATGTTGACGTTATAAAAAGGAGATTTTTATGCAAAATCAAATCGCATTGCCATTAGTTCCCATTAAGCATCAGATTGGTGATGATGGATTTGAAGTTGGGGTAATGAGTGACGGGACTCCATATTTAACAGCAAGCAGCCTAGCTTTTATTTGTGGCTCTGCCAGAAGTAATATAATCACTTTAGTTAGTGATTGGCAAAACATGAGACATAATCCTCGTGGCCAAGCAATAAGTCAAATAATCATTAGGAATGGTGGTGACCCATCCCAAAGCTTACATAAAGAAATAAGGGTAAAAGGCACTGTATATCATGCAATCCCTGCTGATATATGTATGGCTGTATTAGAATATTTCGCCTTTGATAGCAAGAGTCAATCTGACATCGCAAGAGATAACTACCGGAATCTTGCAACTCAATCGCTGAAGGAGTTCATTTACAAAAGAACGGGGTATAAAGCAACTGGTGCATTGCCCGCACATTTGGCAAGATATACAAAAAATAGGGCAAAAATACCTTACACTCATTTTTCAATGCTTAATGAGATAACACTAAGCTTGATTGCCCCATTAGAAGAAGCTGGATACACTTTACCTGATAATTTAATTCCAGATATTTCAGAGGGTAGAATGTTTTGCGCATGGCTAAGAAAAAATAGAAGTGTTGAACCTAAGAACTTCCCTCGTTATAAACACGAATATCTAGATGGGAGAGTAGTTGATGCATGTCTTTACCCTATAGAATTCATGGATGACTTTCGTCGACACTTCCACGAAGAATGGTTAGCCAAAAGGGCTCCAGACTATTTTAAAGAAAGAGACTCATTGGCTCTTGAGTTTGTTGAGAGTTTGATGCTACCAGCGCCAAAACCATAATTTTCACTCGTACGCCAGCATGGTTATGCTGGCGCATAACTAAGAATAAAGAATATGCACTTTAGCGATTGAAGAATAATTAACAATATATTGTTAGTGAAATATAAATGTATGTAGCAACACTAACGCTAATAAACATAATGACAAGCCACCTGATGACCGGGCGCCACGCTGCGCAGGCGCGGCGCCTGTTCACGGCACTGCGCCGTGGCCTGCGGGCAGCGCGGATGGAAACGGCAGCCGTGCGGCGGGTTGGCGGGATTGGGCGGCTCGCCGCTTGCTGCCCGCGGCGGAAAGCGATGTACATCCAGCGTCGGCACCGCCGCCAGCAAGGCCTGCGTGTAGGGATGCAGCGGCCGGCGAAATAACGCATCGCGGTCGGCGCTCTCGACAATCTGCCCCAGGTACATCACCGCCACGTCCTGACACAGATGCTCCACCATGCCGAGATCGTGCGAAATAAACAGCAGCGTCACCCCCTGCCGTTCTTGCAAATCGGAAAACAGATTGATGATCTGCGCCTGAATCGACACGTCGAGCGCCGATATCGGTTCGTCGGCGACGATAAACTCCGGCTGCAGGATCAGCGCGCGCGCGATGCCGATGCGCTGGCGCTGGCCACCGGAAAACTCATGCGGAAACCGCCCGTAATGCTGTGGAGACAGTCCGCAGATCGACAGGGTATCGAGCACCCGCTCGCGCAGTTCCGCCTTGCTCGCCAGGCCGTGCTGCAACAGCGCTTCGCCGATGGCGTCGCCCACGCGCAGGCGCGGATTCAGCGAGCTGTACGGATCCTGAAACACCAGCTGCATTTTCGGCCGCAGGGCGCGCAACGCCTCTTTGCTCAGGCTATCCAACGCCTGCCCTTTGAACATCACCTCGCCGGCGGTTTTGTCGTGCAGGCCAAGCAGCGTGCGGCCAACGGTGGTTTTGCCGCTGCCGGACTCGCCCACCAGCCCGAAAATGCGGCCCTTGCGAATGCTGAAGCTGACGTCGTCCACCGCCTTCAGCTGGCCGCTGGTTCGCCCGAACAGCCCGTCGCGCAGCGGGAAGTATTTCTTTAATCCTTTCACTTCCACCAGAGGTTCAGTCGACATGCGGGCGCCCTCCAGCGTTGAGGAAACAGGCGGACTGGCGCTGCGGCGTGCCGTACAGCGGCGGGATGCCATCGCGGCAGCGAGCGGAGGCCTGCGCACAGCGCTCGGCAAACGCACAGTGTTCTGGCAAGCGCGCCAGATCCGGCACCTGGCCGGGAATGGAATACAGACGGTGGAGCCGCTGGCCCGGCACCGGCCGCGAGGCGATCAGCCCCTGAGTATAAGGATGCCGCGGCTCGGCCAACACTTCCCGGGTCGTGCCCTGCTCGACGACGCGCCCGGCGTACATCACCGCCAGCCGGTCCGCCATCTGGGCGATCACCCCGAGATCGTGGGTGATCAAGATCATCGCCATGTTGTGTCGTCGGCTCTGCTCGCGCAGCAACGCCAGGATCTGCGCCTGTACCGTGACGTCGAGCGCCGTGGTCGGCTCATCGGCGATCAGCAGCGCCGGGCGGCATCCGATCGCCATGGCTATCATCACGCGCTGCAGCATGCCACCGGACAGTTGATGCGGGTAGCAGCGCATCAGCGCCTCCGCGCGCGCCAATCCCACTTCCGCCAGCCGTTGCACCGCCTGACCCCAGGCCGCTTTCGGCGACAGGGCCAGGTGGCGAATCAGCGGCTCCACCAGCTGTTCGCCGAGGGTCAACACCGGATTGAGTGCGCTCATCGGCTCCTGAAAGATCATCGCCAGCCGGTTGCCGCGCAGATCGGCCATCTTTGATGCCCGCAGCGACAGCAGGTTCTGCCCTTCAAAGCGAATTTCACCGCCGTCTACCTGCGCCAGCGGCTGCGGCAACAGCCCCATCAGCGCCATGGCGGTCACGCTTTTGCCGCAGCCCGACTCGCCGACGATCCCCAGCGTTTGCCCGGCCTGCAGCTCAAGGCTGACCTGCTGCACCGCCCGCACCGGCCCTTGCTCTCCCTGAAACGACACCGACAGTCGATCGAACGCCACCAGCGGTTGACTCATCGTGTTACCCCGTTCATTTTCGGATCGAGCGCGTCCCGCAGACCGTCGCCCAAGATATTGATCGCCACCACGGTGACGAAGATCGCCAGCCCCGGCGGCATCCACAGCCAGGGGCGGCGCTGAAAGTCGATCAGGCTGTTGGCGGCATCCATCATGTTGCCCCACGATGGCGTCGGCGGCACCACGCCCAGCCCGAGGTAGCTCAACGCCGATTCGCTGAGAATGGCGTTAGCCACCGCCATGGTGGCCACCACCACCAAAATCGGTACGGTGTTGGGCAGCAGATGGCCGAACAGACGCCGCCGGGTGGAGAGCCCCAGCACCTCGGTGGCCAGCATGAAATCCCGCTCGCGCAGCGACAGGATCTGGCCGCGCACCAGCCGCGCCAGCGACGGCCAGCCCAGCAGGCTCAGCATGATCATCACCATGTAGATGCGGTAGTCCGCCGAGACGTCGAGCTCGGTCAGCATCGCCCCCATAATGATCAGCAGCGGCAGGCCGGGGATGGTCATCAGCAGATCGGCGAAGCGCATGATCAGCCTGTCCGCCACGCCGCCCAGATAACCGGCAAGCGCCCCCAGCACATAGCCCAGCGTCACCGACAGCAGCATCGACACCAGGCCGATGGTCAGCGATATCCGCCCCGCCAGCAGCAACCGGGTGCAGATATCGCGGCCGAGAAAGTCGGTACCCAACCAGTGCGCGCCGCTCGGCGCCTGATTGATATTCAGCACGTCGCCGGCGTCGTCGCGCCACGGCGACAACGACGGCCCAATCAGGCACAACAACGCCAACAGCACCAGCAACGCCAGCGAGATCATCGCCGGCCGGTGGCGGCGCAACCGTCGCCAGGCCTGCGCGGCGGGCGGCGGCGACAGTTGCGCCAGCGCCGGCAGCTGCGCCTGACGCCAGCGGCGGCGGCCGAAAAACAGCGTAGCCAACATAGCGTTACCTCAAGCGAATGCGCGGATCGGCATAGGCGTACAGAATGTCCGCCAGCAGATTGCCGAGAATGGTCAGGGCCGCCAGAAACAGCGTGAATCCCATCAGTACCGGGTAATCACGCGCCGCCAGCGAATCGATATGGATATGCCCGGCGCCCGGCCAGTTGAAGATTTTTTCGGTGATCAGCGCGCCGGAGAACAATCCCGGCAGCTCGAACCCCAGCAGGGTGACGATCGGCAGCAGCGCATTGCGCAGCGCGTGTTTGAGGATCACCGTTTTCTCCCTGAGCCCCTTGGCGCGCGCGGTGCGGATATAGTCCATGCGGATCACGTCCAGCATGCTGGCGCGGAAATAGCGCGTCAGGCTGCCGGCCTGCAGCATCACCAGCGCCAGCACCGGCAGCAGCAGGTGCGCCGCCACCTCCAGTGCCCAGGCCGGCCCGCTCGCTTCGCTGCCGGTGCGCAGCATGCCGCCCGCCGGTAGCCAGTGCAGATCGACGGCGAACCATTTGATCAGCAGCAGACACAGGAAGAACGTCGGAAACGACATGGCGGCGAACACCGCCACGGTGATCAGATGATCGAACAGCGAATAGGGTTTCATCGCCGAGATCACCCCCACCGCCAGCGCGATGCCCCAATACAGCACCATCGCCACCGCCGCCAGCAGGAACGAGTTCCAGATGTATTGGTTCAGCAGCGTGCTGACCGGGATCTGATACTGCAGCGAAAAACCGAGATCGCCCTGCAGCAGCCGGCCGAGCCAGTGCAGGTAACGGCTGAACAACGGCTGATCCAACCCGTACAGCGCCCGCAGCTCGGCGGCGCGTTGCGCGGTCAGGTTGATGTTGCCGTCGATAAAGTCGCCGGGCGCCAGGGCGAAGATGCAAAAAATCAGCAAGGAAGCCAACAGCAGCATCGGGATCGTCTGCAACAAACGGCGCAGGATAAAATTTCTCATCGCGAATTCCATCGCCACCGCCCGGAATGGCGCGGCGGCGTCAGGGCGTTACGGCGCCGGTTTGACGTTCGGCAGGCTGCCGACCAAGCCGTTGTAGATATCCGGTTTAAAGCCGGTGACGCGCGCGCTGCTGGCGCTCAAAATCTCGCGGTTGCCGAGCAGGATCACCGGCGGATCGTCCGCCAACGCCTGATACAGCTGATGGTACAGCGGCTTGCGCTGCGCAATATCCAGCGTGGCGTTGGCCCTGGCGATCAGCGCATCCACCTGCGGGTTGTGATAACCGGTCTCGCTCTCGCGGCTGATGAAATCGCGCACGCCGTCGTGCGGATCGTTCAGCGTACTGGTGCTGAGGGACGCCAGGTCATAGTTGCCCGCCTTGCGCTGCGCCAGCAGCGCGTTGAAATCCAATACCTGCGGTTTCAGCACCACGCCGAGCCGGCGGTAGTTGTCCTTGGCGATCGGCACCAGCGCATCGTTGATCAGCTTTTTGGTCACCAGCAGCGTCAGCTCCAGCTTTTTACCGTCTTTTTGCCGAATGCCGTCCGCGCCCACTCGCCAACCGGCCTCGTCCAATAGTTTCCCGGCCTTATCGAGATCGTAAGCGTAGGGATTGATGCCGTTGGCGTCGTAAGCCCAGGAGATCGGCGAGATCGGCTGGTTGGCGACCTTGCCGTAACCCTGGTACACCACGGCGATCAGTTTTTGCCGATCCAGGCCGTAGATCAGCGCCTGACGCACCCGCTTGTCCTGCAGCGCCGGGCGCTTGAGGTTGAAATCAACGCGGCTGTAATCGCTCGAGCTGTAAAGGTTGATATTGGCGAAGCCGAGCAGCTTGAGCTGTTCGATATCGTCCGGCTTGGCGGTAAAGGCGTCGTAGTCGGTCTCACCGGTCTGGAACAGCTGGAAGTTGGTGGCCGGATTGGTGACGCGGTAGATAAAGCGCGCCATCGGCGGCGTGCCGAGATAGAAGTTCGGGTTGGCGTGGAAGCGGATCTCCTGCCCCGGCACGTACTTGTCGTAAATATAGGGGCCGTTGCCGAGCGGCTTGCCGTTGAAGGCGCGCACGCCGTCGAGCTTGCCGCGCTGATAGTCTTTGCCGTAGTAAGCCCGCGACAGCACCGGGCCGCCGATCAGTTGCAGCGTAGTCGCGCCCGGTTGGGTGGTGACGATCTGAATGGTGCGATCGTCGATCACCTTCAGGCCGCTGATGTCGGCGGCGGTGCCGTTTTTATACTCGGCGCCACCCTGGATGTGCGCCGGCGTGATATCGGTGTCGCCGTCATAGGCCGGATCGTGCAGCAGCGTCAGGGTAAAGGCGATATCGTCGGCCTTCAGCGGCGAGCCGTCGCTGTAGAGCAGATTCGGCCGCAGCTTGATGGTGTAGGTCAGATTATCGGGGCTGACCTGCCAGGACTCCGCCAATCGCCCTTCCGGTTTGCCCTGGCTGTCCAGGCCGATCAGGCGGCTGAAAATCACGTCGGTCACGTTCTCGTCCCAGCCGTTGGTGAACAGATACGGGTTGAAAATCCCCTGCGGCTCCGAGATGCCCGCCACCACGGTGTCTTTACGCAGCTTGGCGGCGGCCGGTACCCGAGCGGTGTCGCTGGCCGGCGTGGTGCCTTCGGCCAGCGTTTCCGCCTGCGCGCCGGCGCTCAGCCCCAGCGCGCAGACCAACGCCAGCGGCGTCAGCCGATAGCGCAACAGTTTGTTTAGCCTATTTTTTATTCCACTCACCCACAGCCCCTCGTCTTCCCGTTGATAAAAATGTGACAAAATTTATCGCAGAGTAATGGGCGGCTGGAGGGCTGTCTAACAACGAAACCGGCATTCCATTGCCGAAAAAAGCATTATGAATTTTTCTGGGGCGAAGCGCCGTGCAAAATGCGGTTCAGCCTGCCGCCGCCAGCCCCCGGATAAGTTTGGCTAAGGTTTTGATCGCCTCTTCAAACCGATCGTTCCATTCAAAAGAGGCGTTGAGACGGAAGCAGTGGTTGAAATGGTCACCGGTCGTGAACATGCGCCCCGGCGCGATGCTGATCCCCCGGGAAAGGGCCCGCCGGTACAGTTCCATCGACGACAGCGCCGGATCCAGCTCCAGCCACAGGAAGTACCCGCCGTCGGGCTGGCTGACCTTCACCGTCGGCGGGAAATGGTGGGCGATCGCCTGACGCATCGCGCTTTGGCGCTGTGCCAGCAGGCGCCGCAGCCGCCGCAGATGGGTATCGTAGCCGCCGTGCAGCAGATAATCCGCCAGCGCCATTTGGGTCGGCACGCTGGTGGAAACGGTGCTCATCAGCTGCAAACGCTGGACCTGCTGCGCATAACGCCCCGCCGCCACCCAGCCGACGCGAAAGCCCGGCGCCAGGCATTTGGAAAACGACGAGCAATGCAGGATCTGGCCGCCGCTGTCGAGCGCTTTGGCCGGCAGCGGCCGTTCCGCGCTGAAGTACAGCTCACCGTAAACGTCATCTTCAATCAGCGAAATCTGCCGGTCGCGCAGCAGCGTCACCAGACGCTGTTTGTTGGCCTCCGGCAGGGTGGCGCCCTGCGGGTTCTGGAAGTGGGTCATCAGCCAGCAGGCTTTGATCGGATACTGTTCCACCGCCTGCTGCAGCGCGTCCAGATCGATACCGTCCTGCGGATGCGTGGCGATCGCCACCGCCTTTAACCGCAGCCGTTCCAGCGCCTGCAGCGCGCCGTAAAACGCCGGCGATTCGATCGCCACATAGTCGCCCGGTTGGGTCACCGCCTGCAGGCTGAGGCTGAGCGACTCCATCGCCCCGGCGGTGATGACGATTTCGTCCGGCGCGACCTGCATGCCGCTCAGCGCATAGCGTTGGGCGATGTGCCGCCGCAACGCGTCGTTGCCCGGCGGCAGGTTGGCCAGCGAACTGTGCGGCGTGAACTTGCGCGCTACGCTGCTCAGCGCCCGCGCCAGCTTCGGCTGGGCGAACAGCGTGGCGTCGGGAAAGGCCGAACCGAAAGGCACGATATCCGGATCCTTGCAAGCCTGCAGCACGTCGAAAATAAAGGCGTTGATGTCCACCTGCTCGCTCAGCAACAGTTTCTCGCCGCGCGAAGGCTGGGGCAGCGGCTGCGGGCGCGCCGCCACGTAGTAGCCCGACTGCGGCCGGGCGACGATCCATCCCTGGCTCTCCAGCAGTTGGTAAGACTGCACCACCGTCATCAGGCTTAATCCGGCGCGTTTGCCGCTCTCGCGCAGCGAAGGCAGCTTGTCACCCGCCCGCCACACCCGGTTTTGGATCTGTTCTCTAATCTGCTGCGCAAGCTGCTCGTATCGGGTCATAACCATTAACTGTTATATGAAAAAGTAAAATAACTGTCACTATTATAGTCACTGTACTCCGTGCTTAACTTAACGCCAAGTATTTCACATAAAAATGACAGCTATACTCAAGAGGCTAATTTATGTTCAACCCTAGGAGGCGCCATGCTGGGTCTTGATGCACTGGAACTCGCCAGAATACAGTTCGCCTTCACCGTGTCTTTCCATATCATCTTTCCCGCCATCACCATCGGTTTAGCCAGCTATCTGGCGGTGCTGGAAGGGTTATGGTTGAAAACGCACAATGAAGCCTATCGCGAGCTTTACCATTTCTGGTCAAAGATTTTCGCCGTTAACTTCGGCATGGGCGTGGTGTCCGGGCTGGTGATGGCCTATCAGTTCGGCACCAACTGGAGCTTCTTCTCCGAGTTCGCCGGTAGCATTACCGGGCCGCTGCTGACCTATGAAGTGCTGACCGCCTTCTTCCTCGAAGCCGGTTTCCTCGGCGTGATGCTGTTCGGCTGGAACCGCGTCGGCCCGGGGCTGCACTTCTTCGCCACCTGCATGGTGGCGCTCGGCACGCTGATCTCCACCTTCTGGATCCTGGCTTCCAACAGCTGGATGCAGACGCCGCAGGGGCATGAAATCATCAACGGCCAGGTGGTGCCGGTCGACTGGCTGAAGGTGATCTTCAACCCGTCCTTCCCGTACCGCCTGCTGCACATGTCCACCGCAGCCTTCCTCTCCTCGGCGTTCTTCGTCGGCGCCTCCGCCGCCTGGCACCTGCTGCGCGGCCGCGACACCCCGGCGATGCGCAAGATGCTGTCGATGGCGATGTGGATGGCGCTGATCGTCGCGCCGGTGCAGGCGCTGATCGGCGATGCGCACGGACTGAATACGCTGAAACACCAGCCGGCGAAGATCGCCGCCATTGAAGGCCACTGGGAAAACCCGCCGGGCGAAGCCACGCCGCTGATCCTGGTCGGTTGGCCGGACATGCAGCGCGAAGAGACCCGCTTCAAGCTGGAGGTGCCGTACCTCGGCAGCCTGATCCTGACCCACAGCCTGACCGAACAGGTACCGGCGCTCAAATCCTTCCCGCCGGAAGATCGCCCCAACTCCACCGTGGTGTTCTGGTCGTTCCGCATCATGGTCGGACTGGGCATGCTGATGATACTCGCCGGGGTGTGGAGCCTGTGGCTGCGCTGGCGCGGCGGGCTGTATCAGTCGCGTCCGTTCCTGTACTTCATCCTGTGGATGGGGCCTTCCGGATTGCTGGCGCTGCTGGCGGGCTGGTTCACCACCGAGATCGGCCGCCAGCCATGGGTGGTGTACGGCCTGCTGCGCACCAAGGACGCGGTCTCCGCGCACGGCGACCTGCACATGAGCATCAGCCTGCTGGCGTTCATTATTGTCTACTGCTCGGTGTTCGGCGTGGGGTATTCCTACATGATGCGCCTGATCCGCAAAGGGCCGCAGCCGCATGAACACCAAGAAGACAATACCGAGGGCCGCCCGGCACGTCCGCTGTCCGCGGTCAACGACACTCTGGACGACAGGAGCTGAACATGGGTATCGATCTTCCGCTGATTTGGTTTGTGATCATCGTGTTCAGCACCATGATGTACGTGGTGATGGACGGTTTTGACTTGGGCATCGGCATCCTGTTTCCGTGGGTGAAAGAGAGCGGCGACCGCGATCTGATGATGAACACCGTCGCCCCGGTGTGGGACGGCAATGAAACCTGGCTGGTACTGGGCGGTGCGGCGCTGTTCGGCGCCTTCCCGCTGGCCTACTCGGTGATCCTCGACGCGCTGGCCATCCCGCTGACGCTGATGCTGATCGGGCTGATTTTCCGCGGCGTGGCCTTCGAGTTTCGCTTCAAGGCGAAGCCGGAGAAACGCCACATCTGGGATAAGGCGTTCATCTGGGGCTCTGTCTTCGCCACCTTCAGCCAGGGTGTGGTGGTAGGCGCCGTGATCAACGGCTTCCCGGTCGAAGGCCGCACCTACGCCGGCGGCGCGCTGGACTGGCTGACGCCGTTTGCGCTGTTCTGCGGGCTGGGGCTGGTGGTGACCTACGCCCTGCTCGGCTGTACCTGGCTGGTGATGAAAACCGCCGGTGACCTGCAGGCGCGCATGTATCACCTGGCGACACCGCTGCTGGCGATCCTGTTGCTGGTGCTGGCCGCGGTCAGTATTTGGACGCCGATCGCGCATCCGGAAATCGCCGCCCGCTGGTTTACGCTGCCGAACCTGTTCTGGCTGCTGCCGGTGCCGGTGCTGGTGCTGCTCAGCGCCTGGGGGATTCAACGCGGGGTGAAACGCGGCGCGCACTACTCGCCGTTCATACTGACGCTGCTGCTGGTGTTTCTCGGCCTGAGCGGGCTTGGCATCAGCATCTGGCCGCACCTGATCCCGCCGGCCATCAGCCTGTGGGACGCCGCCGCCCCGCCGCAGAGCCTCGGCTTTATGCTGGTGGGCGCGCTGTTCATCATCCCGATCATTCTGGTCTACACCTTCTGGAGCTACTACGTGTTCCGCGGCAAGATCAGCCATGAACACGGCTATCACTGAGAAGGGAGGACGCTATGCAAGATAAAACGGCAACCGCCGCGCCGGCGCCCTGGTGGAAACGCATCGGTTGGCTGGTGATCATCTGGAGCGCCAGCGTGCTGGGGCTGTTCGTGGTCGCCTCGCTGTTCCGCCTGCTGATGACCGCGGCGGGCATGAAGTCGCATTGACGCGGCGCCTTATCGGGCCACGCTGTTGGGAAAGTAGAAGGATACCACCAGCGTGACCAGCGGCAAGGCGCCGATCTTCACCAGTTCGAACGCTTGCCTCAGTGCTTCGTTTTTCTCCCAATACGCGTGGGCGGCGAATACGCCCACGCTAACCGCGAATATCCCGCACAGCACCTGGCGCGCCAGGCGCAGCCGCTCCATTTCGTCGAAGACCAAGACCTGCTCCAGATAAACCTGGCTGGCCTCATCGTGCAAATTACGGCTTTCGATGTTCATGGGAAGATCTCCACGACCCGCCCCACCGCTTCAAGCTGTTCACCCTTCTCCCGTACAATGCCAAGAGAAGTACCATCCTGTTTCATCCAGTACTTATCGGCAAGGGTAATCAGTGCAAACGCCATTTTGATTACCTCGGTTTTTTCCATCCCGTGACGCCGGGCAATATCGTTCAGATCATCATCAATTTTGTTCGATAACCGAATCGGCAAGCTGCGCATAGTCCACCTCCTGTGGCCGTTGATTCACAGGGGGAAAGTCTACTGGAAGGGCAAATATCGTTCAATTAGTGAACTGCGTAACGCCTCGCACGATCCACATGCAACGCTAATGCGGTTTGCGCCCCATCGCGCTGAGGAAGCGCTGCTGCAGGCGCAACAGCTCCTCCAGCTCCAGCAGGCGGTAGTCGATGCCGAAACGCGGCGCCACCTCGCCGATGATGCGGCTCAGCGCCGGGTAATGGCGGTGGCTCCAGTGCGGGAACAGATGATGCGTCAAATGCAGGTTCGCCCCGCCGAGCCAGTATCCCAGCCAGCGCGGCCGGGTCAGCCAGTCGAAGGTAGTGGCGAATACATGGTGATACCAGCCGTGCGGCATCGCACCCTGCGCCGGCGCCTGATAAAAATTGGCTTTGGCCCAGTGGGTGCCGATGATCAACATCACGAACAGCAATGAAGAAAGCATCTGGCTCAGCAAATAGACCAGCAGAATTTGCCCGATGCCGATGGCCGGCGGCAGCAGCCAGCACGGGATCGCCAGCGCCAGCAGCAGGTGCGCCGCCTTGCCCGCCAGAAATCCGCACCAGCCGCGCACGCCCTGCTGCGCCATGCGCGCCGCCACGCGGGTGCGGCCCGCCCGGTCCAGCCAGTCGAACAGCCAGATGTAGTACGGGAACGTCAGCGCCGCCACCAGCGGCCAATAGTAACGCTGGGCGCGCATAAAGGGCCGCCAGCGCTGGAACGGCGTTTGCCGCAGCACGCCGTTGGCGTCGATGTCGGGGTCGTAATGTTCGATATTGTTATGGGCATGGTGAAACAGCACGTGGCGCACGCGCCAGCAGTCGGGATCCAGCCCCAGTGGGACGCTCACCAGGGCGTTCAGCCAGCGGTTGGCCCAGGGCCGACGGAAAAACGCGTTATGCGAGGCGTCGTGCACCACGTTCACCGTCAGGAACATGCCGATAAAGATAAAGCCGAAATAACAGGCGAAAAACGCCCAGCCGTTTTGCTGCTGCAGGCTCAACCCGTAACACAGGCCGCACAGCGTCAACAACAGCGCCACCTTCACCAGCATGCCGCCGTCGGCGAAGCGGTGATCGCCGTTGGCCGCCAGATAATGCTGGGCGGCCTGCATCAGCGCGCGATGTAGCCCACTGTCGTCGCGCTGATAGGCTAACGGGCGCAGCGGTTTCATGGCTGCCCCATAAGGCGCAAGAAGCGCTGTTGCTGCGCCAGCAGTTCGCGATAGCCGATGCAGCGATACACCATGCCGTGCCGCTGCGCCACTTCCGCCACCGCGGCGGCCAGCGCCGGATAGTGGCGGTGATTCCAGCCGGGAAACAGGTGGTGGGTCAGGTGATAGTTCAGCCCGCCGGTCAGGTGCTCCAGCCAGCGCGGCTCAGGCTGCCAATCGCAGGCGGTGGCGAAATTGTGCCGGTACCAACCGTGCGGCATGCTGTCGCCCGCCGGCGCCGGGTAAAACTCGGCCTGCGCCCAGTGGGTGCCCAGCAGCAGGAACACCACCAGCAGCGAGGCAAACATCTGGCTGAGCGCGTAAGCCAACAGCACCCAGCCCCAACCGATGCCGTGCAGGTGGCACAGGATCAGCGGCACCACCAGCACCAGCGCCACATGGAGCAATTTGCACAGCACGAACAGCGCCCAACCGCCGCGCCCCGCCAGCACGCGTTTTTCCCGCAGCGGCGTTTTATCGAGCCGATCGGACCAATCGAAAATCCACGCGATGTAGGGTAGCGAGAGCGCGGCGATCAGCGGCCAGTACAGATGCTGATAGCGCATATGCGGCCGCCAGCGCTGGAACGGCGTCTGGCGGAAAAAGCCGTTCTCTTCGGTGTCCAGATCGTAGTGTTCGACGTTGGCGTAAACGTGGTGGTAATCCACGTGCCGCGTGCGCCAATAGTCCGGATCGACGCCCAGCGGCAGCGTCACCAACCGCCCCACCAGGCGATTGGCCCAGGGCGCGCGCAAGAAGGCGTTATGCGAAGCATCGTGATTGACGTTGACGTTGAGCAGCATGCCCATGGCCACGAACAGGAAATAGCAGAGGAAAAACGCCCAGGGCTGATGCTGCATCAGGCTCAGGGCATAAAACCCGACGCACAGCGCCAGCAACAGCGCGGCCTTGGCCAGCCGCGCGGTATCGGCATAGCGATGATCGCCCGCCAGGCAGGCGTGTGCCGCGCGCTTGAGATCGCGGTGAAACGCCTGCTCGCCATCGGTGGGGAAACGCAGCGGCGGTAATGATTCAGCCATGCGGTTCCTCCACGGCGGCCGGTGCGGCCACTCGCCCCCAGCCCAGCGCCACGCACAGGGCATGCAGCGCCACGGCGGCCATGGCGATATGCCAATAGCGCTGCGGCCAGCCAAGATAACCGATAAACAGCAGCGGCATGCCCAGCGCGATCAGCAGCCAGACGGCACTCGCCCACGGCCGCCCTTCCGTCATACCGCCCAGCGCCACCGAGCCCAACGCCAGCAGCACCAGCAGCGCCATTTGCGGCCAGCTGATGTCGCCGTAACCATAACCGTATTGGTAGACGTAACCGACCACCAGCGAGAACAACAGCATGGCGCCGCTGAAGACGCTGAGCGCCGAACGGCGGTCGCGCGGCCGGCCCGGCGCCGGGCGCCAGGCCAGACGGAAATAGCGCAGGAACGGCAGATTGCTCGCCCAAAATGGGTTCGCGGACGGCCGATCGCCGCTGACGCCGTAGCTGAACGGCGTGGTCGGTAGCGCCGGGCAGAACGTGCCGAACAGCTTGTCCCAAAAGATAAAGCTGCCGCCGAAGTTCTTATTGGAATACGCCATGTCCTTGACGTGATGCACCCGGTGGTGTGCCGGCGTGACCAGGATTTTTTCCAGCACGCCCAGCTTCGGCGTCAGCGCATTGTGGTTAAACAGCTGAATGCTGTAGTGAAAAATCGACACCGTGACGAATACCGACAGCGGCACGCCCGCCAGCGCCAGCAGCAAAAAGAACGGGATCGACGTCAACGACGAATACCAGGAGTTGCGCACCCCCAGCGACAGGTTGAAGTGCTCCCCCTGGTGGTGCACCACATGCACGGCCCACAGCACGCGGAAGCGGTGGTGCAGGCGATGCAGCCAGTAGAAACCGAAGTCCCACGCCAGCAGGGCGAACAGCCACATCAGCAGCGGCGGCCAGGCATCCAGCAGCCCCAGGCTGAAATGCGCGGCCACGTAGCCGTAGCAGGTGATCTCCAGCCCGCGGAACAGCCACAGCATGATATGGCCGGAGTTCAGATTGAACACCAGATCGTGCCAGTTGACCGGCTCACGTCGCCCCCACTGCAGCGCCACCGCCTCGGCCACCACGATGAACAGCATGAACACTATCGGCAACGCCAGATCGCTCATCCCACTTCTCCTTTAACCACGCGCCGGCGCAGGGCCTTTATGCGCAGGGCCAGCCAGCCGGCGAACAGCGCCAGCAGCGCACCACCGGCCAGATCGACAAACAAATGGCGGCGCAGCTGCAGGATGGAGAACGCGATCGCCACGCCCCACAGCATCCACAGCGCCGTCCGCACTTTGCGCTCGCCGTCGCTCAGCGCCCACACCGCCAGCACCGTCAGCGCCATGTGCAACGACGGCAGGCAGTTTTGCGGCGAATCCACCTGCGTTAACGCCGCCAGCAGCTGCGCGCTGATCCCTACGCCCTCGTTCTGCGGGTAGGCCATGGTGGTCGGCCACAGCAGGTAAACTGCCCCGGCGCCGAGCGCCGTCAGCTGCATCGCCAGCGTCAGCCATTTGATTCGCTGCAGCGGCGCCAGCAAATAGCCCGCGGGGACGATGAGGAAGAACGAAAGATAGAGCCAAATGGCCGCCGGGTTAAACGGGATCGCCCGGTCAAGCGCCGACAGCGGCAGCAAAGTTCCCGCCCCCTGCAGGCGATCGGTCAGGCTATACACGACCCCGACCGTCCCCCAGCCGAGCAACATGTGCCCTAGCCTGAACAGCGTATTCTTCATGCTTCCTCCGCCTGGCGCACGATACGCCGCCGCTTGCGATCGAACTGCGGCAAAACCGCCTGCGCCGTCAACCGCCATTCGAGCCGATCGGTGGCGATGCCCTGGCGAGCGAACAGCGCGATCAGCTGCGCCTGGCAGTGCGCCAACGCCGCCGGGCTGCAATCGGCGATCAGCTCCAGCCGATGCTCGCCGCGCTGGATAAGGCGGTAATCGCTGGTCAGCGGCAACGCATTGGCGATCGTCCGGCTGCAGGCATCGGCGAACACCGCCTGCGGTTGCCGCTGCGCATCGGGTAACATCAGCTGATCGTCGCGCCGCCCTTCGATACGCGCAATCGCCCGCGTCGGCTGCCCGCACGGGCAGGGTTCCTTGCGCAGCACCAGCACATCGTCCAGCCGATAACGCACGATCGGCTGCGTGCTGCGGGTGAAATCAGTGATCAGCGGCGTAAAACGCTGCTCGTCGATCCACTGCGGTTCGATATGCAAAAACTCTTCGTTCAGATGCAGCGTGCCGTGCGCGCAGCTGGCGGCAAGGAACCCCTCGGTGGCCTGATACACTTCGCCGACCGCCGGGAACACCTGCATCAGCAGACGGCGATCCTGCTCTTCCAACACCTCGGCGACCGAGATCGCTTTTTTGACCGGCAGCTTCACCTGCCCGGCCAGCACCGCCAGCGCCAGGGCGCGCAGCACCTGCGCCGGGGCCACGATGATGCTGGGCGCCTGCCGTTCCAGTGCGGGCAGATGCTCGCTGAACGGCGCCAGCAGATCGTAAAACGCCAGGCTCAGCCAACGGTTGTTTACGCTGTGATAGAGATTATTGTCCGCCCGCAGAAACAGGGCGACGCGCTCGCCGGCCAACAGCCCGTCCGGCAGCATCTTCGCCAGCATGCCACCGGCCCACACCTGCTGTTCGCGCGGGCTGACGACAAACACGCCGCGCTGCCCGGAGGTGCCGGACGACAACCCGACGCTGTAGCGCCCGATCTTCGGCGTGAAATCGCGATCCGCCTCGCTGCGCTGCGCGCAGGCCAGCACCGCCTCCCGGCTCAGCCCGGCGGTATTCATCCAGTCAAACTGCGCCATCATCAGCGCCTTGTCCATCTGCGGCCATTCGGCGAACGGCCGGCGGTTGAAGCGCTGAAAATAGGGGCTCTTGCTCAGCACCCGGCGGGCAAAGCCCGCGAGCTGCCGGGCCTGATGCGCCTCCAGCGCCGCACGATCGCCAAAGCGCAGGCGCCGGGCGCGGAAATAGTGCCACAGGGTCATGAAGGGGATCACAGGTCCCCCTCGTGGCACAGCAAAATGTTGACCTGGCCGCCCGCCCACAGTTGGTTAAGCCGTTCCAGCGTGCGGGTGTACGCCACCGCGTCGTCCATCACCAGATTGGCCAGGCGCGAAGGCCCGCGCAGCGTCTGGTAGCTCTGCGGCGACCAGGCGGCGTCGCTGGCCAACAGCGTCCAGCCGGCGTCGGTGAGGATAAAGGCGCCGATATGGCCGGCCGCATGCCCCGGCAGCGGCACCAGGACAATCTGCCCTTCGCTGCCCGGCAGCGCGTAACCGCGATCGAACGGCGCCAGCAGCGCGGGCAACGCCACCGAGGGAAAAGCCTCCATAAACTGCAGACGACTCTCGAAATCCGCCGGGATCAGGCCGGGAATAAAGGCGCGCTTGAGCGCCGCGAAACCGCGCAGCCCGCGGGTTTGCTGCCAGCCTTCGCCGGAGCAAATAAAATCGAGGTGGCTGAAATCCTGCAGCCCGGCGATGTGATCCGCGTGAAAGTGCGAGACGATCAGCGCCTGGATGTCGCCTTCGGCGTAGCCGGCTTCGCGCAGCTGATGCGCCAACGACTCGGCGGGATCGAAATAGACCGGCGTCATGCGGCGGTAAAGGCTGAATACCCCCGACTGCGTGTGCTGCTGAAAATAATGCGCGTAGCCGGTATCCCACAGCCAGCGGCGCTGCCCCACCTCCAGCAGATAGGCGCGTGCCGGGAATTTACACACCCGGAACCCGGCGCCGCGCAGCGCCATGCAGCCGATATGCGTGCAATAGCCCACTTCAAATACGGTGACCTTAGCCATGCTGTATGCCTCCTTGCTGCCGCAGCCACTCGCCGGTCAGGCGGATCCCCTCCTCCATTGAGTAACGCGGCCGATAGCCCAGCTCTTCGATCGCGCGGGTCTGGCTCAGGGTCATGTCAAAATGCACCGCCGCCACGCTGTAGCGCGTCAGCAGCGGTTCCTTGCCGCTCAGGCTTGCCCACAGCTCCATGCCGCCGGCCAGCGCCTGCAACAGTGGATACGGCACGGCCTGCAGCCGGTAACGCAGCCCCAGCTCCTGGCGCAGCAGCGCATCCAGCATCTCCGCCAGCCGCTGCGGTTGGTGGTTGGTGATGTTGTACACGGCGCCGGACGGCAATCCGCGTTGCCGGCTGGCCAGCTCCATGGCGTGCACCACGTTCGGAGCAAAGGTCAGATCCAGCAACGCCTGCCCGCCGCCGGGCAAGCGCAGCACGCCGCGATCGCGTTCGAGCTGTTGCAACAGCCGCGGCACGATCACCCGATCGTGCGGGCCAAACAGGCCGCGCGGCCGCAGAATAATATAGGTGGTTTGCGGGTAGATCTTCGCCTGCGCCAACAGCCGCTGCTCGGCGGCATGCTTGCTGGCGGCATAGTGGTTGGCGAAGCGCCGGGCGCGATAACCCTCATCAAGATCGTAATGCGGCTGAAAATCGAAGTAGATTGCCGGCGTGGAGATATGCACGAAGCGCCGCACGCCGCAGCGCCCGGCCGCCTCCGCCAGCTTGTCCGTCGCTGCGGCGTTGATGCGGTGAAATTCCGCTTTGCTGCCCCAGGGCGAAGACTTGGCCGCACAGTGCCACACCCACTCGCAGTCGGTCACCAGCTCCCGGCACTGCTGCGGCGTGGCCTGCGCCAGATCGAGCGAGTAAAATTCGGCGCCCAGTTGACGCAACGCTTCGCCGGCCAGCTCATCGCGGCCGGTGGCGCGCACCTGATGCCCGCCCTCCAGCAACCACTCCGCCGCGTTGCGCCCCAGCCCGCTGGTCGCCCCGCTCACCAGCACCCTCATGGCAGCAACACCATGCCGGCCAGCGCCAGCCCGGCGGCGGTGCCGATCAGCATCACCGGCTGCCCGGGGTTGAAGCGCCCGGTGGTCACGGCGGCATGCAGCGCAGTCGGGATAGAGGCCGCCACCTGGTTGCCGTGATGGCGGTAGATGTCCACCAGCGCCTCGCTGGAGACGTGCAGCCGTTTGCGCATATGTTCGAGCGACAAATGGCTGGCCTGGTGCGGCACCACGGTGGCGATCTGCCCCAGGGTCAAGCCGCTGGCGCTCAGCAGCCGGTCGAGGTAGCCCTCAATCAGCGCCGACGCCTGACGGAACAGCGGCTTGCCCTGCATATGAAACAGGAAGTCTTGCTCGCACATGCCGGCGCGCGGGTTACGGCGCGTGCCGCCGGCGCGGATCTCGCACAGTTCGCTGCCGGCGGGATAGGTTTCCACCAGGCTGGCGAGGATACCGCCTGTGCCGTCACCGCGCTCCACGATGGCGCAGGCGGCGCCGTCGCCAAAGATCAGCGACGACTCTTCGTGCTGCCAGTCGATGCCGCGCGAAGCGAGATCCGCCGAGACGATGGCGATACGCCGATACGTCCCGGCGTTCAACAGCCCCGCCGCCACCTGCAGCGCAGAGATAAAGCTGACACAGCTGCTGTTGATGTCGAAGCCCGGCGTACCCGGTGCCAGTCCGGCGACCTTGAGAATATGCGCGGCGGTGCACGGCAGCGCCTGCACCGCTATCGCCGAGGCGGAGATCAAAAGGTCAATGGAGGCTGCCGGAATGGCGCTGCGGGCCAGCGCGTCTTGCAGCGCGGCGGCGGCGAGCTCGGCCTGGCTGGCGTCGTCGGCGGCATGATAGCGGTAAACGATGCCCGAGCGTTTTTCAACGTAGCCGGCCGGTTTCCCCAGGCGGGCATCGAGCGTAGAGGAGGCCACGCGGTTGGGCGGCAACGCAGCACCGGTGGCGATGATTTTCAGAGGCAACAGCTCGGGTGAGCGACATTGTGTGGTCATTATTGTTGTTGATTAACCTGACTATCCATAAAGCGATTCTCCCGCACGGCGCAAAGGCCATGCGGATCATCCCCGGTTTTTATGTCCCAAAAGGCCTTTCATCAAGGCGGTATCTCTTGTTATCAGCTGGCGCGGGCCGACGTCCGTCGGCGGAAGCATAAGCGTAACATTACTGAGATATTCAGTTTACGGCAAGGCGGCGAGAATGGGCAGACGGCAGGGGAATTATCGGAATAGCGCCGCCGCTGGCAATCGGCGGCGGCGGGGTCAGGCTCAGCGGCGGTTGCGCACCAGCTGGTAACGACGGGTCAGATACTCTACCGGCGCACTCCAGATATGCACCAGGCGGCAGAACGGGAACAGCACGAACAGCGTCATGCCCAGCACCATGTGTAGCTTGAAGATCAGCGCCACGCCTTCCAGGTGCGCAGAGGCGCCGGCGTGGAAGGTCACCACCGCCTGCGCCCAGGCCACCAGCTTCATCATTTCGCTGCCGTCCATATGCTGGGCGGAGAACGGAATGGTCAGCAGGCCGAGGCACACCTGCACCACCAGCAACGTCAGGATCATGATGTCGGCGAAGCTGCTGGTGGCGCGCACCCGCGGATTGGTCAACCGGCGCTTCAGCAACAGCGCGCCGCCGATCAGCGTCATCAGGCCGCAGGCGCCGCCGGCGATCATCGCCAGCTTCTGCTTCACGTCGATCGGCAGGAAGGCCTCATACATCCAGTGCGGCGTCAGCATGCCGAGGAAGTGGCCCGCGAAGATGCCGATAATGCCGATGTGAAACAGGTTGGACGCCAGCCGCATGCCCTTTTTATCCAGCATCTGGCTGGAGCCGGCGCGCCAGCTGTACTGCCCGTAGTCGTAACGCAACCAGCTGCCGATCAGGAATACCGCGCCGGCCAGATAAGGGTAGATATCGAAGAAGAACTGATTCAAAAATTGCATGATTAGCGTCCTTTGGTTCCGGTTAACGCATCCGTCAGGTCCAGATACTGTGGTGCCACCGCGCCGGCGAAGCGCCGCTGGTGCGCCGTCTGCTGGGCGGAGGCGCAGCCCTGTTCGCCGAGAAACTTGACCTGCTCCTCTTCCCACACCGCATCCAACGCCTGCGGCGTATCGTCGCGCGCCTCTTGCGCCACCTGGGGCTCCAGCGCCTGTGCCTGCACCTCGCTGCCGGACAACGCCAGCAGCAGATCGAACAGCACCGCATACGGGCTTTCGCGCTGTTGCAGGCGCGCGCCCAGCAGCGCCAGGATCGGCGCGATGTCCTGCAGCCCTTCCCGCGCCTGCGCCGCGCTGCGGCTGGCCAGATACTCCAGATACAGCGGCAGGAAATCCGGCAGTTCGCGGCTGTCGATCTCCAGCCCGGCGGCGCGGTACTGCGCCATCAGGTCAACCATCGCCTGGCCGCGATCGCGCGACTCGCCGTGCACGTGCTCAAACAGCAGCAGTGAGGTGGCGCGGCCGCGATCGAACAGCTCGCAATAGTCGGCCTGCACGTCCAGTAGCGGGCGGGCGCACAGGCGGCGGATAAACAGAATCAGCTGCGCGCTGTGGTGCAGATCCAGCTCGCTGGCCGGCTCCAGCGCTTCGATGAGCGCCTGCTGATGGTCAAACAGGACCTGCTCCGGGTAATCCAGCAGGCGGGCGATCACTTTCAGGCTGATCATGAGGCGTCCTCCGGCCGTGCGGTTTTCGCGGTCACGTCGATGGCGTCGATACGGCGGCTGTTGAACAGGTTGAACTTGCCGTCGCTGCCGTGGCAGCCGTCGCCGAAGCTGAAACCGCAGCCTTTGCTTTCCGGGAAGGCTTCACGCGCCAGCTCGCGGTGGCTCGACGGCACCACGAAGCGATCTTCATAGTTGGCGATCGCCAGGTAGCGGTACATCTCCTGCGCCTGCGCTTCGCTCAGGCCAACCTGTTCCAACGCGCTGGTGTCCACCACGCCGTCGACGGTTTCCGCCCGCTTGTAGTGGCGCATCGCCAGCATGCGCTTCAGCGCCAGCAGCACCGGTTCGGTATCGCCGGCGGTCAGCAGGTTCGCCAGATACTGCACCGGAATGCGCAGGCTCTCGACGTCCGGCAGCACGCCGCTGTGCGCCAGCTCGCCGGCGTCGGCGGCGGACTGAATCGGCGACAACGGCGGCACGTACCACACCATCGGCAGCGTGCGGTATTCCGGGTGCAGCGGCAGCGCCAGCTTCCAGTCCATCGCCATTTTGTACACCGGCGACTGCTGGGCAGCTTCAATGACGCCCTGCGGCACGCCGTCCGCCAGCGCCTGAGCAATCACCTTCGGATCATGCGGATCGAGGAAGATATCGAGCTGGCTCTGGTACAGATCCTTGTCGTTCTCCACCGCCGCCGCCTGCTCGATGCGATCGGCATCGTACAGCAGCACGCCGAGGTAGCGAATGCGGCCGACGCAGGTCTCCGAACACACCGTCGGCTGCCCGGCTTCGATGCGCGGGTAGCAGAAGATGCACTTCTCGGACTTGCCGCTCTTCCAGTTGAAGTAGATTTTCTTGTACGGACAGCCGGTCAGGCACATGCGCCAGCCGCGGCACTTGTCCTGGTCGATCAGCACAATGCCGTCTTCGCCGCGCTTGTAGATCGCCCCGCTCGGGCAGGTGGCGACGCAGGCCGGGTTGAGGCAGTGTTCGCACAGGCGCGGCAGGTACATCATGAAGGTGTTTTCGAACTGGCCGTACATCGCCTTCTGCAGGTTGTCGAAATTCTTGTCCTGCGAGCGTTTTTCGAATTCCCCGCCGAGGATCTCCTCCCAGTTCGGGCCGCTTTCGATCTTGTTCATGCGCCGGCCGGTGATCAGCGAGCGCGGGCGGGCCACCGGCTGGTGCTTGCCCTGTTTGGCGGTATGCAGATGCTGGTAGTCGTAATCGAACGGCTCGTAGTAGTCATCCAGCGCCGGCACGTCCGGGTTGGCGAAGATTTTCGCCAGCACGCCGACGCGGTTGCCCATGCGCGGCGCCAGCTTGCCGTTGATTTTACGTATCCAGCCGCCCTTCCATTTTTCCTGATCTTCCCAGGCGTGCGGATACCCGACGCCGGGCTTGCTTTCCACGTTATTGAACCAGGCGTATTCCATACCTTCACGGCTGGTCCAGACGTTTTTGCAGGTGACCGAACAGGTGTGGCAACCGATGCACTTGTCCAGATTCAGCACCATGCCGACTTGCGAACGAATTTTCATTTACTGTTCTCCTGCTGACTGCCCTGCGCGTAGTCGTTGCCTTCGTCGTCCAACCAATCAATGCGGTTCATCTTGCGCACCACCACGAACTCGTCGCGGTTGGAGCCGACGGTGCCGTAGTAGTTGAAGCCGTAGGCCAGCTGCGCATAGCCGCCGATCATGTGGGTCGGCTTCGGACAGGCGCGGGTCACCGAGTTGTGGATGCCGCCACGCTGGCTGGTGATCTCCGAGCCCGGCAGGTTCACGATGCGCTCCTGCGCGTGGTACATCATGGTCATGCCGGCCGGGATACGCTGGCTGACCACCGCGCGCGCCGTCAGCGCGCCGTTGGCGTTGAAGGCCTCGATCCAGTCGTTGTCCGCGATGCCCAGATCTTTGGCGTCGTCTTCGCTCAGCCAGACGATCGGGCCGCCGCGCGACAGCGTCAGCATCAACAGGTTGTCGCTGTAGGTGGAGTGAATGCCCCACTTCTGGTGCGGCGTCAGGAAGTTCAGCGCCTTCTCCTTGTTGCCGTTCGGCTTGCTGTTGAGCAGCGGCTGCGCGGCGCGGGTGTCGATCGGCGGCCGGTATACCAGCAGGCTTTCACCGAAGGCGCGCATCCACTCGTGGTCCTGATACAGCTGTTGACGACCGCTGATAGTGCGCCACGGGATCAGCTCGTGCACGTTGGTGTAACAGGCGTTGTAGGAAACGTGTTCGTCTTCCAGACCGGACCAGGTCGGGCTGGAGATGATTTTGCGCGGCTGTGCCTGAATGTCGCGGAAGCGAATTTTCTCGTCTTCCTTGTTCAGCGCCAGATGCCGGTGATCGCGGCCGGTGACATTGCTCAGGGCCTCCCAGGCTTTTACCGCCACCTGGCCGTTGGTTTCCGGCGCCAGCGACAGGATCACTTCCGCCGCGTCTATTGCGCTCTCAATCTTCGGCCGCCCCGCCGCCGGGCCGTCGGCCTTGACGTAGTTAAGCTGCTTGAGGAAATCGACCTCGGTTTGGGTGTTCCAGCTGATGCCCTTGCCGCCGTTGCCCAGTTTGTCCAGCAGCGGCCCCAGTGAGGTGAAGCGCTCGTAGGTGGCCGGGTAATCGCGTTCCACCGCGATGATGTGCGGCGCAGTTTTGCCCGGGATCAGATCGCATTCGCCTTTCTTCCAGTCCTGCACGCCGTAAGGCTGCGCCAGCTCGGCGGCGGAATCATGCTGGATAGGCAGGGTCACCACGTCGGTTTCCTGGCCCAGATGGCCGACGCACACCTCGGAGAAGGCCTTGGCGATGCCCTTGTAAATCTCCCAGTCGCTTTTCGAATCCCAGGCCGGATCGACCGCCGCCGACAGCGGATGAATGAACGGGTGCATGTCGGAGGTGTTCATGTCGTCTTTTTCGTACCAGGTGGCGGTCGGCAGCACCACGTCAGAGTACAGGCAGGTGCTCGACATGCGGAAATCGAGCGTCACCACCAGATCCAGCTTGCCTTCGCCGCCCTGCTCGCGCCATTCCACTTCCTGCGGCTTCACGCCGCCCTGCTGGCCGAGATCTTTCCCCTGGATGCCGTTTTCGGTGCCCAACAGGTATTTGAGCATGTACTCATGGCCTTTGCCGGAGGAGCCCAGCAGGTTGGAGCGCCAGACGAACAGGTTGCGCGGGAAGTTCTGCGGATTGTCCGGCTGCTCGGCGGCGAAGCCCAGCGTGCCGTTCTTCAGGCTGTCGACGGTGAACGCGACCGGCGACTGACCGGCCGCGCGGGCCTGCTCCGCCAGGCGCAGCGGGTTGGTGCCCAGCTGCGGCGCCGAAGGCAGCCAGCCCATGCGCTCGGCGCGCACGTTGAAGTCGATCAGGCTGCCACCGAAGCGCGACTTGTCCGCCAGCGGCGACAGCAGCTCGTCGGTGCCGACGGTTTCATAGCGCCATTGGCTGGAATGGTTGTAGAAGAACGAGGTGCTGTTCATGTGGCGCGGCGGGCGCTGCCAGTCGAGGCCGAACGCCAGCGGCAGCCAGCCGGTTTGCGGCCGCAGTTTTTCCTGGCCGACGTAGTGCGCCCAGCCGCCGCCGCTCTGGCCGACGCAACCGCAGAAGATCAGCATATTGATCAGGCCGCGGTAGGTCATGTCCATGTGGTACCAGTGGTTGACGCCGGCGCCGACGATGATCATCGAACGGCCGTGGGTCTTCTCGGCGTTTTCCGCGAACTCGCGGGCAATGCGAATGATGTTGTGACGCGACACGCCGGTGATCTGCTCGGCCCAGGCCGGGCTGTAGGCCTTGACCTCGTCATAGTCGGCGGCGCAGTTGGCGTCGCCCAGCCCGCGCTCGAGGCCGTAGTTGGCAAGCTGCAGGTCGTACACGCTGGTCACCAGCGCTTCGCTGCCGTCCGCCAGCTGCAGGCGTTTCACCGGCAGCTTGTGCAGCAGGATCTCGTCCAGCGCCACGCTGTTGAAATGCTCGCTGTCGGCGCCGCCGAAGTACGGGAAGCCCACCTCGGCAACGTCGTCATGCATGCCCAACAGGCTGAGCTGCAGCTCGACTTCCTGTTGTGACTTGCCCTCGCGCTGTTCCAGGTTCCACTTGCCCTTCTCGCCCCAGCGGAAGCCGATGGAGCCCTGCGGCGCCACCAGATCGCCGCTGCGGCTGTCGATAGCGACGGTTTTCCACTCGGGGTTGTTTTCCTGGCCCAGCCCGTCCACCAGATCGGCGGCGCGCAGCAGGCGGCCGGCGGCGTAATGGCCGCCTTCACGCGCTTCCAGCAGCACCAGCATCGGCATATCGGTATAGCGGCGCACATAGTCGCGGAAGTAGCCGACTTCGCGATCGAGATGGAACTCTTTCAGCATCACGTGGCCCATCGCCAGCGCCATCGCGCTGTCGGTGCCCTGTTTCGGATTCAACCAGTGGTCGCACAGCTTGGCGACTTCGGCATAGTCCGGCGTCACCGCCACGGTTTTGGTGCCCTTGTAACGCACTTCGGTAAAGAAGTGGGCGTCCGGGGTGCGCGTCTGCGGCACGTTGGAGCCCCAGGCGATAATGTAGGAGGAGTTGTACCAGTCGGCGGATTCCGGCACGTCGGTCTGCTCGCCCCAGGTCATCGGCGAGGCCGGCGGTAGATCGCAATACCAGTCGTAGAAGCTCAGGCAGGCACCGCCGATCAGCGACAGGTAGCGGGCGCCGGCGGCGTAGGACACCATCGACATCGCCGGGATCGGCGAGAAGCCGATGATACGGTCCGGGCCGAAGGTTTTGGCGGTATAGACGTTGGCGGCGGCGATCAGTTCATTGACCTCCTGCCAGCTGGAGCGGACGAAGCCGCCGCGGCCGCGCGCCACCTTGTAGCTTTTGGCTTTTTCCGCATCGCCGACGATAGAGCCCCAGGCCGCGACCGGATCGCTGTGCTGCGCTTTCGCCTCGCGCCACAGCTTGAGCAGACGCTTGCGCATCAGCGGGTATTTCAGCCGGTTGGCGCTGTACAGGTACCAGGAGTAGCTGGCGCCGCGCGGGCAGCCGCGCGGCTCATGGTTGGGCAGATCGGGCCGGGTGCGCGGGTAGTCGGTTTGCTGAGTTTCCCAGGTCACCAGGCCATTCTTCACGTAGATCTTCCAACTGCAGGAACCGGTACAGTTCACGCCGTGGGTGGAACGCACCACTTTGTCGTGCTGCCAACGGCTGCGATAGCCGTCTTCCCAGTCGCGGTTGGTGTTCAAGGTCTGGCCGTGATCGCCAGAAAAAGGCTCCGCCAACTGCTTGAAATAGCGGAAACGGTCTAAAAATTTGCTCATCCGGAATGCTCCTGAAGGCTCTTGTCGTTATAAGAAGACATGCTCAATCTGCCGCCAGCCTACTGACGGCCAACCGACGGCAAATTGATTGCGATCAAGAGAAAGCGGGAGGCGACGCGCGTATCGGGTGAGAAATACCACCAAAGTATAGGTGCGGGATGTGATGTTAATAGATTGAATTTAAATGAATAAAAGAGGCTGTCATGACAAAGACTGGCGGAAGGGAGGCAAGGCGGGGTATTTGGGGGTAGGACGCGGGAGAACCCTCCCGCGTGACGTTCACTCGACGCATTCAGCGCTGGAGCCACAGCGTCGCGGTGCCCACGGCGGGCAACGCCAGCGCGATCTCCGCCCCCCCATCCTGCTGCCGCCAGCCCGCCGGAAGGCGCAATCGGGTGCTTCCCTCTCGATAGTAAGGATTGGCTACCAGCAGCAAGGCGCGATCGCCCAGAATAAACATCCGCGCCGGCATTTGCGGATCGCTTCCCGCCAGCGGCGTCGATTTTCCCGTCAGCAGATAAGGGGTGAAAGCGGCGATTTGCTGCGATACGGCAGCCACACCGCGCCAGGTGGCGTCAAACTCCCGTTGGTCGAAGCGGCCGGTTTTACGCTTGTAAAACAGATCGGTATAGGAATAAAACAACAGCCCCTTGGCACCGCCGATCAGCGCCTGCCAGGCCTGATTGCGGATTTCCGCCTCTGACGGCGGATGTGGCTTACGGCGGGCGTCATAAGCGGCGTGATCCATGATTTGCATCACCACCCAGGCCCCGCGCGATTGGCGGGCGGCCTGCACCGTGAGTGCGGTATAACGCGTGGTGCGCGTCAGATCGCTATCGTTCCCCACCGGGTAAGGGTCGGTCGCCAAAATGTCGCTGCTGTTGAAGTGTGCGTCCAACTCCCCGGTTTTGTTCAACACCTGGAAGGTGGGATGATCGCCGTCAAGCTGCTTTATTTGCAGGTTTTTTTCCTCGATCTTATCGAGATATTCCGGCCCCAGCTCATCGTTGATGTACCAGGCGAGCAGGTTGGGCTGAGAGCGCAAGCGCTGCACGTACCAGGCCGTCAGCGCCGCGTAGTCGCCACCGCGCGCGGGCGGCGCGAAGCGGCTGCCGCGGTACTGATCTTTGACGGAGTAAATAACCAACAGCCCGCGCTGGCGTGCGTTGCGGAAAAAGGCATAAGGATCTTTCTTCTCCCCATAATCATAATTCAGCACCGTGTTGAATCCCGCCGATGCGATGCGCGCCAAATGCTCATCGGTAGCCACGTTGGCGTAAATACCCAACGGGAAAAGCCGTTGACCATCGCGCAGGGTAAAGCCTTCGCTGTCGATCGCCACTTTGGCCGCAGGCTGCCCTACGCGAAAAGACAGCTCGCTGTCCTGTGCCGGCTGGGATTGCTGCCCGGTGACCCGCTGGCGCAGGCGGTATTCCCCCTGGGCCAGGCCGGTCGGCAGTGGGTATTCGATACGGCGCTGCCCTTCAACCTGATAACGGTCGCGGCTACTGTGAACAACCTGCCCCTCGGCATTGAGCAATTCGCTGTTGACCTGCAAACGCTGCGGCTGCGGAGTGACCAACAGCGTGTCGACCTTCCCCTGCGCCGACGCGCCGAGCTGATACAGCGCCGGCGTAGACGCTCGAGCACACGCATAGGCGTCGTCAAACCAGGCGGTACCGGTGCTCCCCTTGCGCAGATAGACGCCAAAAGTGACTCGCGCCGCCTGCGGCGGCACGGTATAGCTAGCGCTCACCTGCCGCCAGCCGCTGTCGCCGGTCACCCCTGCCGGATAGCTGCCTTCCAGAAAGCGCCCCTGCGCATCGAAGCTCTGCAGATAAACCCCGGCGCCGCCGTCGCGGCTTTGCCCGCGTACGCCATGGGTCTTGAGCCAGACGCCGAAATCGATCGTCTGCCCGGGCGCAACCCGCAGCATCTGACTGAAGGTGCGGTACTGCGCGGCATCTGCATTGTCATAACGCAGACTGCAACGGCCGCTGTGCGCATCGCCGTCGGCCTGTGCGCCCTGCGCACGCCAGCCGCTGAGCCCCTCCTCAAAGCCGGGGTTGGCCAACAGATTGGGTTGGCAGCTCTGCGCCAGAGCCGAGGCGCTCCACCAGGCGCAGCAGCCCAGAGCCGCCATCTGATACATCCCCTTCATGGTCATTTCCTTTTCACCACGGCGTTGAACAGGTAAGTGGCGAACAGATAGCAGGATTTCTGGTAAGACAGCCCCAAATGCTGACGGTAAATCCGCCATTGCCAGTCCGCGGCGCGGATTTTGTTGCCCGACAGCGAGTGGGTAGACAATCGGTAACAGGCCAGCGGTTCGGGAATGCAGTAGGCCAGCCCGTTACGCGCCTTCTGCAGCACAGCCAGCCACATCAAATAGTCCTCATGACCCACTTTTTGCTGATACACCTTACCGATGCGCTTCTGGTTGTAAATCCCGGTGAGATTGCCGATCCAGTTGCTTTTCAACATGTCCTGATAGCCAATAAGTTCATCCGCACCACGGGTGTTTTTGATCAACTTCAGGTCGTCTTCGAAGGTGTAATAATGGGAACACACCACGTCGTAGCGGCGGGTTTGCAAAATGCTCGCCTGGCGCGACAGCTTGTTGGGGAGCCATACGTCATCACTGTCGCAGAAGGCGATATAGTCGCCTTTCGCCGCCTCAATGCCGATGTTGCGCGTTTCCGCCACGCCCTGGTTATGCTCATTGCGTATGTAGGTGAGGCGATCGTGGATAAACGGCCGCACCACCTCGGCAGTGTCGTCGGTGGACGCATCATCGATCACATACAGGTGATAATCGGTAAATCGCTGATTCAGCACGCCTAGAATCGACTCTTTAATAGAGTTCGCCGCATTGTAGGCCGGCATTATCACGGATATCTTTTCCATTCTGTCCTCACTCGGTGAGCTGTTGCCACTCGGGATAAATACGTTCGGGAGAAAAACGACGGGACTTCTCTAACGCGGCGAGAGAAAAGTGCTCACGCAAACCCGGATCGAGCATCAGTTTGATCACCCCTTCGCTGAAGGCGGCGGCGTCGTCATCGGGCACCAGATAGCCGTTGACGCCATCGTCTATCAACTCGGCCGGGCCGGTCTTGCAGTCGTAGGCCACCAGCGGCAGGCCGAAACTCATGGCTTCGATCAGCACCATCGGCAACCCTTCATAGCGAGAAGTCATTAGATACAGGCTGGCTTGGCGATAATAGGCCGCCACGTCGGCGGTGGCCGGCAGCAGGCTCACCTGCCGCTCCAACCCGGCGTCTTCAATCTGCCGCCGCAATGCGTCGCGCTCCGGACCGTCGCCAATAATCAGCAGCCGCCAATCCGGCGCCTGCGCCGCCACTCCTCGCCACAACGCGATCAGACGATCGAAGCCTTTCTGATTGCTCAATCGCCCCACCGCCAGCGCCACCTTTTTCTGCAGCGTCGGCGTCGGCGCCTGCGTGCCGAACGGTGAAACGTTCTCGATCACCCGACATTTCCCGGCCCCCACCCAGCGAGCGATGGCATCGCTATCTTGCCGCGTCAGGAAAATCACGCGGTCACCCAGCCGGTAAACCAGCAACTTCAACCACTTAAATACGCGCGGATACTGGTGAAAGCTGACGTGTTCACTCAACAGCAGCCGGCTGCGGGCACAGAACAAACGCAGAAAAGGCGTCATCACCACCGACAGTTTCCCCATGGAAACGGTAATGATCACGTCCGCGCGTTCACGCCGCAGGGCCATCGCCAGCCGCCATGGCCAGAACAGCGAATCGCCGTCGCCGCAGCGCAGCCGGACGTCGTTCGCCAGCGGAAAGAAGCTCCGCTCGCCAAACAGCGAAAACAGCGCCACCTCGTAGCCCGGCAGACGCACCAGCGCATTGGCCAAACCGCTGGCGACCCGTTCAGTTCCACCCTTGCCCGCTATATTTTCGATAACGATGATTACCTTGCGTGGTTGCATATCATCTCCTGAATCCCTGGCGCACATTGCGCAGCAGCCGGCCGCCAACCGAGAACAACCCCAACCGCGCCAGACAATCGCCATACCATTTGATCATCTTGAACTTGCCGCTCAGGCTGCGCCGCACGATGCGCGACGAGTAATAATTGAACGCCTGGGCGTTCTCCGAATACAGCGAGGCCAGCAGGTGTTTGCAGGCGAACCCGCTGATATGCCGATCGCTGGGACTGAGGAAGGTATTGATAAAGCGATCGCTGGCCTCCAGATTAAGCTTCGCCGTCATGCGCCCGTAGCGCCCTACGTCGAGAAACACCCCTCCGCCGGCGTCGTGCGCCACATGCGCGCCCAAATTGGTGGCATTGACCAAAAAACCCCAATCCTGATGCTTATTGAGGAACTCGGGAAATAAAAAGCGGCGATCGCTTTTTTTACGTATGCTGATGGTGGATGAACGAATATCGCCCATTTCCAGAAAAAGAAAATCTTCGCCGGAAGAGCCGGATTTGTAGTGGAAGTTGAAGTCACGTACCGAATCGCCGCTCACCTCCGCATAGTTACCGAAGATAATATCAATATGGCGATCTTCATGTTTATTCATGCGGCGGATAATATAGTTGGTTGTGAAGTAATCATCGGAATCGAGAAAAAACACGATCTCCGATTGCGCCAACTTGATGCCTAAGTTACGCGATACCGCCGCATTGCTCTTCTTTTTTTTCTCGTGCAGCATCACGTTGCTATTGGTTGCTGCTATCTGGCGAATATATTTGATATCATCCTCGTCAGAGCAATCATCAACCAAAATCACCTGATAGTCGAACCCCTGGCAAGCGTTGAAAACCCGCTTCAGAGTTTTAGGCAGATAGCGTGCACTATTGTAAATAGGGATCACGATCGAGAAATCCATTTCTTAACCCTCTAATTTAGAATTTATCATTTCTTTTCCACGGCAAAGCAACAATAACGACACGTTAAATACCGGGACCAAAAAATAGGTTTCCGTCAACGTTGTTAACAGGAAAACCACCACCACCCAGCGCATGAATCGACTCAGCTTGCGCATGTTACCCAACAGGTGAAAATAACAGAAAAGTATGACGACAGAGGCGATGCCACCGGCCGAATAAAACATGGCAATGAAGAAGAAATCGACGGGTTTATAAGGTTCTATATTCATGCCGAACAGCGGATTGGGTAACCCCACCGACTGAAACATCTGCCAGGAGAACCAGACTCGCCCGGTCAACGCCTGGTTCAAGAGGACGTCCAATGCCGGATTGCTGCCCCAGAGCATAACGCTGGCGAATTGAAAGCCGACAATAACCAACGTCAGCACGATGCAGACTTTTCTATTGGGGGCAACACGCAGCAGCGGCGCCAGCCAAAACAGCAATAACATCAACAACGCCAGCATAAAACAGGTGCGAGAATAGGAATACATCAGCACCGGGAGAATTAACGCCGATACCGCCAACGACGCAATATTTTTCATTCCACGCGTTAATTTCACATGGTCGATCAGGCACAGCAGTGTGGCGAACAAGGCAAAAGAATAATACGCCAGGGTATTCGGGTTATCGAAACCTAGCGTTAATCTGTTGCCGTAACGTTCATCAAGATAAACAAACCCATTGGTGTAAAAGCTATAGGGAATGACCATCAGCAACCCTGCCACCACAAAGGCGACAGCAAACATTTCAGCGCCACGTCCCATGTCTATGCGGCGAAATAAAATGATCACCGCCGTGCTGAACACCGCGCCAAACAGATAATCCCCATGCCCGGTGGCAATATTAACCAGAAACAACAGAGCCAAAAAACCCGCAACCGCTTTTTCCGCCAGCGTAGCGATAAAAAATGCATAACCGACATAGAGCAACATCAGGCCATTAAGCCCCATCACGGTTTTATTAATCAGCTCGCTATTGAACGATCCCGAGGTCAGGAAAGTTTTCACGAAAAACATCAGCAGAAAGGTCAATACGATGGATTGATTGACTAAATCCCGCGACTGATTATAACCGGGGTTGGCATGCATTTGAAAATTGGAGGCGACTCTTTGCATAAGTGTTTACTCAGTAAAATAACTGCCCCATTCCTGCTCAATGTTTTTCGGCATCAGCTTGCTTAACCCCGCGCCAGGCGTAAACGTCAACTCACCGAAATACACCTTCTCGCCGACCTGGTAGAAATCCACGCGGACATAAGAGAACTGCTGCGCTGCCTGGCGAGCCAAACGCGTCATTTCGTCCAGCCGCGTAGGGCGCGGCATCGGTTCGTCAGCATTCGGCAAGCTGATACGGATTTCGGTGCGGTTCCAGTCGATATCGAAAATATCGCGCCGATGAGTGCCGAAACGCTGATAATCCACCTGGATGAACATGCGAATTTCATGATTGTCGTTGAAACAATGAAACTTGATATCGTTCGGCACCTGCTCGCCATCCAGCAACAGGCGCTCCACCATGATGCAGGGTTCGATATCCAGATAATGCTTTTCGCGACTCTGCTCGTAAAAGTTGCTGCGCATCCACGCGTTGCTGAGATCGTACAACTCCGCGTAGCTAACCTGCCGCTTGTCGAACACCAACCGGTTATAACCGCTGCCGTGGTTGGCCTTCAGCACGAAGGCGTTGGGCAATTGCCTGAACATGTCGTAGCTGAGCTCAGTGCCATGCGCATACAGTTCCACCAGATACTCCTCGCCCCACAGACCGGCGATAAATTCACGTACCTTGAACTTGTCCGACAAGGTGGTGTAGATGCTGCGCGGATAAATTTTGCGACGCATGATCTTTTCGCTGAAGCCGGTCGGTTTTGACAGGTGCGGCAGCTTCTTGAAATAGAGCGCGTATTTAACCTGATGGTGCCAGGCATCGGGCAGGCGCTTGGAAATGTTTTTAACCAGGATGTTTAACATGTTCTCTCCTTAATTTGCTGACAAGACGCGGCAAGCAGTAAAAACAGGTCAGCTGCAGTCGGGTAATTTTTCCGCCACGGAATAAACTGTTCAGCACGAAGAACGAAATGAACTCCGCCAGCAGCGTAGACACCGCCGCACCGATCAGGCCGTAGCGCGGGATCAGCAGCAGATTCATCACCACGTTCGCCACGGCCACCAACGGCATCTTGATGGCGATAAAGCGATAGCCGGCGAACAGCACGATGCTGCGGTACGAAACCGTCCCCATGACCGAGAACAGCGAGGTCAGCGTACAAATAGCCAGGATGCTGGCGGCCGGTTGGAAAGCGGCACCGTACAGCAGCGCAATGGCCGGGTGAGCGAACCACCATAGGCCCAGCAACACCGGCAACGACAGGCCCAAGACCACCAGATAAAGCACCCGGATACGGTATTCCTGCTCCAACGGATCGCGACAGCTGGCAATGCCCGGCATCAATGAGGTGATCAGCGCCATCGGCACGAACACCCAGCCTTGGCTGAGGGTGGTGGCAGCACTGAACCAGCCTACCGCCTGCTCGCCGACCAGATTGCCCAGCATGATTTGATCGATGCGGGTATAGATCACTATCGACAGGCTGGAGATGGCCAGCGGCAGGCCCACCTTGAGCAAATAACGGCCATAGCGCCCGGCCTGGCGCGGCGTAACCCGTGGCGAGGCCGCAGCTTCCCCACGGAATAACCAGAGGCGCGCCAGGTAAGGTACGGCGCTGCTGAGAATGTAGGGCACCGCGAACCACACCAGCGGCAGCGCGGCGCTCACCAGTGCCAGCCGCAGCCCGATCGACAGCAGCAGCGCCAGGTTGTTGATCAGCGTATTGCGTTTCGACTGCAGGCGGGCATCGTAATAAATCTTGTACACGTCCTGAATCGAGAAATAGGCGCTGACAAGCAGCAACAACGTCATCAGTTGGCTGGCGGGCGATTGGCTGAAATAGCTCCATGTCAGTATCGGCAGCGTCACCGCCAGGAACAGCCAACGGCGCAGGCGTATTGACGCCAGCATCAGGCGAATGCCGCTCGGCTGTCGGCGGGCGACGCGGTTGAAAATGATGCTGTCGGCGCCCAACTGCACCAGTGGCACCACGATGGCAATCGTCGCCAACAGATAGTTGAGCGCGCCAAACTGCGCGGGCCCCAGATAGCGCGCAACGTAAATGGAGACGAAGATGCCGGACAGGCTGAGCGAAACGCGTTCGAGCATCAGCCACAGGGCATTGGTGATAATGGCCTTCACCCGCTTATTCCCCTGCCTGTGGGCGATCTTCCCGATGGCTTGGATAGGCGAAGTTGTAGTAGCTCATGTCGGTTGCCGCCTTTTTCACCATGCCGTTGAGGATCACGCCCTTGATCCCCACCCCATTCTGTTCGAAACGGCGCATGCTGGTTTCAATCTGCTTGACGGTGTTGACCTCAAAACGCACCACCAGCAGCGAGGTGCCGGCGTGATTGCCGACGATCGCCGCATCCGTCACCGCCAGAATCGGCGGCGTATCGATCAGCACCAGATCGTAGTTTTGCCCGGCCCAGCGCAGAAAATCGGCGAAACGGCGGTGCATCAGCAGTTCGGACGGGTTCGGCGGTACCTGGCCGCGCGGCACGAAGTCCAGATTGGCGATGGCGGTTTTCCGCACCGCCTGTTCCGCCATCACGTTGCCCACCAGCAGGTCGGACAGGCCCTGATGCCCGTCATCCGCCAGCCAGCGGTGCAGAAAGCCTTTGCGCATATCGGCGTCGATCAACAGCACCCGCTGCCCGGCCTGCGCCACCACCACCGCCAGGTTGGTACTGGTAAAGCTCTTGCCGCTTTCCGGGCTGGCACCGGAGACCATCAGAATGTTGTTCTTGGCCTCCATCATGGCGAAATGCAGGCTGGTGCGCAGGCTGCGGATCGCTTCCACCGACAGATCCGTCGGTTCGGCCACCGCCAGGATCGGCAAGCGCCGGCCGCCGGATTTGGGCAGCAAATGACGCTGTTCGCGGTTGCGCTTCACCTGCCACGGCGACAGCGGCACGGTGGCGTAGACGTTGATGCCCCGTCTCTCCAGGGTATCGATGTCATTGATGCCGCGATGGAAAGCCGCGCGCAACAGCACGACCGAGGCGGCGCCCGCCGCGCCCAGCAGCAGCGCCAACAGCACGATCAACGCCTTTTGCGGCTTAATCGGCCGGATAGCGGTTTCCGCCTCGTCGATGATGCGAACGTTGCCCACCGTGCCGGCCTTGCTGATGCTCAGCTCCTGCTGCTTGTTCATCAGCTGCATGTAAACCTGCTGATCCACCTGCACGTCGCGGGTGAGGCGCAGGATCTCCTGCTGCATTTTCGGCAGCGTCTGCACCTGTTTACCCAGCCGCGCCTTTTCCGCCTCCAGCGTGGCGCGCTTTTCCAGCAGCGCCCGGTAAGCCGGGTGCGCGCGGGTATAGAGCTTGGAGATCTCCGCTTCCTTGAAGGTCAGCTCGTTGAGCTGGGCCTCGAGCTGCACCTGCGTGTCCAACACCGATTTGGCTTCCAGCGACAGATCCACCGAGTCGTTTTGCTGGCGGAATTGATTGAGCTGGGTTTCGGCGTTGTTCAATGAGGTTTGCGTTTGCGGCAGCTGCTCTTGCAGGAACGCCAGCATACGCTGCGTCTCTTCCGTTTTGCGATCCACGTTCTGCTGCAGATAGTTGTCGGTGATGTTCTTCAGCATCGCCTCGGCATTCTGCGGATCTTCGCTCGGCAGCGTAAAGGTCATGATGCCGCTGTCCTTGCCACCCGACGCCACGTCCAGGTATTTACGCAGATCGTCCACCGCTTTTTGACGCGCGACTTTGACCACGGTAAAGCTGGCGCCCGGCGCCGCGTCCAGCACCGAGACGGTCATGTTCCAACCGCCCTGCGCCACCGGCTGCCCGACCACGCCGCTGAACAGCTTGTCGCCGTCATGGCTCAATTCGTAATGCTGTCCGTCGCGCACCGTCAGCGTCAGCGTTTCGTCCAGCATGTCCTCCGGCGTCGTCAGCGTGGCAATGTCCAGGACCGGCGGCTTTTCGCCGCTCAGCCGGGCAAAGCCTTTGCCGAACACCGGGAAATAGTCCGGGCTGACGCGCACCGTCAGGCCGAGGGCGTCCACCGTTTTGCCCAGCACGTAGCGTGACTTGACCAGCGTCACCTCATCCTCCGTCGCCGAACTTTGCCCCATCGAGCTGTCCAGCGTTTCACGCAGCAGCGAATCGCCGGACAGCTGCTTCTCCACCTGCACCACCGCCGTGGCCTGGTATACCGGGGTGGCCAGCAGGGCGTAGGCGACACCCAGCACGCCGGCCAAACCGGTCACGGCGGCGATCCGCCAACGGTTATCCCACAGCGGCCCGATCAGGCGCTCCCACTCCAGCTTTTCATCTTGTTCGGCCACCATCACGGACAGCGCATTGTTTTTCATCTTCTGTTCCTTATTCACCCTGCGGAGTTACCAATTGCGCACGCGCAAGGTCGCCTCGCTGAGATCGTTAAAGCTGCTGATGGTCGGCACCAGCTGGCTGATCAAACGGTTCCAGCGCGCGACCGGCGCCGCAGTGACGTACACGACGTCGTAAGGTTGCAGCTGAAATTCAGCGCCCATCGCCAGCGCGCTGGCGTCTGAGAGATCGAACTGATACAGCGTCGCCAGCCGCTGCGGCGTTTTACCGCCGCTCGGCCGGATCACGAACACCCCGGTCGCATCCGCCACCGTCTGGCTGATCCCTTCGGAAGATCCGAGGGCTTCGGTCAGGGTCATGCCGCTGCGATCCATCTTCAGCGTCGCTTGCTTACCCACCTCGCCCATCACGAACACTTTCAGTTCGTCATTGCGCGGGATGTAGAGGATGTCGCCCGGCTGCAGCAGCGCGTTCTGGCTGATGTCGCCGCGCTGCATCAGCGCCTGCAGCGAGATAGCCCGCTCCTTGCCCTGATGGGTCAGCACTACGTTGCGCCAGTCGGCGTTGTCCGTCAGGCCGCCGGCGGCGTTGATCGCGTCCAGGATGGTCAACGGCACGTTGGTGATCGCCTGTTGGCCGGAGGTTTTCACTTCGCCGGTCACGTAAGCCTTCTGCGAGCGGAACGCGGCGATGCTGACGTCCACCTGCGGGCTTTCCACATACTGCGCCAGACGGCCGGCAATCAGGCTGCGCACTTCGGTGACGGTTTTGCCCACCACCGCCACGCGCCCGATATAGGGATAAAAGATCGTGCCATCCGCATGCACCCAGTTGCCGGTGTCGCTGGCGCTGCGGTACTGCCCGGCCGGCGTGGTCAACTCGGGGTGATCCCAAACCGTGACGTTCAACACGTCGCCGACGCCGATGCGGTATTGATAACTCTGCAACCGCTGATCCAGCGCCGGGTTCGGCCGGGCGACCGGTTCTACGCGCCGCATTTTCTGCAGCAGCATCGGCGACATGCGATAGACCTGTACCTGGTTATTCAAATCGAAATCGTCGTCCTGCTGCACGACGATGGCTTTTCCACTGGTCGGTAAATGCGAGCCGGGGACCACCGTACAACCGCTCAACAGCGCGGAGGTACAGACCAACGGCATCAAAAGGGCCAAATGAAGATTCATGGAGGTACCGTGATAAACGGGCTGCTGCCGCAGCCCGTGAGAGGATTATCGGCCAACGCTGGGGTTGTCGCGGAGTACCGTTGCCTGGCGCGGTTCACGCAGCATGGCGAAATAACCGCAGAAACAGAGCAGAAACGCCACCAGCATCAGGCTTTCCTGCAGCTTCAATACTTCGCTGCAAATGCCGATGCAGGCCAGCGTCACCGCCAGCATGGTGCTCATCGCCAGCGCCTGGCGCGCATTAAGCCCGCGACGCATCAGAATATGGTGTAAATGGTCGCGTCCCGCTTTGAATGGGCTTTGGCGGCGCAACAGGCGGCGCACCATCACGGTCACCATGTCCATCAGAGGAATGGCGATCAACCACAGCGCGGTGACCGGGCGCATCACCGCCTGCGGCCCCTGAGTCGCCAGCAATACCAGCCACAGCACGCTGAAACCAATCACCATGCTGCCGGCGTCACCCATAAAGATCTTGTTGCGCGCGCCGAACAGGCTCAGGTTAAACAAGAGGTACGCCGCCAGCGCGACGATCAGGCCCAGGCACCACAGCGCCAGGTCCTCCCGGCCGCCCAGTCCGAACACGATGGCCAACGCGACGAAAGTCACGCAGGACAAGGCGCCCAGTTGCCCATCGATACCATCGACCATGTTGTAGGCGTTGATCGCCCCCCAGACCGCCAGCGGCGTGAGCAGCAACGCGCCATAACCAAGCATCACTTCCTGATGCCCCCAGACATAGCCCAGCGAGGAAAGTTGCATCCCTGCCGCCAGCATCATCGCCAGCGCGATCCCTCCCTGCACCATGACGCGCGGCGCCACGGGCAGATCAAAGCGGTCATCCAGCACGCCCAACACCACCAGCGCCGTGACGCACAGCAGGTAGATCGTGCTGTCGGGCAACCAGGCGGGTTGCCACAGCGTCATCAGCATCAGCGTCAGGTACACGGCGATACCACCGACCAGCGGAATATGCCCCAGATGTTGCTTGCGCGCATTGGGCTTATCCACCAGCCCCACCGCCAAGGCGGCCCGACGGGCAATAAGCACCCACGTCACCGCCAGCACAAATATCACGCTCAGTTGATATAACATCGTTCCTCCAGCGAATAAGCACGCTACCGCCCTTGAGTTACAGCTCCCAATGCGCTATTAACAAAAACAAAATTGATCCTGTCAGGATATAAGTCAGCATGAGTTAATCCTGAAAAATGCAGATTTATCCGCTTGTCAGCGGAAATAGGTAAATAACGTCAGCGTGCGGTTAAGTTATCTATCAGAAAACTCATGTTTAATGGTTCTTTCGATTGCCGAATCAAGTTCAACCGGCGCCACGAAATTATTCTGCACACTACTTTTAAATTGCGTTCTGGCGCAGAATTTCTGCACCCTGACGCGACTGATTGGGAATTTTTTTCGACTTATTTTACTCACGACATCCAATGCGGTTGCGCCGCATATTCCTACGGCGTAGGGAATGCGAATCGTCTTATTTTCTCGACCCAGCGAAGAGGAGATAACGTCGACCAATTGATTCATCGTGAAGTCCGGTTTATCGACGTAGTTGCTGACCTGATACGTTGACTGTTGATCCAGTGCATGTTCCAGTCGAGCGGCAATATTTTCAACGTAGGCCATCGATTTCATATTATTGCCGCTGCCAATCATTACAAATCGGCCGCTGGCGATCTGGCGGAATAGGTTATACACGTTGCCGCGGTTGCCTTCGCCGAATACCACCGTCGGGCGGATGATGGTCAATTTGTTGGTGCTGTCCGCCTTACGCCAGGCCTCATAAACATATTCCGCTTCGAGCTTGGACTTGCCGTAATGGTTGAAGGGTTCAAAACGTCCCCCTTCGTCGGTTTCCTGTTCAACGAACCCGTAAACGGCAACCGAAGAGGTGAAAATGATTTGGCGAATATTCAATGCGGAGGCGGTCATGCAGACATGGCGTGCGCCTTCAACGTTGACCTGATAATAGAGCGAAATGGGATCGACATTGTCCTGGTGCTCCGCCGCCAGATTAATGATGGCATCACAGCCCGCCAGCGGTTCTTGCAAAGTCTGGGGTTGCGTCACATCGCCATACTGATAGAGAGCAGGAAAATGTGCACTGGGTTGCTTATCAACGATGACCAACGACAGGTCGTCGCGCATACTGAGACGTTTCGCCAGGCGTGTTCCGATAAAACCGGAACCCCCGATAATAGCTACTTTACGCTTATCCATAATTTGTCACTCAGCAGGTTCTCATTATTCCTGTCACCATGGCGGAAACAGGACGCTAATATGCGTTAGGTAATGAGTTCCAGACTGGACAAATCGAACCTGGCTTTCAAATAACAAATAATGAAATAAAAGATTTCATCAAATGTGAAATTATCGCTAAAGATAAAACCTCATTCAGCGCTAATTTTTAACATCGTAAGCGACTTGATATTGCAAGGTTTTATTAGGCAATATGAGATTAATCCGACCCTTGCCAGGTGTAGAAGAGGTCTCATATTTTACCGGCAATTTAAGCTGGCCTTGCTTAGGGTCGACACATTCAATGGTCGCCTGCTCCATGCTCTCTCCCTGGTACAGGCAGAACAAGGTTTGCGGGCTGTTGGTATGAGGGTTGTTCAGCGTCAGCGTCAACACAACGCGCGTGTTGTTCTGAATATCATTGATCACCGGCGGGCGGGTTTGGTTGCCCAGGACATATGAAAAATGTGAAATAACCAGTAAAGAAGCGAATACCGTCAGGTATTTCACTACGCGGCTGGCAGGCATGCTGAAAAAACGGCGTATCGCCGCCGACTTCTTTTCCTGCGTCGGTGTCTTGGATGACTCCATCGTTGCGACGGGCGCAGCGACAAGCGTCGATTTACGCGGCTTATCTATTTTCTCTTCGTTGATTTCAGGCGGTTCACTTTCATTTTCAGAAAGTTCCGCTTGAATATCAGCACCAATATCATTGTCGCCATTTAATATATCATCGCCAGCGTACTCTTCATCTTCGGATATAAAGTGAAAAACGGCTTGATTTTCCACCTTGTAACCCAAGCGAGGAATAGTTCTGATAAGCGTGTGTTCCGCATCGCTAATTTTCTGACGAATAGATTTAATTGTTTGATTTATCGTCGAATCTGAACAATAAGTTCCTTTCCAGATATTTTCTATAATTTCCGTTCGGGTAACCAGTTCTGGTGATCTGGCGACAAGCAGCGAAAGAATTTGATACTCTTTCCAACGCAGACGGAATTTCTCCCCGGCAGGAGTCAGAACATCGAGATTCCTAATCTTTATTCTTTTATCAAGATTCACTTTTAATTTCCTTAGCGTGCCTGTCCTGCACACTTTGTATAGAAATATCAAAAAATGTTCAAGAAGTTAAATGTAAACTCAACAGGTTGCATCCATTGGATATTGGCTTTTATAAAAATTTTCTGATTTCATTTTTTACATTAGGCCTTATTGAGGATGTTATGTTTATCCAAATGACTCTTTTTCCCTGTTGGCAACATGGATTTCTTTCATGGTTACCGTAAAATTCAAACGAGCACCTCATTGATTTAAAAAGAAAAAACTAACAGCGTTGTTTGATTGTTAATCGAATAAAATTGTGAAATTTCATTCCGTGCCGTGAATTCATCCTGTTTTTCCACCTAATCTGATTGCCAGATAGACTACAAAAAGCCGGAAAAAACAGAATGAGAGTTATCTGATTTAACCCCGGCATTCATTCCGCTCGGCAGGCACAGCATCTAAGACAAAACCCTATTGCTGATTTTATAGCAATCGCACTAATTATGCCTTACCCTCTCGGAAATTTCATTTAACCTGCGGGAAAGACATTAATATTTTAATGTAAGAATACTCCCAACAAAACGAAAAAACCGTGCAAATAATATAATCCCTTTGCGCGAAAGCATTCTGACATTGAGAGATAGTGCTATAAAAAAAGAAAAAAATGGCAAGCGGAGATGAGAATTTTACCTAAAGACAGAAAATTTCACTGAGGAGGGGAGGAAAGAAGACTCGGGATGAGCGAAATATCCCTCCCCTGCCGGGAAGGGATAGAGAAAGCCATTTGATACTCAGGCCTTTTTCTTACGGCCATACACCGCCCAGGTGATCACCACGCACAGGATATAAAACACCAGGAACACCTTCATCGCCCCGGCCGGCGAACCGGTCAGCGCCAACGAGGTGCCAAACGCCTGAGGAATGAAGAAGCCGCCGGCGGCGCCAATCGCCGAGATAAAGCCCAATGCAGCGGCGGAATCTGTCACCGCTTCACGCTGTGCGCTCTCATCGCTGCCACCGGCCGCTTTAACGCGATCGACAGTGATTTTACGGAAAATGACGGCAATCATTTGGAAAGTCGAGCCGCTGCCGAGACCCGCGGTGAGGAACAGCACCATAAAGATACCGTAGAAGGCGATGAACGAACCGCCCTCACCCGCATTCGGCAACGTCAGGAACAACAGTGCAGCGAAAACGGCCATCACCACAAAGTTGATCAACGTCACCCGTACGCCGCCGAAACGGTCAGACAGCGCACCGCCAACCGGCCGCGCCAGCGCCCCGAGGAATGGCCCGAAGAACGCATAATGCAGGATAACCACGTCCGGGAACTGCGTTTTCGACAGCATGGCGAAACCGGCGGAGAAACCGATGAAGGATCCGAAGGTTGCGAGGTACAGCAGGCTCAGCATCCACAGATGCCCACGCTTGAGCACCGGCAGTTGCTGACGCAACGATGCCTTGGCCGCCGCCAGATCGTTCATGCCGAACCAGGCCGCCAGCGTGGCAACCAGCAGGAATGGCACCCAGATCCAAGCGGCATTTTCCAGCCACAGCTGGCCACCCTCTGCCTGATTTTGCGCCGTGCCGCCAAACAGGCCAAACAGGCTGAAAGAGATCGCCAGCGGTGCGACCAGCTGCATGACGCTGACGCCCAGATTCCCCAACCCGCCGTTGAGGCCCAGTGCGCCGCCCTGACGCGCTTTCGGGAAGAAGAAGCTGATGTTGGCCATGCTGGAGGCAAAGTTGGCGCCGGCGAAACCGCACAGCAGGGAAATGATGACGAACACGCTGTACGGCGTGCTGCTGTCCTGCACCGCGAACCCGAGCCACAGGCACGGCACCAGCAGGAAGCAGGTGCTGATAGCGGTCCAGCGGCGGCCGCCAAACAGCGGGATCACGAATGAATACGGTACGCGTAAAATAGCGCCCGAGACCGACGGCAGCGCCGTCAAAAGGAACAGCTGGTCGGTGGTGAAGTTGAAGCCGACCTTGTTCAGATTGACCGCAACGGCGCTGAACAGCATCCAGACGCAGAAGGCCAATAGCAGACAGGGAATGGAAATCCACAGGTTGCGAGTGGCAATACGATGGCCACGCTGCTGCCAAAAGGCGCTGTCTTCAGGACGCCAGTCCTGGATCAGCGCACCGGTTTTCTTTGATGAAGGCGTTGCAAGTTGCGACATAAAAACCTCAGACACGGGGGATCATTCCGCACACCCTAGGGGGCGGCCCCGGCGGCAAAGTTGATGTATATCAACCCGAGTGCAAGTAGTTGGCGCCGCAAATAGCGCCTTCATCCCCTTAGGGGTACGCCCCAATTAAAAATTAAATTAATAAAAATCAATGTATTGAAAATAAAACCCGCATCACCTTCATCGTTCCGCCCCGCCATCGGAAACTAATGGGTACTTCATTCGAGGTATGGGGTTATGCTCAGGGATAATCAAAAATACGGCTGAATCGTTACTTGTTTACTCCCGCCGCCGCCTTCGCCCCTGAGCTTCAGCGGCGCCAAATGCCAGGAATCCGCGCTTATGAAACGCCTGTTGGCTCCGCTTTCGATCGTAAATCAGGTCGCCCTGCTGATGTTGCTGTCGGGCATTCTGGGCGTGGCCGGCATGGGGATTTCCGCCTGGATGTCGCAGAGCATTCAGGGCAACGCGCACGCCATCAACAAGGCCGGTTCGCTGCGTATGCAAAGTTACCGGCTGCTGGCGCAGGTGCCGCTGGATGAACGGCACGAAACGCTGATCCGGGAGCTGGAGCGCGACGAAAACAGCCCCGACCTGCAGCGTTCGGTGGAACAGGAAGGGCTGACGCAACCTTTCAACGCCCTGCGCGACTATTGGCAACAGACCCTGCAACCTCGCCTGCGCAGCGCGCAGCACCCGGCCGACGCCGCACCGCAGGTGGCGCACTTCGTACAGCTGCTGGATAAGCTGGTCTCGGATATCGACAGGCAAACCGAGCGTCGCCTGCTGATGGTGACGCTGGTGCAGGCCGGCTTCATCGCGCTGACCCTGCTGTTGCTGATCGGCACCACCTGCTACCTGCGCCGCCGCTTGCTGCATCCGTGGCGACAGCTGGTGGAGATGGCATTGGCGGTAGGCCGCGGCGATTTCAGCCGCCGCTTTGCGCAGCGTGGCCATCAGGATGAAATGGCGTCGCTCGGCGGTGCGTTGAACACCATGTCCGACGAGCTGTCGGCCACCTATAGCGGGCTGGAGCAGCGCGTGGCCGAGAAGACCGCCGACCTGCAGCAGAAAAATCAGGTGCTGAGCTTCCTCTATCGCGCCAGCCGCCTGCTGCACGCCAGCGAGCCGCTGTGCAGCCGCCTGACGCCGCTGCTCAACCAACTGCAAACCCTGACGCCGCTGCGCGCCATACAGGTACGGCTGTATGAAAACGACAGCCGGGAACCGTTGTTGCAGCTGAGCGGCAACCAGCCGCTGCGGCCGGAGCATTGCCATAACCCGGTATGCAGTGCCTGCCTGAACGACAGCGACCGCCAGCATCCCGACAATCCGTCGCTGAGCTGGAGCCTGAGCGACAAGCTCGGCGACTACGGCGTAATCGTGGCGCAGCATGCGCCGCAACAGCCGCTGAACGATGAGCATCGCCAGCTGATCAACACCCTGGTAGAGCAGTTGACCAGCGTGCTGGCCATCGAACGTCAGGTCGACCACCAGCAGCAGCTGATGTTGATGGAAGAACGGGCGGCGATCGCCCGCGAACTGCACGACTCCATCGCCCAATCGCTCTCCTGCCTGAAGATGCAGATCGCCTGCCTGCAGATGCAAGGCGAAACACTCTCGTCCGCCAGCCAGGCGCTGGTGCAACAGATGCGCGAAGAGCTGAACGGCGCCTATCGCCAGCTGCGTGAGCTGCTGACCACCTTCCGCTTGCAGTTGACCGAACCGGGCCTGCTGGCGGCGTTGCAATCGACGGTAGCGGAGTTCAATCCCAAACTGGGCCTGACCATCCATCTCGATTACCAACTGGGGCCGCGCACGGTGCCCGCCTACCAGGCCATTCACCTGCTGCAGATCGCCCGCGAGGCGCTCAGCAACATCCTTAAGCATGCCGCCGCCAGCCAGGTGAGCATTCAGGTCATCAACAAACGGGGCGAAGTGACCCTGAGCGTATGCGATAACGGACGCGGCCTGCCGGCCGAGACGTCCCGCCCCGACCATTACGGCTTGATCATCATGCGCGATCGCGCCAAGAGCCTGCACGGCCGCTGCGACATTTTACCGCGCAGCGGCGGCGGCACCGAGGTGCGGGTCAGCTTCACGCCGGATAACCACGCCATCGACTAACGGAGACACCATGACGACAGAAACCGCCGCCACAATCTTACTGATCGACGACCACCCGATGCTGCGCAACGGCGTAAAACAGCTGATTGGCATGGACGCTCGCCTGCAGGTCATCGCCGAAGCCAGCAACGGTGAGCAAGGGGTCGCGCTGGCGGAACAGCACGATCCGGATCTGATCCTGCTCGATCTGAACATGCCCGGCATCAACGGGCTGGAAACGCTGGATCGCCTGCGCCAGACCGACCTGTCAGGGCGCGTCGTGGTGTTCAGCGTGTCCAACCATGAAGACGACGTCGTCAGCGCGCTCAAACGCGGCGCCGACGGCTATCTGTTGAAAGATATGGAGCCGGAGGACCTGCTGAAAGCGCTGCATCAGGCGGCAGCCGGGCAGATGGTGCTGAGCGAGACGCTGACGCCAATCCTCGCCGCCAGCCTGCGCGAAAACCGCCCCAGTGCCGATCGCGATATTCAGCAATTGACGCCGCGCGAACGGGATATCCTGAAGCTGATCGCTCAGGGGCTGCCGAACAAGCTGATCGCCCGCCGCCTGACCATCACCGAAAGCACCGTCAAGGTGCACGTCAAACACCTGCTGAAAAAGATGAAGCTAAAATCCCGCGTCGAGGCGGCCGTGTGGGTGTTGCAGGGTAAAAACGGTTAATCGCCGCCGTACAGCGGCCCGGTTTGCGCCGGAATGGGCGGCGGCGTCAGGGTTTTGATCGGCGGCAGGTCCGCGTCTTCCCCGGTGGTCGCGGTCAGCGGCGGCGCCACTTTCAGCTCTATCCAGTTGGACGTCACGCGCTGCTGTTTATCGTCTTCCAGCGTGACCGACAGCCGATAGCTGTTGGCGGCACCCGGCGCGTCATCCCACGGCGGCACAATCGCCGTCCAGCCCTGCGGATCGTTGGCATTGTGCGGCGGCGTCAGGCTCAACGCCTGCGTATCCCCCTGCCAACTGACGTGAGAAATCCCGTTCAACGCCTTGATTTCCAGCACCAGCGGCACAGTTTCTCCCGCCTGCAGGCTCCATGGCGGCGTGGCCAGGAACACCTGCAGCGTCTTACGCTGGCGGAACTCCAGCACTGGCACGTTCTTGCGTTCGATTGGATCGTAGCGGCTGCCACGCAGCGACTTGGCCTGCGCCACATACTCCGGCGAAATCTGCTTCACCAGCGGTACGCCGAGCCGATAGCTCAACGCCAGTTCAACCTGATCCTGGCTCTGCCCGCCCGCGCCAATCTTGTGCAACGCCTTCATCGTCACCAGTGGTACCGGGGTGTAATTGAGCCCCAGTTGCATCGCGCGCGGATCATTTTGCTTTTTGCCGCTGCCGAACAGATCGACATTGTCGCCCAAGTACTGCTCATAGCTAAGCGAACCGCCGATCTGGCGGTAAAACGGCAAGTAGCCTTGCGTCGTGATGTCGTAACCGCGTGCCGGGCGACTGAAGAACACCCCGTCGCCGGGCTGCTGTGACAGCGCCGACAGCGGGTAGTAATAGTTGGTGGAGAAACGCAGGTAGTCTCCCCAGGCTTCCGCACCGACGCTGCCGCGATTGCGCTGCCGGGCGAAATCGCTGTCGAGCGCCGTGTTGTAGCCCAGCAGCCAGTCGCCGACGATCCAGCGCTGCCCCAGCGCAAAATTACCCAGCGCCCCGGCGCTTTGCTGCAGCCAGCCGATCTGGCTGTAGGTCAGCAATCCGTCGATATCGTACAACGGGCTGAATAACTGTCCGTTGCTGCCGGTAAAGTCGCCCTCGCCGGTCATCTTCAGCGATAACCGGGCAGTGCCCAGCGGCGACAGCAGTTCCTGCGCCTGCTGCTGCAAAGCGCCCGTCGCCTGCCCCAACAAATAATCCTCGGCGCGGCTGCGCATCTGCTGACGTGAAACGTTGTTCAGATCTTTTTCGCCGAGCTGTTTGGCCATCTCGGCCCACTGCTTTTCGCGCGCGGCGTCGTCGGGCGCACCGCCCAGCTCCGGCAAGTTTTTGGCCGGATCCGCGGCTTGCTGCTCGGAAGGACTTACGGTATCCGGCGCCGGTGGCGACTCGGCGTACACGGGCAACGCGCCGGCCAGCCACACCAGCGGCCCGGCCAGCCACGCCTTCTGGCGGCAGCGCCAGAGTCGTTTTTTGGTCTTGATGAGTATTGCCTGAATCACGTCTTTCATGACACCGTTGGCTTATCTCCTTCCTGGAATACACCAACTCACTGCTTTGCCGCCGCTGTTCCCGCGGCAGATCTGAAAAAACTCATGCCCCCGGCCTGGCGGGTGCACCTATCCCTTAAGCCTAGCGGCTTGACGAGCAGAAACAATAGGATAAACCCCAATCGCACCACGTGACGACGTCACATAGCGCCATTAACTCGGACACGCCGTTCACCCAGTGAATTCATACCATTTTAGCGCCAATTTTGCCGATAAAACGTGCAGTAACGCTGCGAGCCGACACGTAGCGGCTTGTTTCGCCATGCAATACGTAAAGCCGCGCTGCACGCAACCGCGCATATCCCGCAGGCCGCCGCATTTCACCCCGGTGAAATACGCATTTTGCCGTTATTTTAAACATCTTTTTCACGACTGACGGAACCCTGATGTTTCTTTCCTCACTGTGGCACGTGCTGTTTTTCACCGCCCTGCTGTCGGCCGGCCTGCTCGCCTTCTCACTCATCACCCGGCTGGAGCGAACGGTAGCCGTACGCGCCAACCTACCGAAATTGCGCCGCCGCAGCCTGCTGTTGACGGCTCTGGGGTTGGCGTTGGCGACGCTGCCTTTCGACCTGTCGGCAGCGCACCGGCTGTGGTTGCCACCGGCTGCGGCGCTGCTGATCGCCCTGGCCTGGCTCGACGGGCGCCACCGATGGCTGCCGGACCGGCTAACCCAGCCGCTGCTGTGGGGCGGGCTGCTGTGCAACCTTGACGCCCGCTGGGCACCGCTGGATGATGCGGTTATCGGCGCGGCAGCCGGTTACGGGGCGCTGTGGCTCCTCAACGCGCTTTATCGGCAGGTGCGACGGCGTAACGGCATCGGCCAGGGCGATTTCAAACTGTTGGCGGCGCTGGGCGCCTGGCTCGGTTGGACGACGTTGCCGCTGTTGGTCTGCCTGGCGGCGGCGTTCGGGTTAGGCCTGGCGGTAAGGCGCGGCCGGCACCCGCGCCGCGGCTGGCGAACGCCGCAACCTTTCGGTATCGCCTTGGCGGCGGCCGGCTGGCTGCAGCTCTTGATGGGCGCCGACCAAAGCGCGCTGACGTTGTTCCGTTAGGTCTTCAGCGCCTCGATCAGCCGATTGAGTAATCCGGCCACTTCTGCCGTGCTGGCCGTTGTCGGATTGGCCAGTGGCTGGACCGCCGTGAGCCTGGTCGTGGATAACATCTCGTCGCTACGGATTTCCAACGCATCGGAGGGGGGCGCGCTCAACGAAGCGCCGTCCGGCCGCCAGTAACTGCCGCGCGTAGTCTGCACCTGATAACTGCCAAAGCCGAAATCCTTCTCGACGCGATAATATATTTCGCAGCTCAACGGCCCGGTGCGCCGCAACATAAAGGCGCTTTTCGCGCTATAGCTGCCTCTATTGACGACAAAGGCGGTCGCCTGCGAAGACAGGTCGAACGTGATATATAAATCGCACGCCAGCACCTTGGTGCTTACGCCCTGCTGAAGCGTAATGTGCGTTGTGGGTTGCCGATCCGGCGCGGTCAGGGTGCCTAACAAAGTCCACGATGGCTGTTTCGAGATATTGCGCGGCAAATGATTGCTGGTGGAGGAAGGGGCAATAGCCCGCTCCCCCAGACTGTACATCGCTTCGACCCCGCTTAAAAACGACGTGACGTCGACGGTGCTTTTGCCGGCCACCGGGACGCCGCCGTTATAGACGTTACTGAAGGTTACCTCGGTATTGTTGTTGCAGGCGGCGATCGCCACCGGGAAAGGCGTTTTCGAACCGCTGTAAAGATTCAACTGACCGATATCCCAACGGGATTCGTTGATGAACCGGCACAGCACGCCCCCGCTCTCCACGTTCTGCGCGTCCTGGATATTGATATTGCCTATCGTGCCCTGGGCAAAGTTGGTGGACAGCACGCTGACACTGGCGGCGCGCTGCGTATTGCGGTTCTCACAGCCCAATGAATTTATCGTGCCGTTAAAATCTTTGAAATTGTAGATATCGCCGATGCAGTCATCCGCAGCCAACGAGCCGACCGTAGAGTAAAATCCTGAAATTCTGAACGCGGTGCCTTTGGCGCGAGCGGCGTAGAGCCCGTCGATAAAATTGGTGGTGCCGGATTTGTTCATCCACAGCACCCCATCCCCCGGGCGATTGGCGTTAGCTTCCATCTGCACGTTCACCAGCCAGTTAATGAACATGTCGCCCGACACAAACAGCGAATAACCGCCCACCTTGGTGTAGATGTCACGGATATCAAACTTCGTCATATTGAGATCGCTGAACCAGACGCCGTGGGTATCGTCTGCGCCGGTATCATCCCGCAACGTCAAGCCGTGCAGGGTCAGATTGGCGAAGCCTTTCACCACGATCACCGCTTTCTTGGTTTCGCCTTGTTCATTGGTATAGCTGCTGTCTGCGGTCTTGACGATTTTGGTCGCCCGCCCCAATCCGACCACCCGCAAACCGATGCCGCCGTAGATGTCCGTTGTCGTCTGAATGAGTACGTGCCCGGCGACCGTATACACCCGTTTGCCCAGGGACAACGTGCCGCCGGCTTGCAGCGCCGCCGCCGCCGCTTTGTTGATCGCCGGCCCCCAGTTGCTTCCGTCGCTGTCCTGATAAAACTGTTCCGGCGTCACAACCTCACCGGTGGCGAGCAAGGTTGCTGCGCGCTCCACTGCAGCGTTTCCGTAATTGTCCATAATATCTCCTGACGTGATGTGTCCGCATCATTGCGAACGACCGCGCTGAAAGGCGTAAACACCGCCGCCTTTCAGCGCCAATCTATCACCGCCACATGAGCACGTTATGAAATTTCATTTTATTTCACCTTGATACAACATCTCGCGTTTCGCGGTTGCAACAGCACGCGATTTCACAGGCTGTCGGCCTTTGGCGCGCCAGAAAGCCCGGCCAGGCGCGCGGCGCGGTCGCTACTTACTCACCCGGTCCAGATACAGCATGCTGTTGGCGATATCCACCCGGGCATCTTCAACGTTGTCCCGCAATGCCACCAGCGTTTGCCCCTGCAGAGCCACCACATAGGGTGAACTGACCTGCAGTTCACGTTGCAACGTGACGTAACGTGCGCTGCGCGCGGCGCTGTTGCCCTCCGCGGCCGCGGCACGCGTTTCCGCGCTGATGGCGGGAATGCCCCACTGGGTGCGCCAGGCCAGGGTTTTCGGCCCACCGGGCACGTTGTAGGCAAAGGCGCTGGCGTTGGTGTTCGGATCCAGGTAGTCGGCGCCCCAGTAAGTAAAGATTGCCTGAAAATCACGGCCGCGCATCTTGCCCCACAGATCGCTCTCCACCACCGGCTGGATATCCAGCCGCAGCCCGGCCTGCGCAAAGCTGGCCTGCAACGCCTGCGCGATGTCGGTATACGGCGGCTGGTTGATAACGATCAGACTGATGCGCGTCCCTTCGGCGATGCCGGCCTCGCGCAGGATCTGTCTGGCTTTGTTCACGTCGAGCTTAAATGGCCGATCGTCGAGCGCCCCGTCCAATCCCTGCGGCAAGAAGGCCTGATGCACCCGATATTGCCCTTTCAACAGCTGCTCGGCGATGCTCTGATAATCCACCAGCCAGCGCGCCGCCTGCCACAGTGCCGGATTGCCCAGCGCCGGGTTGTCTTTGCTGCCGGTGTTGAAACCGAGGTAATAGACCCGGGGCGCATCGGCCTGCTCGATGCGTACGCCCGGCGCATTGCGCAGCGAGTCGAACTGATCGGCCCCCAGATCGTAGGCCACGTCGGCATCCCCTTTCAGCAGCAACAAACGGCGGGTGCCGGCGTCGCTGACGTTCTTGAACAACACCGTTTTCAGTCTGGCCGGCGACGGCGCATAGTCGTTGCGGCCGAACAGCAGCGCCTCGTGCGGCACATAGTTGCTTACCCGATACGGACCGCCGCCGGCGGAATGGCTGCGCAGCCAGGCATTGCCGTAGTCCCCCTGCTGCGCGTGCTCGTTCAGCAGCTTCTCATCCACGATCGAGGCCACATTCGCCGTCAGCAGCCTCAGCGCCAGCTCGCTGCCGATGTTGGCGGGCCAACGGAGCTGCACCTGGTTGTCTCCCACCTTCTTCAGCTGCTGCTCAACGTTATCCGGCGTCCAGCCAAACTCGCCGAGAATAAACGACGGCGCCTTGTTCAGCTTCACCGCGCGGACCAGCGAGAAAATGACGTCTTCGGGCCGCAGCGGATTGCCGGAAGCAAAGCGTTGCTGCGGTTTCAGGGTAAAGGTCAGGCTGCGGCCATCGGCGCCCGCTTGCCAACTGCCTGCGGCGTCCGGCGCCAGCTTTTGCGGCGCGGCGCGATCCGGTGCCACCAGGCGCTGATAAAGGTTGACCAGATTGGCCGAGCTGACGGTTTCAAAACTCTCCGCCGGATCGAGGCTGATAATGCCCTCCAGCGAACTGACCACCACCAAGGTATCCTGCGGGGTGGCGGCCTGCGCACCGAAAGCGGCCGCCAGCGCGCCGTACAATAAAGTTGGGATTAACCGTTTCATCAATACACTCTCCACAATCACGCGGTTGCGCTGTTTGTCGAGTGTAGGGGGTAAGAATTAACGGAAGAACGACGATAAATTGCTTTATTTATTACCCAGATGGATATGCCCGCCGCGTTGGCGGGCATAGGTTCAAACGATGATGCGGCCGTGCGCCATCGCCACCGAACGATCGCACATGTGGTCAATCACGTCCGCATCGTGGCTGACCAGCACCATAGTCAGATCGCCCGCCTGTTTCAGCTCGTTGAGCAGGTTGAGGATCTCCGCCTGCACCGACATGTCCAACGCCGAAGTCGGTTCATCCAGCAACAGCAGCTTCGGCCGCAGCAACAATGCGCGCACAATCGCCACGCGCTGCCGCTGGCCGCCCGACAGCTGATGCGGGTAGCGATCCAACAGGCGCGGATCCAACCCCACCTGGCGAAAGCCCGCGCTGACTTTACGTTCGATGTCGCTCTCCTTCAGCAGTTTGAGTGGCTCCGACAGCGTACGCAAAAGCCGGTGTTTGGGGTGTAGCGAAGCATAGGGATCTTGAAACACCATTTGCACCTCGCGCCGCAGTTCGCCGGTAAACGCCTGCCCAGGCTGCAGCCGCCGCCCCAGCAACTCAAAGCCGCCCTGCCAGCTGCCGTTCAGCCCGGCCAGCACCCACAGCAAAGAGGACTTGCCGCAGCCGGAAGGCCCCACCAGCCCGAAGCACTCGCCCGGTTCGATGCGCAGGTTAACCTCATGCACCACGGTGCGCAGTTCGTAGCCCTGGCGGTGACTGACGCTCAGATTCTCCAGTGCAATCACGCTCATTTCAACGTCTCCAACAGCGCGCGATCCAGCACCGGCAGCGGTTTGCCGCGCGTCTCGCGGCTCGGCCGACACGCCCACAGCGTGCGGGTATAAGGGTGCGTTGCCTGCGCCAGCTCTGCCGCCGGCAGCTGATCCAACAGCTCACCTTTGTACATCACCAGTACCCGCTCGCAGTGGTGCGCCACCTGCTGCAAATCGTGGCTGATCAGGATCAGCCCCATATTGCGTTGCGCCACCAGATTGTCTATCAGCTGCAGCACCTGATCGCGCATCTGGTGATCCAGCGCCGAAGTCGGTTCGTCGGCAATCAACAGCTGCGGATCGTTGATCAGCGCAATGGCCAGCATCACCCGCTGCCCCATGCCGCCGGAGAGCTGATGCGGATAGCGGCGGCACAGCGCCGCCGGATCGGGCAAGCCCACCGCCGCCAGCATCTCCAGCACTTTTTCACGCCGCTCGGCGCGACTCAGCTTTGCATGCAGCACCAGCGGCTCCTCCACCTGACGGCCGATCGGTTGATTGGGATTCAGCGCATGCTTGGGGTCTTGCATCACCATCGCCACCCGGTCGCCGCGCAGCCGGCTCCACTGGCGCTCGCTCAGGCGCGTTAAGTCTTCATCGCCCAACGTCAGGCGATGCGCCTGCAGCTGTAACGGCGGCGGCAATAGCCCCATCAGCGCACGCGCGGTCAACGACTTGCCGGAACCGGACTCACCGACCAGCGCCAGCCGCTCCCGCCCCATGCTGAACGAAATATTCTTCACCAGCGCCACCGGCTGTGGCTCCGGCACGCCGATCGCCAGGCGTTCGACGGTCAATAAGGTGTTATCAGTGCCCATGACGAGGATCCATTTTGTCGCGCAGGCCATCGCCCAGCAGGTTAAACGCCAGGCTGGCGAACAGGATCGCCCCGCCCGGCGCGGCGGCGACCCACCATTGATCGAAAATCACTTTACTGCCTTCGGCCACCATCGAGCCCCATTCGGCGGTCGGCGGCGCAACGCCCATGCCGAGGAACCCCAGACCGGCAGCGGACAGGATGATGCCCCCCAGACTCAGCGCCGCGCGCACCACCGCGCTCGGCAGGCATAAAGGCAAAATGTGGCCGACCATCAGCCGCAGCCCGTTGATGCCCTGCATGCGCGCCGCCGCCAGGTAGTCGCTGCGGCGCAGCGCCAGGGTTTCGGCCCGCGCCTGGCGGGCAAAGGCCGGCCAGCTGGTCAATGCCAGCGCCAGCGCGCCGTTCATCAGCCCCGGCCCCATGACCGCCACAAACGCCAGCGCGATCACCAGGCTCGGCAGCGACAGGAAAATGTCGGTCAGGCGCATCAAAATGCGCTCTACCCAGCCGCCGAGATAACCGGCGCCAATGCCGACCAACAGGCCGATGGGAATGGTCAACACCAGAATCAGCGACACCAGAATCAGCGTCGGCCGCGCGCCGTAAATCACGCGGGAGAGCAAATCGCGGCCGAAGCCGTCGGTGCCCAGCCAATGTGCGGCGGAAGGCGGCAATAACCGCAGCTCGATATGCTGCAGATTGGGATCGAAAGGCGCCAGCCACGGTGCCAGCAGCGCGGTGACGATCAAAATCGCCACCAGTGCCGCGCCCAGCGTCAGCGTGGTCAGGCGCCGACCGCGGCGGTAACCGACGGCCGGCTCGCTTTGCGGTTCGTGTTCAGAGAGATATTGGCTCATCGGGTTCGCGGATCCACTAAATAGGTCAAGGCGTCGGCCAGCGCATTCAACAGCACGAAACAGGTGCCGATCAGCAACGTGGCGCCGAGGATCGCCGGCGTGTCGGCGGCAAACAGCGCCGAGGTCAGATAACGCCCGACGCCGGGCCAGGCGAACACCGTTTCGGTCAATACCGCCCCCTCCAGCAGGCTGGCATAGGAGAGAGACAGTACGGTGATCAGCGTGCCCAGCACGTTGGGAAACACATGGCGCAGCAGAATGCGCAGGCGCCCGGCCCCCTTGGAACGCGCCAGCGTCACGTATTCCTTGTTGCACTCTTCCAGCATCGCCGCCCGCAGCAATCGGGTAATGCCCGCCATCGACAGCAGCGCCAACGCCACGACCGGCAGCCACAGGTGGCCGATGGCGTTATAGAACATGTCGCGATCGCCGGACAGCCAGCTGTCGATCAACACAAAACCACTGCGCGGCTCCATGCTGTACAAGTAGATGTCGTCAAGCCGCCCCGGCCCCGCCGACCAGTGCAGCGTGGCATAGAACAGCAGCAGCCCGAGCAGGCTCAGCCAGAAAATCGGCACCGAATAACCGATCAGCGACAGCAGACGCGCCGCGTTATCCAGCCAACTGCCTGGTTTGAGCACCGCCAGAAACGCCAGCGTAATGCCGCCGAGGGCGCCGAGGATAATGGCGCAGGTGGCCAGCTCCACCGTCGCCGGGAAGGTACGCAGCAGATCGCTCAACACCGGCTGGGCGGTGATGCGCGAGATGCCCAAATCGCCGTGCGCCAGGTGCACCAGATAACGCCAAAACTGCACCGGCAACGGCAGATCCAATCCCAGCTCGTGCCGCACCTGCGCATAGGTGGCTTCACTGGCGTGATCGCCCGCCACCTGCAGCGCCGGATCGATCGGCGCCAGATGCGACAGCATGAAGGTGAACAGCAGCAGGCCAAGCAACGTCAGCGCCAGCGACAACACGCCGCCGAGCAGCCGCCCGCCCCAGCGCCAATACCGCCGGGCCGCCCCGGCGCTGGCGCACAGTTCAGCGGCCATTACTTGCTGACCTTGCTGTAGAACACCATGTCAGGGTTGATGCCCTGCACATAGCCCTTGAGGTTGTCACGCACCGCAATCAGGCTTCGCGCCTGCAGGCTGATGACGAACGGCGAGCTTTGCTGCACCTGTTTTTGCAGTTGCTGGTAGTCGGCTACCCGTTTGGCGGTGTCGTTTTCCGCGGTGGCGGCCAGCGTCAGCTTGCTCAGCGCCGGGATCTGCCAGTTGGCGCGCCAGGCCAGCGTCTTGCTGCCGTCTTCCGGGTTGTAGGCGAAGGCTGCGGCATTGGTGTTAGGGTCGAAATAATCCGGCCCCCAGGAAGTCAGCGTCGCATCGTAGTTAAGCGCTTTCACCTTGGTAGAGACCTGCGAACTGATGCCCGGCACCAGTTCCACCTTCACGCCGCCCTGGGCAAAGCTGGCCTGCAGCGCCTGGGCGATATCCAGGTACGGCGGCTGGTTGTTGACGTCCAGACGGAAACTGACGTTGCTGAGCCCCGCTTTGGCCAGTATCTCTTTGGCTTTTTGCGGATTGAAGCTGTACGGCTGATCCTTGAGCGCCCCCAGATAACCGTCCGGCAGGAATGCCTGATGGCTCTGGAACTGCCCTTTCAGCAGATCGTCGGCGATGCCTTTGTAATCGAACAGCCAGCGCGCCGCTTCCCAGAACGCCGGATTGCCGAGCGCCGGTGACGCCTTGGCGTTGAACTGCAGGAAATAAAGCGAAGCGTAAGGAATGGCCAGGGGTTTGACGCCCGGCTTACCCTTTAAGGCCGCCATCTGGTCTGCCCCCAGGTTGCGCGCGATATCGGCATCGCCCTGCTCGATCAGCAAGCGGCGCGCGGCCGGATCGGGCACGTTTTTGATCAGGATGGTTTTCAGCGTCGGCGCCCCTTCCGGCGAGCCTGGGTTGGCGTCCAGCACCACCACTTCGTGCGGCACATAGGTGCGGATTTTGTAAGGGCCGCTGCCGGCGGAGTGGCTGTTCAACCATTGGTGCCCCAGATCGTCGCCCTGCTGGTGCGCCAGCGCCTCTTTGGCGTCGACGATCGACGATACCGGCGCCGACAGCAGGCTGAGCACGAAGGCCGGGCTGACGTTTTCACTCCAGCTGATTTTTACCTGGTGGTCATCCACCTTGCTCAGGTGTTGCTCCACGTTCTTCGCGTTCCAGCCCAGCTGCGTCAGGATAAACGACGGCTCCAGATTGAGTTTCACCACCCTCGAAAGCGAGAAGATCACGTCTTCCGGCCGCAGCGGATTGCCGCTGGCGAATTTGGCATCCGGGCGCAGGCTGAAAGTCAGGCTGCGATTGTCGGCGCCGGCCTGCCAACTGCTGGCCAATGTCGGCTTGAGATCGATAGGGTTGTGCGGATCGGACTGGATCAGACGTTGATACAGGCTGTTGAACGACTGCACCGTGGTTAACTCAAATCCCTGGGCCGGGTCAAAGCTGACCACGTCATCGATAGACTGCGCGATCACCAGCGTGTTGGCCGGCGTCGCCGCCTGCGCGTTAACGCTGGCCACCACGGCTAAAAACAGCAAAGAAGGAACGAGCACTTTCATCTGAAACTCTCCAAGCGGATGGAATTTATAATAATTTCGCGAGTGTATGCGAGCACGATCGGCAGCTGAAGGTACTTAAATCACTATAGATATTCTTTTTATGTATATAGGTGGGATTTTGATTATTAGGGCGAGGATTGCGCGGCCGGTCGCACTCTCGTGGCACCTGGCCGCAATGGATAACTGTCTTTGCGGCGCGATTCGCAGCGATGAACGTCGAGGTTTGAGTCTGTTTCATTGGGTGATTAACGTGAGCTCGGTCACCCAAGGGACGGGAAAATGGAAAACCATCTATCAGAAAATGGCGCCTCACACCGGCATGAGAGAGCGATAGAGCAAACACTGGCGGACATGAACAGCGTCCTGCTTGAGTCGGATCTGTTTATGACTCGTCTGACGGTACAAGACCGGCGCCGGCAAAAACGCATCGCCATCGAGATTTTGCGCCAACACCATCGCTGGGAGATGGCCAACCCGCGTCCGCCTGAAGAACTCCCGGAATGGGAAGCCATCGGCCCGTTCAGAAAAAGTAAACGTCACCTGATCGAACGTACCGACGACTAATCCCCCTTCCCCGTGGCAATCCGCCGGGGCACAGCTGTCCGACTAAATCTGGTAGTCAATCACCGCATCCAGCTGTGACGAGAAGACCTTGTCCTTGATTTCGGTCAGCGACAGCGTCGGGTTGCACAGCTGGATAAAACGCCAGGCATAGTTGCGCTGCAGCTGGCTGCGTTTCAGGCCCAGCCATACCGTATTGGGTTCAAACAGGTGCTCGGCGTTGAGGCTCACCAACCCGCGATCGCGCTCTTTTTCATACGACATGTCCGCCAGCACACCCACGCCCAACCCCAGCTCGACGTAAGTTTTAATCACGTCGGAATCCTGCGCACTGAGCGCGATGTCCGGCGTCAGGCCCGCCGCTTTGAACGCCGCATCCAGCTTCGCGCGCCCGGTAATGCCCTGACGGTAAGTGATCAGCGGCAAGGTGCTGAGCATCTCCAGCGTCACCTGCGGCTGACGCGTCAACTCGTGCCCTTCCGGCACCAGAATGGTGTGATGCCAGCGATAGTAGGGGAACGCCGCCAGCGATTCGTCGCTCATCAGCCGTTCGCTGGCGATGCCGATATCGGCTTCGCCGGCGGCCAGCATCGAAACGATCTCCTCCGGGCTGCCCTGATTGAGCACCACCCGCACCCGCGGGTAAAGCGCGCGAAACTCTTTGATTACCCCCGGCAGGCTGTAGCGCGCCTGGGTATGCGTCGTCGCGATATGCAGCTGTCCCGAATCGTTGCTGCTGAAGACGTCCGCCAGGCGACGGATGTTATTGGCGTCGTTGAGAATGCGTTCCGCCACCACCAGCAGCTCTTTGCCGGGTTCGGTCATGCCCAGCAGCCGCTTGCCGCGGCGAATGAATATTTCAATGCCCAGCTCTTCTTCCAGCTCGCGAATATGCCGGCTGACGCCGGACTGCGAAGTAAATAAGGTATTGGCGACCTCGGTCAGGTTGTAGTTGCAGCGCGCCGATTCGCGAATAATTTTTAATTGTTGAAAGTTCATCCCCGTCTCCCTGTTTCTTGCGGTAGCGTTTGCCATATTGATACGGAGTCCTGCGGGGCTGAACAAATAAGAAATAGCCTTTAGTTATGCAATTTAATACTAAGTGAATTATTTATCGTTACTCTTGGGGGATGAAGACGGGGGAAAATGATGAATGGCTTTAAAAATAACGAGATAAATAACCATACAAAGCAGGGGCCTTAGATAATCATGCAGAATAAAGTTATTAAATAGAGGTATTAGATATATGAAAAAGGGCTCAGCGTGCTGAGCCCTTCACTGTTTGCCACCCTGCCAACGCCTCAGGCCGTGGCCTCCGCCCCGAAAGCGCCGGGCCGGTTCTGCTGCAACCATTGCCGTACATAGCGCACCAGATCGCCGATGCAATCATCCTGCATGCCGTGGTGCTTCAGCTCGTTATCCAGCGCAAACAGGTATTGCGCGTTGGTGCCCAGCGGGCCGCTGGCGCTGGCGATCAATGGCGCGATCACCTGGTGGCTGGTGTCTGCTTCAAACAGCGGGTGCTGCGCGTTCATCACGAACACCAGCGCAGTGACAACCTCACCGCCCTCCAGCTGCAGCTCACACCAGGTCGGCACGTAGCAATCGGTGATCATTTCGCGCTTCCACAGCAGCTCCAGCTCTTCGCGCAGCTTGCTTTCCGGCAGACGGAAGGCCAATCCGGTGGTCTGGCCGCCCTCTTTCAGCGCCAGCATGCGCCCCGGCTGATGCAGCGTGCCGCGCCCGGCGGTCAAGCGCATGCAGAACGCCCGGTGCCAACCCTGCAGCATGGCAGGCCGCACTTCTTCCGATTCAAAAACCGGGTTCCACATCAGCGAACCGTAACCGAATACCCAAACCGGGCTGTGATCCGGCCGGCGCGATAACGTGCAATCCAACGAGGCTGCGCGCTGTTCAGGCGTCAGCAACAGCGACTCCTCAATAGCGCCGAATGCGGTTTTGCAATCCGCTTTTTGCAGAAAATCTCGCGTTAACACTGTTACAACCTCCCGGGAATACGATTTCTCGTCCTCCCTCGCCACTACTGAACCTTTGCAATTTTATTTTTAGGTGCGGAATTTTATTAATTCAATAACCGCGCCGATTAATAATGACCATATTCTTTTCCCGCCGCGCAATCAAGTTGCAAAGCGGTGTTAACGTGGAAAAGTATTTGTACTGAGCAGCAATAATATTAATTGCCGGGTCAGCATAACGTCTGCGCGATTTTATCAGGCCATAAAGCGTTACTTTTTGTGCCAATGCTCATCGTCGCCCTTGCGATAGCTTTGCTTGACCGCCGCCCAGGCCACCTTGTGCGCCGTCTCCTCCCGGCTGTCGTCACCGCGTCGGTCTTCAGGATCCCGGTATTGTTGCCAGGCGCTGTTGAACGCTTCTTTATAGATCGCCTGAGCATGGGCCGGCAGCACAGGCTTCACATTGTCCGGCAAGTCGTTCGTGTCTTGATAGGGCATCACGTCCTCCCGTGCGTATTCCGTGAAGCTTAAGCCTAACTCACACGCCGTTGCGCCTCAATAAGCAAACAATTCTCATTATCAAACGGCATGATATACTCACCGCCAAACGAACTATAAGGAGATCCCCGTGACTACCGAAGCCCCTCGCTCACGCGCCCCCTACCTGATCGCCGTCAGCGCCGTACAGGATATTACGCCGCACCTGCGCCGCATCACCTTTACCGCACCCGATCTGCGCTACTACCCGGCCAACGCCGCCGCTGCGCACATCAAGGTCTTTTTGCCGCTCGCCGGCCAAACCCAGCCGGACCTGCCGACGCTGACCGAAAACGGTCCGCGCTGGGCGGCGGACGCCGTACGCCCGATCGTGCGTACCTATTCCATTCGCGCCGTGCGCCCGGAACAGGCGGAGGTGGACATCGAGTTCGCGATCCACGATCACCAGGGCCCGGCGGTCGACTTTGCGCGCCAGGCGAAAGCCGGCGATAAAATCGGCATCAGCAACCCAGGCGGCCCCAAACCGATGTTGCCGGCGGCCGATTTCTACTGCCTGGCGGGCGATCCTTCCTCACTGCCTGCGCTGGCCGCGCTGCTGGAGAATCTGCCGCCGCACAGCGCCGGGCGCGCTTTCGTCCGCGTCGACAGCACCGCCGACGTGATTGATCTGAGAAAACCGACCGGCATTGAGGTGAATTGGATCGTTGGCGGCACGGAGAACACCAACGACCTGATCGCCCGTTTCCGCGCGCAGTCCCTGCCGCAGGGCGAAACGCACTTCTGGCTCGCCGGTGAAGATCGCCTGGTGGTAGAGCTGCGCCGTTACCTGCGTCGTGAACGTCAATGCGATCGTAATCGTCTTTATGCCGTACCTTACTGGCGTGAGGGGCTAAATGAAGATGGTTACCACAATAAACGGCATGAAATCATGGATAATATTGATGACTAACGGCTGTATTTTCCTTGATTAACCGCATACTAAATAAGTAAACACGACTTTTCTCATATCTAACGTTAAAAATTGGCGTTATTGCGTAAAAGTAAGTAAATAAAACCGCACCCCGTGCGGTTTTTTTGTTACCCTGATCACATAAAGCAAGCAATTGCTTTCTCAGATAAAAACAACATCACACCGGCGCCGTGGGTGTATCCTAATATAAAATACCTACTGTAAACGCAGAGTTGCCGCATCACGGCGACCGGCGCTGACGGGCTACGCTGTTTGAGAAGGAGTGCCACCCTCATGAAGTCGCAACACGATCCTGGCCGATCCACCAAATCTCGCCACACCGAATACTCGCTGATCTTCCCCATCGCCGCGCTGGTGGTGTTGAATCTGTGGAGCAGCACCACTCACTTTCCGCTGATCGTCGGCATCAATATTCTCGCGCTGGTGGGGATCCTCAGCAGCGCCTTCAGCGTGGTGCGCCACGCCGACGTGCTCGCCCACCGTTTGGGGGAACCCTACGGCTCGCTGATCCTCAGCCTGTCGGTGGTGATCCTCGAGGTCAGCCTGATCTCGGCGCTGATGGCCACCGGCGACGCCGCGCCGGCGCTGATGCGCGACACGCTGTATTCCATCATCATGATCGTTTCCGCCGGCCTGGTCGGTTTCGCGCTGCTGCTCGGCGGGCGCAAGTTCGCCACCCAGTACGTCAACCTGGGCGGTATTAAACAGTATCTGATGGCAATTTTCCCGCTGGCGGTGATCGTGCTGGTGTTCCCGAGCGCGCTGCCGGGCGGTAACTTCAGCACCGGGCAGGCGCTGCTGGTGGCGCTGATCTCCGCCGCCATGTATGGCGTGTTCCTGGTGATCCAGACCAAAACCCACCAGAGCCTGTTCGTGTACGAGCATGAAGACGACGATGGTGACCCGCACCACGGCAAGCCCTCTTCGCACAGCAGCGCCTGGCATGCCGCCTGGCTCGTCGTGCACCTGATCGCGGTTATCGCCGTCACCAAGTTCAACGCCAATCCGCTGGAAGGCCTGCTGACCAAGGTGAATGCGCCGGCGCAGTTCACCGGTTTCCTGGTGGCGCTGTTGATCCTGTCGCCTGAAGGACTGGGCGCGCTGCGCGCCGTGTTGAACAATCAGGTGCAACGCGCCATGAACCTGTTCTTCGGTTCGGTGCTGGCGACCATCTCCCTGACGGTACCGGCGGTCACCATCATCGCCACCCTGACCGGGCAGACGCTGATCTTCGGGCTGCAAACGCCGCATATCGTGGTGATGCTGACAGTGTTGCTGCTGTGCCAGCTGTCGTTCTCGACCGGCCGCACCAACGTGCTGAACGGCACCGCCCACCTGGCGCTGTTCGCCGCCTATATGATGACTATCTTCGCCTGATCAAAAAGGGGCGCACACCGTGCGCCCCTGTCTTCGTTATACCGAGAAGAATATCGCCGCGGCGATCCCCCCGAACAAAATCCACTTGATGATGTAATAACCGGTGCGGTTCCAGGCCTTCAGGCGTTTCCCCACCCGGCGTATCGCATAGATGTATTTGAACATCTTGTTAACGCCGCCGGTGCGATCGCCCTCTTCGTTTGGCGCGGTGGCGGCGCTCATCAGATTGCGCCCCAGCCAATGGTTAACCGCCTGCGTCCAGCGGTAACGCATCGGCCGTTCGATGTCGCAAAACAGGATCAGACGATTCTGCCCGCTCTGATTTTCCGCGTAGTGCAGGTAGGTTTCATCGAACATCACGCCTTCACCGTCGCGCCAGCTGTAGCGCTCGCCGTCCACCTCAATGAAGCAGCGGTCATCGTTTGGGGTAATCAGCCCCAGGTGATAACGCAGCGAACCGGCGTAAGGATCGCGGTGGCGCGGCAAACGGCTGCCGTCCGGCAGTTCGGCGAACATCGCCGCCTTGACCGAGGGCAGGCTGCGCAGCAGTTCCGTGGTCTGCGGGCACAGGGTCATGGCGGAAGGATGGCTGTCTTCATACCATTTCAGATAAAAGCGTTTCCAGCCGGTCTTGAAGAACGAGTTGAACCCGGCGTCGTTGAACTGATCGGACGCTTTGATCTGCTGGATCTTCATCAGCTTCTGTCCTTCGTCGCGGATGGTTTCCCAATTCTCCCGCAGTACCGCCAGCTCAGGGAACTGCTCCGGCTTCAGGTACGGCGTGGTCGGCACGCGGGAAAACAGATACATGAAGACGTTCAGCGGTGCGGTAAAGGTGGAATGGTCAGACAGCTGTCGCCACACGTTGTAGCGTACCCGCCCGCGGTAATGCACATAGACGACGCATAAAATAAGCAAAATCAGAATGATATATTTCATGTTTGAATCGCATCAAGAACCCACACGCAATGCGCCGCACGGCGCACACCCCAGATAGTGTCCTTTTGGCGGCGTACGCAAGTTGCACGCCAATCTGGAACCTACTAATCATTAACGCTAACTCAACGAAAATCTATACAAAAAGCCACAATAATTTACACAAAGGTTAAACGAGAAGGGAAATTGCGCAGATAAAGAAGGCCGCCGAGGCGGCCTTTCCATTAGCGAATAGGTTAACTGTAAGCGTTGAGCGTGCGCTGGCACAAAGCGGAGCGCACGCAGTCCTGTTTCTCAAAGCGGATAACGCCGATCATCTCGTCCTCTTCGAAGCGCTCCAGCGCGTCGCTGAGGCCGGATTTCACACCGCGCGGCAAGTCGCACTGGGTCACGTCGCCGTTAACGATAACCGTCACGTTTTCACCCAGGCGGGTCAGAAACATTTTCATCTGGCTGGCGGTCACGTTCTGGGCTTCATCCAGGATAACGACCGCATTTTCGAAGGTGCGTCCGCGCATATAAGCGAACGGCGCAATCTCTACCTTGCCGATTTCCGGGCGCAGGCAGTACTGCATAAAGGAAGAGCCTAAACGGCGCACCAGAATGTCATACACCGGGCGGAAATAAGGCGCGAATTTCTCGGAGATATCACCCGGCAAGAAGCCAAGGTCTTCATCCGCCTGCAAAACAGGACGGGTAACGATAATCCGATCCACCTCTTTATGGATCAGCGCCTCCGCCGCCTTGGCGGCGCTGATGAATGTTTTGCCGCAGCCGGCTTCGCCGGTGGCGAAGATCAGCTGCTTATTCTCTATGGCTGATAAGTAATGACCCTGAGCTTCAGTTCTAGCCTCGATGGGTGAGCTATCGCGCTTGTCTCGCGCCATGCCGATAGACTCGACTCCCCCCATTTGCACCAGCGAGGTCACAGACTCTTCTTCCAGCTGGCGATGACTACGAGCGTCACGACGAATAACGCGTTTCGCTTCACGACGTGCTTTGATCACTGCTTTCTGTCTACCCATAGTGGCACCTTACAGTTTGTTTCACCTACCGCAACGGCCGGGCCGCGCGATTATGTTTCACACACGTATTAGGTTTTGGCCTCCTCCGAGCCAATAAGAGCCAAGGGACAAGGTGAATCGACGGCAACGCTTAAGCGCCGTGTCTTCACGGGACAACGCGGACTGCATCAATAAACGTGGAGTAAAAAGTGATGAGATTCGATAGCGATAAGAGTGCGGGGTTGCCGGTAAAAGAGAGTCGGAGAGAGAACCCTCGTTACAACGAGAAATCAGGGGAGATGTGTTATTTTTTCTTTCCAGCCCAACCAAGGACTTTACCATTAGCGATCCCCGCAGTGATATTTACAGCTTCAAGCTGTGCACCGTGTGAAAACTACCGCCAGATGATTACAGTATAATGACATTCAATCCTGCCGCGTTACTAAAATGTAAAAAAATTTTATATGTTTTGTTTTTAGTTAGCGCAAAAACACTATATCACGCTCGGCACGTCATTCCATAAAAAATTTAATTGCAAAAATATCAATGAATTACAATTAAAAACCGCGAATAACACTTTGCTTTACCGATTAAATTTTGCACAACCCAAAGTCGGCGGGCCGTTCAGATTTTTTAATCCGCAGGTGAAGGATTGAATTGAACTCCGTCGCTTAATGTCCCGGGTAATAGGCAAGCCAACGTAAAACGAGGCGGGAGATCCCGCCTCGTCATTGCGCACTCAGGCCTTGAGCAGGCCGCTGGCCAAATAGTCGCCGCCCTCTTTCACGCCCGGTAATACGAAGAAATATCCGCCGCCGATCGGCTTGATGTATTCTTCCAGCGCTTCGCCGTTGAGTCTTTTTTGCACCGTCAGGAATCCTTTCTCCAGATCGGCCTGATAGCAGACAAACAGCAGCCCCATTTCCAGCTGCCCGGCATTGGAAACGCCAAGGGAATAGCTGTAGCCACGCCGCAGCATCAGGTTGCTTTGGCTTTCCGGCGTGCGGGGGTTAGCCAACCGGATGTGCGCATCCATCGGGATCACCTTGCCGTCGGGATCGTTCGCGTAGTTCGGTTCGTCATGTTCATGCTTCATGCCAAGCGGCGCGCCGCTGTGCTTTTCGCGACCGAAAATGGTTTCCTGCTCCTGCAGCGGCGTGCGATCCCAAAACTCCACGCGGAAGCGAATAATGCGCGCTGCCTGGTAGCTGCCGCCCGCCGTCCACGCCGGCTCGCCGACGTTGTCGCCGACCCACACCACCTTATCCATCAGCGGTTTGTCGTCGGTTTTCGGGTTAGCAGTGCCGTCTTTGAAGCCCAGTAGGTTGATCTGCGTCTCTTTGCCTTTGCTGCGCGCCGCATGCGCGGAGATAAATCCTTCCCGCTTCCAGCGCACGCTGAGCAAATCCGGCGAATGCTTGATGATGTCGCGCAGTGCGTGAATCACCGTTTCATTGGTGTTGGCGCAGATCTGCAGCAGCAGATCGCCGTGGCAAAGCCCGGCGTCCAACGCATCGTTGGGGAAGCGGGTCATTTTCTGCAACCGCAGCGGCTTTTGCGCCTGCAGGCCAAAGCGTTCGTCGAACAGCGATGCGCCGACCGAGACGGTGATGGTCAGGTTATCCGGGTAAATCTCCGGCCCCATGATCCCCGAATCGAGCGGCGGCAATTTGGCGTCCACCTCCGGCGCCTTGCCGCCGTGGGTCAGGAACGCGATGCGGTCGGTCAGCAGCCGGAACAGACGCTCCAGGTCCGCTTTGCTGGTCGCCAGCACGTCGAACGCCACCAGCATCATCGCCGCCTGTTGCGGGGTCAGCACCCCGGCCTGATGGCGGCCATAAAACGGCTGTTTCTGCCAGCGCTCATCCTGCGGCGCCGCTACCGGTTCCGCAGCTTTGTCCGCCGCCTGCACCAGGCGGCTGCCGCCCAGCGCCAGCGCGCTCAGTCCCAGCCCCTGCAGCAAACGGCGGCGTGAAGGGGATGCCGCCTCCTGAGAGTGCGGATGAGGCCCGTTATTCGGGCCTACCTTGTTGCTCATAACCGTATGCCTCAGTCCAGACCCAATACGCCGCGCAGTTGGGAAAGGTCTTCCGCCAGCGTGGTGATCGGCCCTTTCAACGCATTGCGGTCGGCATCGGTCAGCTTCTCATAGGACTCATACCCCTCTTTGGTTTGGTACTTCGCCAAAATGGTGTCGACGGTTTTGAAGTTGGCGTCGATCTTGTCCAGCAGCGGCTTGTTGGCCTTGAGCAACAGCGGGCGCAGCAGGTTGACGATCTTCTGCGCACCGTCGACGTTGGCCTGGAAGTCCCACAAGTCGGTGCGGCTGTAACGGTCTTCTTCACCGCTGATCTTGCTGGCCGCCACTTCTTCGATCAACCCGGCTGCGCCGCCCACCACCTTGCTCGGCGGGAAGGTCAGTTCACCCACGCGTTTTTGCAGTTCAACGGTGTCCTGATACAAACGATCGGCATATTTGCCCATGTCTTTGGTCGAGTTGTCGGCAAACAGCGCCTTCTCCAGACGGTGGAAGCCGGTGAAGTTCGGATCCGCTGATTTCTTCTCGTAGTCGTCTTCACGGGCGTCGATGCTGCCGTCCAGATCGGAGAACAGCTCGGCGATCGGCTCGATGCGCTCATAGTGCTGGCGGGTCGGCGCGTACAGCTTGCGCGCTTGCTCCACGTTGCCGGCCTTCACCGCGTCGGTGAACAGCTTGGTCTGTTTCACCAGGCCGTCGACTTCTTTGATGACGTAGACTTTGTATTCGGCGATCGGGCCAACCAGATCCAGTGCGTTCGGTTTGCCGTCGGTAGCGCCGTTGGTTGCCGCGGTGACGGTCAGTTTGCCTTTCGGGTTGCTCAGCAGCCCGCAGGTCATGTCGTATTCGCCCGCTTCCAGCGTGGCGGTCATTTTCTGGGTGAAGCCCGGCGCGATGTTTTCGCGCTCTTCCACCACCATCACCCCTTTCAGGATTTCCCATTCGACATTTTTCTGGCTGGTGTTATGCACCACAAACTGCGTCTTGCCGGCCGGCACCGTCAGCTGCATCGGTTCGCACTGCTTGTCGTTAACCGTGACCTTGACCTGCGGCACGTCCGCCGCCAACGCGGCGATGCTCAGCGCAAACGCCGGGATAGCCAGTAATGCTGCGTGCAACGCCTTGCGGCGAAATAACGGAGTAGACATACGAGATTCCCTATTAAACATTAATGATTGATTTTACGTTGCGCCGGGGCCGCTGCCGGCTCCGCGCGCTGCGGCAGGAAAAAGAAAATCAGCGCCGGGATCAGATACAGGAAATAGACGGCCACTTCGCTGACCGTCGGCGCTTCCTGATAACCGAGAATACCTTCCAGCAGGGTGCCGAACAGCGAATGGGTCGACAGGGTGCTGCTGAAATCGAAGGCGATGTCCTGGAAGTGGTTCCACAGGCCGGCTTCGTGGAAGGCGCGGATCGCCCCGGCGGCCAGGCCGGCGGCGACGAACAGAATGAACAGGCTGGTCCATTTGAAAAACTTGGCCAGGTGCAGCTTCACCCCACCCCAATAAATCATCATGCCCAGCACGATGGCGGCCACCAGGCCGAGCACCGCGCCGATCGGCGCCGCGGCGCCCACGTCTTGCTGGAACGCCGCCAGCAGGAAGAACACGGACTCCAGCCCTTCGCGCGCCACGGCGAAGAACACCATCGCCACCAGCGCCCAACCCTGCCCTTTACCGGCGTTGAGCGCCTGATCGATCGCCCCTTCCAGATGCACCTTGACCGACTTGGACACCTTACGCATCCAGAACACCATATAGGAGAGGATCACTACCGCCACCACCGCCACGATGCCCTCGAACAGCTCCTGCTGTTTCTGCGGGAACTCGCCGGTGGTTTCATTGATGAAGATACCGAGCGCCAGACACAGCGCCGCAGCAACAATCACGCCGATCCACACCGCGCCCAGCCATTGGCTGCGCTGCGTGCGCTTCAGGTAGCTGGCGATCAGGCTGACGATCAGCGCGGCCTCCAGCCCCTCACGGAACATGATAAGAAAGGGAACGAACATAAATAATCACCCCTGAAAAGACCGCGGCGGCAGAGACGGTGGTTGCAAAATGAGCCGCGGCGACTATGTAAAGAAACGTAAAAACCAACGAGAGTGATTATCATTCTGCCAAGAATAAATACAAGAGGCATGACGGTGATTTTTTCTAATCAAATGTCGCTAGGTGTTACAGCCGGATGACGGCGATCGGCAGGCAAAAAAAGGGGCGCTCTGCGCGCCCCTTACCGACTGACATCGAACGACGTTACACCGTTTTGTACTCGGCTTCCGCCTGATCGAAACGCTCGGTCATGGTGGCGGAAGGCTGGCGGCCCATCAGGCTCACCACCACGATGGCGAGGCAGCCCAGGATGAAGCCCGGGATGATTTCATACAGCCCCAGCCATTCGTACTGTTTCCAGACGATCACCGTCACCGCACCGACCAGCATGCCGGCCAACGCGCCGTTGCGGGTCATGCGCGACCACATCACCGAAATCAGCACCACCGGACCGAAGGCGGCGCCGAAACCGGCCCAGGCGTAGCTCACCAGGCCCAGCACGCGGTTCTCCGGGTTGGCCGCCAGCGCGATGGCGATCAACGCCACCACCAGCACCATCACGCGGCCGACCCACACCAGCTCGCGCTGGCTGGCGCCTTTACGCAGGAACGCCTTGTACAGGTCTTCGGTGATCGCGCTGGAGCACACCAGCAGCTGGCAGCTCAGGGTACTCATGACCGCCGCCAGAATCGCCGACAGCAGCACGCCCGCTACCCATGGGTTGAACAGCAGCATCGCCAGTTCGATGAACACACGCTCCCCGTTCTGCGACACGTTACCGGCTTGACCCGGGTTGTTGGCGAAGTAAGCAATACCGAAGAAACCGACGGCGATGGTGCCGGCCAGGCACAGGATCATCCAGGTCATGCTGATGCGACGCGCGCTGCGGATGGTGCGGTGAGAATCCGCCGCCATGAAACGCGCCAGGATGTGCGGCTGGCCGAAGTAGCCCAGGCCCCACCCCAGCAGCGACAGGATGGCGACGAAGTTCAGCCCTTTCAGCATGTCGAGGTTAGCCGGGTTCTGCGCCTGGATCACCAGCATCGAAGTATCGATGCCGCCGACGGCGAAGATGACGATCACCGGCGTCAGGATCAGCGCGAAAATCATCAGGCTGGCCTGCACGGTATCGGTCCAGCTTACCGCCAGGAAACCGCCGATAAAGGTGTAGAGGATGGTCGCCGCGGCGCCGGCCCACAGGGCGGTTTCGTAGCTCATGCCGAAGGTGCTTTCGAACAGGCGCGCGCCGGCTACGATGCCGGAGGCGCAGTAAATGGTGAAGAACACCAGGATGACGATGGCCGAGATCACGCGCAGCAGCTTGCTGTTGTCTTCAAAGCGGCTGGTGAAATAATCCGGCAGCGTCAGGGCGTTGTTGTTGGCTTCGGTATGTACGCGCAGCCTTCCTGCCACCAGCTTCCAGTTCAGATAAGCGCCGATGGTCAGGCCGATAGCGATCCAGCTTTCGGAGATGCCGGAGAGGAAGATGGCGCCCGGCAGGCCCATCAGCAACCAGCCGCTCATGTCGGAAGCGCCGGCGGACAGCGCGGTCACCACGCTGCCCAAACTGCGGCCGCCGAGAATATAGTCGTCAAAGTTGTTGGTTGCCCGGTAGGCAAGCAGGCCGATCAGCACCATCCCGAAAATGTACACCAGGAAGGTCACCAGCATAGGTGTGCTCATTGTCATTTAATTCTCCACTTTCATTATTATTCGCGTTTCGCTCCGACCAAGCCGGCGCCGGTAAACCCACGCGCAATGCATTTCACTGGCCGCCGCGCCGGAACGTGGCGCAGCCTGCGAGCAAGTGCAGGTAAAATAGTTTCTGCCCGTAATTGTTGACCGTCGGTTATCCTAGATGAGCCTTTCATCAACCAACAAGATATTTAACAACAAAGTTACACAAAGTTTACCCTGCGTCACATTTACCGGGCTCAAAGGTTGCACTCACGACAAGCAAAATGAGTTGCACCTGGCTATTACCCTTATATACCGCAAGGTAAAGCGTCTGCGGCATGATAAACCCCACCGCATTCGCTCAATAACGCAACATTCGTGCCAACTGCCCATGTTAAAAAATCGATGAAACTCACACTTCGCTCATCAGCCTGATTTAACAAGGTTGCACAAAGTTGCAACATGCAGGATATTGTCTGCATTCTTGACACCACACATCTCACGAACCTATCCCAACAGGCTTTCCGGCCTGCTGTTTGTCTAGCCTGATGGGATAGGTTCTAAACACAGGAGTTGGATTGGCATGGGCACTACCACAATGGGCGTGAAACTCGACGAGGCAACACGCGACCGGATCAAGAGCGCCGCGCAGCGCATCGATCGCACGCCGCACTGGCTCATCAAGCAGGCCATCTTTAATTACCTCGAGCGTCTCGAGAGCGGTACCGATATTCCTGAAATTCCAGCGCTGGCCGCTGCGGGCCAGGCTGAAGCGGACGACATTATGCCGCAAGCGCAGGAAGAGTCACACCAGCCATTCCTCGATTTCGCCGAACAAATTCTGCCGCAGTCGGTCACCCGCGCCGCCATCACGGCCGCCTATCGTCGCCCGGAGACCGAAGCGGTGCCGATGTTGCTCGAACAGGCGCGATTACCCGCCGATCTTGCTCAGGCTACTCACAAAATGGCCTATGGCATCGCCGAGAAGTTGCGTAACCAAAAAAGTGCAAACGGCCGCGCCGGCATGGTGCAAGGCCTGCTGCAAGAGTTCTCCCTCTCCTCTCAGGAAGGCGTGGCGCTGATGTGCCTGGCGGAAGCGCTGCTGCGTATTCCGGATAAACCAACCCGCGATGCCCTGATCCGCGACAAGATCAGCAACGGCAACTGGCACTCGCACCTGGGGCGCAGCCCGTCGCTGTTCGTCAACGCCGCCACCTGGGGCCTACTGTTCACCGGCAAGCTGGTGTCCACGCATAACGAAGCCAATCTGTCCCGTTCGCTGAACCGCATTATCAGCAAGAGCGGCGAACCGCTGATCCGCAAAGGCGTGGACATGGCGATGCGCCTGATGGGCGAACAGTTCGTGACCGGCGAAACCATCGCCGAAGCGCTGGCCAACGCGCGTAAGCTCGAAGAAAAAGGCTTCCGCTACTCCTACGACATGCTGGGCGAAGCCGCCCTGACCGAAGCCGACGCCCAGGCCTACCTGGTTTCCTACCAGCAGGCGATCCACGCCATCGGCAAAGCCTCCAACGGCCGTGGCATCTATGAAGGCCCCGGCATCTCCATCAAGCTGTCCGCCCTGCACCCGCGCTACAGCCGCGCGCAGTACGAACGCGTCATGGAAGAACTCTACCCGCGCCTACTGTCGCTGACCCTGCAGGCACGCCAGTACGATATCGGCATCAACATCGACGCCGAAGAGGCCGACCGCCTGGAGATCTCGCTCGATCTGCTGGAGAAGCTGTGCTTCGAACCGCAGCTGGCCGGCTGGAACGGCATCGGCTTCGTGATTCAGGCCTACCAGAAACGCTGCCCGTTCGCCATCGACGCGGTGATCGACATGGCGCAACGCAGCCGCCGTCGCCTGATGATCCGTCTGGTGAAGGGCGCCTACTGGGACAGCGAAATCAAACGCGCCCAGATGGACGGCCTGGAAGGCTACCCGGTCTACACCCGCAAGGTCTATACCGACGTTTCCTACCTGGCCTGCGCCCGCAAGCTGCTGTCTGTGCCGAACCTGATCTATCCGCAGTTCGCGACCCACAACGCCCATACCCTGAGCGCCATCTACCATCTGGCCGGCAACAACTACTACCCTGGCCAGTATGAGTTCCAGTGCCTGCACGGTATGGGTGAGCCGCTGTACGAGCAGGTGGTGGGTAAAGTGGCCGACGGCAAACTGAACCGCCCTTGCCGCATCTATGCGCCGGTCGGTACCCATGAAACGCTGCTGGCTTATCTGGTGCGCCGCCTGCTGGAAAACGGCGCCAACACCTCGTTCGTCAACCGCATCGCCGATGCCACCCTGCCGCTCGACGAGCTGGTGGCCGATCCGGTCAGCGCCGTGGAAACGCTGGCGGCCAGCGAAGGCCAGATCGGCCTGCCGCATCCGCGCATTCCGCTGCCGCGCGAGCTGTACGGCGAGAAACGCACTAACTCCAGCGGTCTGGATCTGTCCAACGAACAGCGTCTGGCCTCGCTCTCCAGCGCCCTGCTCACCAGCGCCAGCCATCCGTGGCGCGCGGAACCGATCATCGATGCCGAATTGGATCAGGGCGTGGAGCAACCGGTGATCAACCCGGCCGAGCCGGGCGATGTGGTCGGCTACGTACGTGAAGCCACCGAAGGCGAAGTCAGCCGTGCGCTCGACGCCGCCGCGGCCGCCGGCCCAATCTGGTTCGCTACGCCGCCGACGGAGCGCGCCGCGATCCTCGAACGCGCCGCCGAGTTGATGGAGAGTCAGCTGCAAAGCCTGCTGGGCATTCTGGTGCGTGAAGCGGGTAAAACCTTCAACAACGCTATCGCCGAAGTGCGCGAAGCGGTGGACTTCCTGCACTACTACGCCGGCCAGGTGCGCGACGATTTCGCCAACGACAGCCACCGTCCGCTGGGCCCAGTGGTCTGCATCAGCCCGTGGAACTTCCCGCTGGCGATCTTCACCGGCCAAATCGCCGCGGCGCTGGCGGCGGGCAACAGCGTGCTGGCCAAACCGGCCGAGCAAACGCCATTGGTAGCCGCGCAGGCAGTGCGCATCCTGCTGGAAGCCGGCATTCCACAAGGCGTGCTGCAGCTGCTGCCGGGCCAGGGTGAAACCGTCGGCTCAACGCTGGTTAACGACGCCCGCGTCCGCGGCGTGATGTTCACCGGCTCCACCGACGTCGCCGGCATTCTGCAGCGCAGCATCGCCGGCCGTCTGGATCCGCAAGGCCGTCCGACGCCGCTGATCGCCGAAACCGGCGGCCTGAACGCCATGATCGTCGACTCCTCCGCCCTGACCGAACAGGTGGTGACCGACGTGGTGGCCTCCGCCTTCGACAGCGCCGGCCAGCGCTGCTCCGCGCTGCGTATCCTGTGCATTCAGGAAGACGTGGCCGAGCACACGCTGCAAATGCTGCGCGGCGCGATGGCCGAATGCCGCATGGGCAACCCGGAGCGCCTGTCTACCGACGTGGGCCCGGTGATCGACGCCGAAGCCAAAACCGGCATCGAACGCCACATCCAGGCGATGCGCGCCAAAGGCCGCAAGGTGTACCAGGCAGCCAAAGGCAGCGCGCAGGATGAGAAAGAGTGGGCGCGCGGCACCTTCATCAAGCCGACGCTGATCGAGCTCGACAGCTTCGACGAGCTGCAAAAAGAGATCTTTGGCCCGGTGCTGCACGTGGTGCGCTTCCAGCGCAACAATCTGGACGCGCTGGTCGATCAGATCAACGCCGCCGGTTATGGCCTGACGCTGGGCATTCACACCCGTATCGATGAAACCATCGCCCGGGTGACCGAACGCGCCAAGGTCGGCAACCTGTATGTCAACCGTAACATGGTTGGTGCGGTGGTCGGCGTACAGCCGTTCGGCGGCGAAGGCCTGTCGGGCACCGGCCCGAAAGCCGGCGGCCCGCTGTACCTGTACCGTCTGCTGGCCAACCGTCCGGACGACGCGCTGCAGCGTACGCTGCACCGTCAGGACGATGAGCGCCCGATGGAAGCCACGGCGCGGCCGCAGCTGTTGGGCGCGCTGCAATCGCTGGAGAAATGGGCGGTCACCAGCCAACACGGCGAACTGGCGGCATTGGCGCAGCGCTATGCGGAACTGGGCCAGGGCGGCACCGTACGCCCGCTGCCGGGCCCGACCGGCGAGCGCAATACCTATGCCCTGCTGCCGCGTGAACGCGTGCTGTGCCTGGCGGATAACGAAGCCGACGCGCTGATCCAGTTGGCCGCCGTGCTGGCGGTCGGCAGCAGCGCGCTGTGGCCGGAAGCGGAACTGCAGCGCAATCTGTTCCGCCGCTTGCCGAACGATGTGCAGGCGCGCATCGCCTTCAGCAAAGACTGGCAGCAGGACAAGGTCGAGTTCGACGCCGCCATCTACCACGGCGATGCCGACCAGCTGCGCACCCTGTGCGAGCAGATCGCGCAGCGCGGCGGCGCCATTGTCTCGGTGCAGGGCTTCGCCCACGGTGAAACCAACATCCTGTTGGAACGCCTGCTGATCGAGCGTTCGCTGAGCGTCAACACCGCCGCCGCCGGCGGTAACGCCAGCCTGATGACCATCGGTTAACGCATCGTCAAGGCGGCCATGCATGGCCGCCTGATTGGCTCACTGCTACGTAAACCCTGCACTTGTGCAGGGTTTTTTATTGCCCGCAGCCCGGTCAGCCGTTAGCGTCTTGCTATCCTGGCACGAGGAAGCGGCGCCTCATGGGCGATAACAACAGGGTGAACTCAGAACGAATTAGTCTGCTTGCAAACCGTGGCAGAACGCTACTCGTCACATTGACTCTCGGGTTCGGCAACACCCGGGATACGGTAGCCGCAGCGGGTTTCTCGCCGCCGCCGCGCGAAACGAGTTGTTGAAAACGGAGTGAATGCGAACGGGGGGAAGCTCCCCCCCGCCGTCTTATTGATTCAAGAATTTGTCGAGGAATTGCTGAGTGCGCTGGTGCTGCGGGTTGGCGAACAGCGCTTTGGCCGGGCCCTGTTCAACGATGCGGCCGTGGTCCATAAAGATAACTCGGTCCGCCACGTCGCGGGCAAAGCTCATCTCATGGGTGACGATCACCATGGTGCGTTTCTCTTCCGCCAATGAGCGCATGGTATTGAGCACTTCCCCCACCAGCTCGGGATCGAGCGCCGACGTCGGCTCATCAAACAAGATCACCTCCGGCTGCATCGCCAGCGCGCGCGCAATAGCCACTCGCTGCTGTTGGCCGCCGGACAGCCTCCGCGGATACGCCTGCTCCTTGCCGCTCAATCCCACCTTGGCCAGCAACGCGCGAGCCCGCTGTTCCGCGCTGGCTTTCGCCTCGCCCTTGACGATAACCGGCCCTTCGATGATGTTTTCCAACACCGAACGGTGCGGGAACAGGTTGAAGTTCTGGAACACGAAACCGACCTGCTGGCGCAGCGCTCGCACCTGATTTTTCTGTTTGCTCAGCGGCTTGCTGCCGTCGATCAGGATATCACCGACGCGAATGGTGCCGGAATCCGGCTCCTCCAGCAGGTTAATGCAGCGCAATAAGGTGGTTTTCCCCGAGCCGCTCGGCCCGATGATCGCCACCACTTCGCCGGCGTCCACCGCCAGATCGATCCCATGCAGCACCGTCTGACCCTTAAACTGCTTGGTCAATTGCTTAACTTCAATGGCACTCATGCACTACTCCTGATCCTGGCGATTAACGTGGGCTTCCAGACGGTTTTGCAGCGCGGAAAGCAGGGTCGCCATCACCCAGTAAATCAGCGATGCCGCCAGGTACATGGTGAACACTTCCAGCGTGCGCGAGGTGATCAGCTGCGCCTGACGGAACAGTTCCGGCACCTGAATGGTGGCGGCCAGCGAGGTGTCTTTCACCAGGCCGATGAAGCTGTTGCCCAGCGGCGGCAAGGCGGTGCGCGCCGCCTGCGGCAGGATCACTCGGCGCAGGGTTTGCCAACGGGTCATGCCGATGCTGGCGGCGGCTTCCCACTGCCCTTTGTCGATCGACGAAATCGCCGCACGCAGCGTTTCCGAGGTGTAGGCGGCGGTATTGAGCGACAGGCCAATCAGCGCCGCCGGGAAAGGATCGAACTCGATGCCGAACTGCGGCAGACCGTAGTAGATCATAAACAGCTGGGCGATCAACGGCGTGCCGCGGAACAGCGACACGTAAATGCGCGACAGCCACGACAGCGGCCACAGCGGCGAAAGGCGCATCAGCGCCAGCAGAAAACCGAGCAGCAACCCCAACGCCATGCCGCCCAGGCTGAGCTGAAGCGTCAGTATTGCGCCCTTCAATAAAAATGGCGCTGAATCCAGCGCCAGTTGAATACTTTCGTGCATTATTTAGTTACGTCCGCGCCAAACCATTTCTCGGAGATCTTCGCCAGCGTGCCGTCTTTTTGCATCTCGGCGATCGCCTGGTCAATCGCGGCCAGCAGCTCTGGGTTGTTCTTGCGCAGCGCCACGCCGGACTCCTGACGAGAGAACGCCGGGCCGGCTACCGCCAGCGTATCGCCGGTTTTCTTCACCAGATCCAGCGCCGCCAGGCGATCCACCAGAATGGCGTTAATGCGGCCAACGCGCAGATCCTGATACTTGGTCGGGTCGTCGTCGTAGGTGCGAACATCTACGCCCTGCACGTTCGCGCGCAGCCATTGCTCATAGTTGGTGCCCAGGCCAACGCCGACCTTCTTGCCCTTCAGGTCTTCCGGCTTGGTGATGGTGCCTTCGTTGCCTTTTTTCACCAGCGCCTGAATACCGGAAACGGTGTAAGGGGTGGAGAAGTCATATTTCTTCTTGCGCTCATCGGAGAGCGTCACCTGGTTGATGACCACGTCGATGCGCTTCGAATCCAGCGAAGCCAGCATGCCGTCCCACTTGGTCGGGTTCAGCTTGGCTTTCACGCCCAGGTGTTCCGCCAGCGCGTTGGCGAAATCCACTTCGAAACCGGTCAGCTTGCCGTCTTCCCCCTGGAAGCTGAACGGCGGATAGGTGCCTTCCAGGCCGACGATCAGCGTGCCGCGCTGCTTCACCTGCTGCAGCAGATTGTCGGCAGCGTAGGTTTGGGTCGCCAAACCGGCGGCCAACGCGACGCCCACCACGCCCAACAGCCATTGACGACGAACTTTTGCAAACATCATAAACACCCCTGTGTGTTATTTATCTTTTTTGATATCAGCACTTTAACAGTGCGACTGCCCGCATAAAGGAATATAACTTTATAAATATAGTTCAAAATGGAATAACAAGCGGTGTTTACACCTGCGGATGGTAGGCGAACAGCGCCGGCGCGCCGCCGGTGTGAACGAACAGAATAGGGCCTTCATCGCGGAAGCGCCGCTGGGCAATGCCGTCGATCAAACCGGCCATCGCTTTGCCGGTGTATACCGGATCCAGCAATACGCCCTCTTGCTGCGCCAGCAGCTGCACCGCCGCCATGCCCTCTTCGTTCGGCATGCCGTACTGCGGCGCGAAGTAATCGTCCCACAGCGCGATCGGCGCCAGTTCGTCGATATTCAGCGAACAGGCCAGAGCTTTCTGGATCTGCTCCACCTTCGGCAGCTGATCGATCACCGTGCGCGAGACGGTCACGCCGATCAGTTCGGTTTCCGGCAGCAGCTGCTGCAGCCCCACCGCCAGCCCGGCGTGGGTGCCGGCGCTGCCGGACGCCACCACCACCGAACTGAACGCCACGTTGCTGCGTTGGCTCTGCTCGGCGATTTCCAATGCGCACTGCACGTATCCCAGCGCGCCCAGAGCATTGGAGCCGCCCACCGGCACCACGTAAGGGCGAAAGCCCTGCGCCTCAAGGCGCGTCGCCAGTTCCGCCAGCTGCTGCTGCGGATCGTGCAGCGCTTCGCACATCACCACCTCGGCGTTGAACAGGCCGAGCAACAGGCGGTTGCCGTTGGTCAGGTAGTTTTCCGCGCGGGTATCGATAGGGTTTTCCAGCAGCGCGACGCAGTGCAGGCCCAGTTTCGCCGCCACCGCCGCCGTCTGGCGCACGTGGTTGGATTGAATGGCGCCGGCGGTGACCAGCGTATCGGCACCTTGACGCAGCGCGTCGGCGGCCAAAAACTCAAGCTTTCTCAGCTTGTTGCCGCCCATGGCCATAGGAGTGACATCGTCACGTTTAAGGTAGATTTCGCGGCCGAGGTAATCGGAGAGGCGGGACAGCTTTTCCAGCGGTGTGGCGGTGCCAACCAGATCCAGACGCGGGAATTGCGCCAGTTGTTGTTGCAGGTTCACTACTTCCCCCCAGGGAATCGAATATCGACATCAGATAAGCGATAGATTTATCAGATGTGAACTGAATAATCATCCTTTATCACGGGGGAAACAGCAGGCCCCGGCCCAACGGCCGGGGAAAAGTCTCAGTAACTGCGCTGCCAGGCGAGATACTGATCGTATTTGCGCAGCGCAATGCGGTAGTTGTTGTGCGCCGCGGTAGGCAGATCGTCGATGATGCGCTGATGGCTGGCGCTGCTGGCGAACTTGTCCGCCGGGTAGTTGCGCGCCACCAGCATTTCGTCCAGCCGGCGCAGCCGCACCACATACTCACGGATGGTGCTGTGGCTCATCTCGGTCTGCTCGAACAGATACTGTTTGAACGCCATGATGTCGAAATAGCTGGGGTGGCTGTTGCAGGAGATCTCGCTGCAGAAGCGGCACAGCGCGGTCAGCTCGTGCTGCACGTTTTGCCAGACCGCATCGTCGATCGGCTGATCCATGCGCGCGATGGCTTCTTTATTGATAATCTTGCCGCGAAACACCAGCGCCATGCGGTCCAACAGTTTGCCGCACTGGGAGCAATGGGTCTGGCTGTGCTTGTAGTCTTTCAGGTAACGGCTAAGCGGCCGTTTCTTCAACAGTATTCCTGGCATAAAGGGCAGTCCGATTGTCGCATGAGTCATCGAGTTGAGGGGCGGTGGGCCGCCGTCAGGTATCGTTCGCCAGCCGCGCGCGCAGCCGTTTGATCGCCTGACTGTGCAATTGGCTGACGCGGGATTCCCCGACGTCCAGCACGGCGCCGATCTCTTTGAGATTCAACTCTTCCTGGTAATACAGCGTCAGCACCATTTTTTCGCGCTCCGGCAACGCCTCGATGGCGTCGATCACCCGCTGGCGCAGGCTGCCTTCCAACAGGTGATGCAGCGGGTTGGCCTCTTCATGCCCTTCCAGCATCGGTTCCGCGTTCTCGCCATGCTCCTCGCGCCATTCGTCGTAGGAGAAAAGCTGGCTGTTATTGGTGTCCAACAGAATTTGACGGTACTCATCCAGCGAGATATTCAGCGTCTGCGCCACTTCCGTCTCGCTCGCCGGACGGCCATAACGCTGTTCCAGTTGCCGCATCACCTGCGCGACCTCGCGCGCATGGCGCCGCACGCTGCGCGGCACCCAGTCGCGGCTGCGCAGTTCGTCGAGCATCGCGCCGCGAATGCGCTGCACCGCATAGGTGGTAAAGGCGGTTCCCTGTAGGGCGTCATAACGCTCAACGGCGTTCAATAACCCGATTCCCCCGGCCTGCAGCAAGTCGTCAAGCTCCACGCTGGCGGGCAACCTGACCTGCAGGCGCAACGCCTCGTGGCGCACTAACGGGACGTAGCGCAGCCAGAGAGAATTTTTGTCCATCACGCCTTCGGCGGTATACAGATCGCTCACTATGTCTTAAACCTGCGGATAAGAGAGTCAGCGCTATTATGCGTAGGGGGCGAAATGCCAATCGGCTGAACAGTCGCACAAAACGGGCTTTATTTGCGCCATGTAATAACCGCGCGGTGCGCGAGCATAAAAAAACCCCGCCGAAGCGGGGTTTCTTTGCGACAGTTAATCGGGAGAGACGATTAACGCAGCAGGGACAGCACGTTCTGAGTAGACTGGTTAGCCTGTGCCAGAACAGAGGTGCCAGCCTGTTGCAGGATGTTGGCACGGCTCATGTTGGACACTTCGGTCGCGTAATCAGCATCCTGGATACGGGACTGAGAAGCGGACAGGTTGTTCACGGTGCTGTTCAGGTTCTTGATAACAGAATCGAAACGGTTCTGTACCGCACCCAGGGAAGAACGCAGGGAGTCAACCTGAGACAGCGCTTTGTCCAAGGTAGCCAGCGGATCTGCCATCTTAACGTCAGTAGTGCCTTCGGTGATTTTTGCTTTACCTGCAGTTGTACCGTCTTCAGCAATGGTAGCTTCTTTGTAAGTTTTAACACCTTTATCGGTAGTTTCTACGTAGAATGTATCTTTGCCAGTAGCATCTTTACCAGAGAACAGTTTTTTACCTGTACCCATTGGGTCAACAGTCAGATCTTTATCACCAACTTTTACGGTACCGGTAACTTCTGCACCCAGTTTAGGACCTTTTTTGGTCACGTCGAAGCCATCCAGACCCAGTTTAGTGGAGTCGATTTTCTGCAGGTCGATATCGATGGTTTCACCGTCGTTAGCGCCAACCTGGATGGTCAGTTTCTGATCGCTGCTCAGCACTTTCACGCCGTTGAAATCGGTCTGCTCGGAGATACGGTTGATTTCCGACATGCGCTGAGTGATTTCGTCCTGGATGGATTTCAGGTCGCTGGAAGAGTTGGAACCGTTCTGCGCCTGTACGGTCAGACGACGAATGTTCTGCAGGTTGTCGTTAACTTCGTTCAGTGCACCTTCAGTGGTCTGCGCCAGGGAGATACCGTCGTTGGCGTTGCGAGAAGCCTGAGTCAGGCCTTTGATGTTCGCGGTGAAACGGTTGGAGATAGCCTGACCCGCAGCATCGTCTTTCGCGCTGTTGATACGCAGACCGGAAGACAGACGCTCAATCGCAGTACCCAAAGAAGACTGAGATTTGTTCAGGTTGTTCTGCGCCATCAGCGACAGGCTGTTAGTGTTGATTACTTGTGCCATTGTTTGCTTTCCTTACGAGTCAGTTGCGTTCTTCGCAACACAGTTAAAAGGTTCGGGCTTGTTTGCCCACGGCGTCAACCACCGTCCCCTCAGGTATCGGCCCTCCCCTAACAACCTTTAGCAATTTTTTAAAATTTTTTGCGCCGGCGGCAATGGCGGAAATAACGCGGTTTTTCCCTCTTCTATTGCGCCATCGGTTTTTTGTTTTTTTCGGTAAACTTTTTCATCACTGGGCCGATAACGCGTAAAGCGAATAAAGTCATAATCAAGGAGAATTACTCATGGCAACGATCAGTTCATTAGGTCTCGGCTCAGGACTCGACCTCAACGGCTTGCTGGATAAGCTGACCAAAGCGGAACAACAGCGCCTGACCCCTTACACCACCAAACAATCCAGCTATAAAGCCCAGTTGACCGGTTACGGCACGCTGAAGGGCGCGTTGGAAAAGTTCGACAACCTCAGCAAAGAGATGGCGAAAGAGGACTTCTTCAAGGCCACCACCGCCACCGAACACGACGCCTTCAAGATCACCACCAACGCCAAGGCGGTGCCGGGCAACTATGTGGTGGAAGTGAAGAACCTGGCGCAGGCGCAAACCCTGACCACTCAGGCGAAAGTCAGCGACCAGGGCGCTAAGTTAGGCACCGAAGGCGCCACCGACCGCTCCCTGACCATCACCGCCGGCAACCCGCCGAAAGCCACCAAAATCCCGCTGAGCGACGATCAAACCTCGCTGGTTGAGCTGCGCGACGCCATCAACGGCGCCAAGGCCGGCGTCACCGCCAGCATCATGCGCGTCGGCGACAACGACTATCAGCTGGCGATCAGTTCCTCCACCACTGGTGAAAACAACAAGATTTCCCTCCAGGTCGACAACGACGACAAACTGGGCGATATCCTGAACTACAACGCCACCCGCGGCACCACCACCGCCATGAAGCAGACGGTCGCGCCGCAGGACGCGGAGCTGATGGTGAACGGCACGGCCATCAAACGCAGCACCAACTCGATCAGCGATGCCCTGCAGGGCGTCACCATCGATCTGAAAACCAAAACCAAAACCGATGAACCGCAACACCTGGTGATCAGCACCAACACCGCCGGCACCACCGACAAGATCAAAGAGTGGGTCGACAGCTATAACTCGCTGCTGGACACCTTCAACGCGTTGTCCAAGTTCACCCCGGTGAAAACCGGCGAAGCGCCAAACCCAACCAACGGCCCGCTGCTGGGCGACAACACCCTGCGCGGCATTCAGTCGTCGATCAAAAGCGCGCTGAGCGCCGCCCAAGACAATCCGGAATTAAAAGGTCTGGGCAACCTCGGCATCTCTACCAACACCAAAACCGGCAAGCTGGAAATCGACAGCGCCAAGCTGAAGAAAGCGATGGATGAAAAGCCGGATCAGGTCAGCAACTTCTTCGTCGGTAACGGCAAAGACACCGGCATGGCCACCGAGATCCACAACGAGATCCAGAGCTACATCAAATCCGGCGGCATCATCGAGAACTCGACCAAAAGCATCAACACTAACCTCGATCGCCTGAACAGCCAGATCACCACGGTCACGGCCAGCATTCAAAACACCATCGATCGTTATAAACAACAGTTCGTTCAGCTGGATACCATGATGTCGAAAATGAACGGCACCAGTAACTATTTGGCTCAACAGTTCAAATAACCCTTTAACAAGGCAAAGAAAACAGCATGTATAACCGTAGCGGCACTCAGGCCTATGCACAGGTCAGTCTGGAAAGCGGCGCCATGAGCGCCAGCCCGCACCAGTTAATCGTGATGTTGTTCGACGGGGCGCTCAGCGCCCTGCTTCGCGCACGCATCCTGATGAACCAGGGCGATATCGCCGGCAAAGGCCTGGCGCTGTCCAAAGCCATCAACATCATCGACAACGGCCTGAAAGGCGGCCTGGACCCTCAGCAGGGCGGCGAGATCGCCGAAAACCTGGCGGCGTTGTACGACTACATGAAGCGTCGGTTAATGCAGGCCAACCTGCATAACGACGAGGCGGCGATCGCCGAAGTGGTCAAACTGCTGGAGAACATCGCCGACGCCTGGCGCCAGATCGGCCCCAACTACCAACCTTCGCAGGACGCCGTGTAATGGAACGTCAACAGCAGCTGTTAGCCGCTTATCAACAAATTTACAGCCTGAGCAGCCAGATGATCGCGCTGGCGCAAACCGGGCGCTGGGAAGAGCTCGTCGAACTCGAATTCGCCTACGTGACGGCGGTGGAAAAAACCGCCGCCTTTACCGGGCAAGCCGGCCCGTCTATGGCCTTGCAGGAGATGCTGCGCAATAAGCTGCAACAGATCCTCGACAACGAAACCGAGCTCAAGCGTCTGTTACAGCAGCGCATGGATGAGCTGAAAACGCTGATCGAGCAGTCCACGCGCCAGAACGTGGTCAACAATACCTACGGCCAGTTTCATGACCGCGCGCTGTTGCTGGGGGAACCACAGGTCCGATAAGATCGACAATACTGACGAAAATGGATTAAATAGCACCATGCGCTATTACTCTCGGGTTACGTTAGGATATTAATCTATGGCATTTGAATTATTCAGTTTATGGGTAATTGGTAAAATGCGCACTTCGAGCCTGGCTCTCACTTTAATGGATAAGCATCATCCCGACACGGACGTTTTCTGTTCAGCAGGAAATTGATTTTTGATAGATAAAACACGCCGCTGTGTTTCACAGCCCATGGAAAAATGTTGCTCCAACGCGGATCAAAGCGTAAAGATATTCCCAGATAATGGCTGCGAAATGAATATCGATGGAACGTACAATTAATCTCTGTCCAGGAATTGGTGCCTCAGCGCACATCGTTCAGCATACTGAATTATTATTCCCTTCAGTTTATTTTGAGCAACCACATCTGTATCTGATACAACAAGGCCATAAGCGCGTACGCTGGCAACAACACGAAGTGGTGGCTCATCCCGGCGAGCTGTTGATTATCGACGGGGGGCAAACGGTGGATATTATTAACGGCCCCTCCGAAGAGGGCGTGTTCAGCTGTCAGTTGCTGACCTGCGACCCTCTGCTGCTCACTTTTCAGCCTCCGGCCGAGGAAACGCCGGCGCCGATGCCGTTCGATGCCGTCCTGGCGCTGCGCAATCTACCCTGCGCCCTGAAGCACAGCTTTGAGACCACCAGCCTGGCGCTGGCGCTCCGGCAGCGTTTTCCCACCATCATCGTGCGGCACAAAATGCTGGAAATTCTACTGTGGCTGGCCCAGTTCGGCATTCGCTTCATCCACAACGAAGCCAAAGACCTGACGCAGCGCGTGCGCCGCTGCCTGGCAACCGATCCGCACAGCATTTGGACCGCGGCCAAAGTCGCGGAGAGCCTGTCGATGAGTGAAGTGATGCTGCGCCGCAAACTGTCGATGGAAAATACCGCGTTGCGCAACCTGATGATCGACGTGCGCATGAGCAGTGCGCTGGCCCTGCTGCAATCCACCGACTGGCCGATATCCGCCATCGCACAACATGTCGGCTATGAAAGCGCGTCGCGTTTCGCCGAACGTTTTCGCAAGCGCTTCGGCTTTGCGCCGACCGCCATTCGCGGCCACCAAAGGATTATGGAACCTGGCCCCCTGGGGGCCGAAGCAATAGCCGCCGGAGAAACATAAATAAACGCGCAACAAAATGGCTTTATTTGGCACAGGTCCCTAACAGTTGTCACAACGCTGAGATAGGCTACGCAACGTCGAACCGCCGAAGAGCAAATTAAACGATGCGTAATGAAAAGCGATTATTTTCTCTGGCAATAATGTTGTTGGGGCTGTGGCTTTTAGCATTGCTGTATGAAGAAGACATGATGCGCTTACTTGCCGCACAATAAAATGGCCAGGCTTTTATCGCCTGGTCAGACTTCAGTCCAGTTTAATCAGAATGCCAATTAATACGACGAGTACCGTCAGCATTAAAATACTGATCAGACGCCATCTGGATTCGCTTTTCGTGCTCATTGACCTACCTCGAATAATAACCCTACTAATCAGGCCATAATAAACGGTCATCTGGGCATTCAATAAGCCTGACAGCACCGTTTTCGTCCCTCTATTCGGTACATTAGCGCCCATTTCCTGTCGGTTGCGGCTCCGGCTCTTAGCGTTGTGATACCGACGGCGCCGCAAGCGCCAATTTCCCCGGCAGCTCCGCCACCAGTTTGTCCACCGCCAGTCTCACCTTGAGCGGCTGGTAAGGCATATAGGGCCATACCACATTCACCGGAAAACTGAGGCTGGAATCACCGCGCATGATCTCCACCAACGTCCCCGCCGCCAGCCGATCGCGTACCAGCCACTCCGGCAGCCAGGCAATACCGGCACCGACGGAAACGGCATCGACGATCCCCTGCATGTCATCCATCATCATCTTGGCCGGTGGCCTGAACGGCTGCAGCTCGCCGTTTTCGCCGCGAAGTTGCCAGGGCAACACCGCGCCCGCGTGCAGATACCCCACCGCCTGATGGCGGCTTAACGCGTCCATCGTGATCGGCTCACCGCTGCGCCGCAGGTAGTCGGGCGAAGCACACAGGAGCATGCCGTGTTCCCCCAGGCGCCGGGCAACCAGACTGCCGCTGTCCGCCAGCTCGCCGATGCGTACCGCCAGATCGACCCCTTCGTCGACCAGATCGATCCTGCGGTCGCTGAACGAGATTTCCAGCGTCAGCAACGGATGCTCATTCGCCAGCGCCGTCAGCAAGGGGGCGATGCACAGGTGGCCGAACAACACCGGCACCGAGACCCTGAGCCGGCCGCTGACCTGCATCTTGCCGCTGTCCAGCTGATTTTCCGCCGCCTGTATGTTCGCCAACGCCTGCCGGCAGTGCTCGTAGTACAGTGCCCCTTCATCCGTCAGGCTCAGGCTGCGCGTAGTGCGCATAAACAACATCACGCCGAGCCGCGCCTCCAGCCGCGACACGATTTTGCTGACCGCGGAGCGCGTCAGATGCAGTTTTTCTGCGGCGGCGGCAAAACTGCCGCCTTCCGCCACGGCGACAAAAGCCGGCAGCGCGCTGAGATCGCTTTTCATTTTATAGTTTCCAAATTGGAATCAATTAAGTGAAAACCTATCACCACTGGTGAACAACAAGCAATGATAACCTGCAGTCATTCCGGAATTACCGGTGAAAACCACAGATGACCGTCAGAGGACAACCACATGAAAAAAATACTGGTGCTCAAATCCAGCATTATGGGAAATGACTCGCAGACCAATAACCTGATTGACCGCTATCTGGCGGAACGTCGGGCCAAAGGACACGAAGATAAGATCGTCGAGCACGACCTGACGGCGTTGGATCTGCCGGTATTGGACGGCGAGCTGTTCAGTGCGCTGCGCGGCGCGGAAAACACCAGCCCACGCGCCCAAGCGGCGGTGGCGCTGTCCGATCGGCTGATTGCCGAACTGAAAGGGAGCGATCTGCTGCTGATCGGGGCGCCAATGTACAACCTCAACGTACCGACCCAGCTGAAAAACTGGTTCGATCTGGTGGCCCGCGCCCGGGTAACGTTCAACTATACCGCCACCTATCCGGTCGGGTTAGTCGAGGGCGTCAATGCGCTGGTATTCAGTTCACGCGGCGGCGTACACGCCGGCCAGCCGACCGACGCCGTGACGCCCTACCTGCGGTCGGTGCTGGGGCTGATGGGGATCGGCGACGTGCAGTTTATCTATGCCGAAGGGCTGGATATGAAACCGCATGGCCTCGCGCAGGGGCTGGCGAGCGCCCACGAGCGCATCGCGGAATTGGTATATTGATTAATGAAGTACGAAAAATCTTGTTCCTCAGCCCGCTATCTGAGCGGGCACTCATTTTTGCAGATTATTGCCGCTTTGGTTTAATGATATGCCAGCCAGTGTGGTACCTTTAACTATGCAGGCTAATAATGCAGCATAATTATGTTCGGTTTCACGGAGCTCACTGGCCCCACACTTCAGTTTACATACAGATAAGTTAATTTTAGACTAATATGTTCATCATATGACAATGCATATTAATTGACATTAACAACCACTACGCATTACGAGTCGACACGAACTGTTACTTTGTAACAAACCAAAGCTCAGAGCCTTTTTCTATACGAATGATTCTACCATCGTATTGCTCAGGTCCACCACGATAAGAGAAATCAGCTGTTAAACCCAGATTGTTTTTCCCATTCCCTGCTTTGATAATCAAACCTATAAATGTATCTTCTGCACTTTGAATCACAACATTAAAATATGTTCCTACCGGCATATTGGGCAACGCATGTATAACACATGTTCCGTCAGACGTAGAAACAGTGTAAGTCATTCCATGTTGAGGAATCCAGCCGGTACTCTTTGCGTTAATAGCATTCCCTCCTGCAGACGCAGATAAATGGCTCCCATTATAAGACTTAACCTCGAGCATCTCGCAGCGGTACTTATTATCTAGACCGTCATAAAAAAACTCAATAATGCGCTCATTTGAGATCCCCCAACCGAGATCATACGAGCCACCAACGATAGCACCGTTGAGGCTTAGCACCACAGAACGGTCCGAGCTGCGCACACAAAAGTAAAAGCTACGTGGGCAATCACCACGATTTGGTGCAATCAACGTCACCTTGTATGATGCATTAGCCCAGTAGACAGTATCTGACTGAGGGATAATTGAGCAGTTTTCTTTAATTCGAATGAAATTGTTCGGAATAACTTGGGAGCTTATTGCCGCTGAAGTTGCCGTTTTGCATCTATAAAGGTCCTGAACACCTTTCGCCGTCAAGCCCTCATACCTCCCTGACTTTATAGTGCCATGTCTAAATTTTGGTAAACGCAATTTTTGTGGCTTACTGAAGGAAAAAAAACCATCCCGCGACGTTATATAAGTTATCCCATCGAAAGTATCATTCGGATCAAATATCATTGCCCACTCACCTGTTTTTAGCTGAAACAAACAAGGAGCCTCTATGCCAGAGCGCATAAGATAGTCAATATCCGCACCACCGGTTGACATACTTACCGTACTGACATATTCATATGGCCCTAAAAATGATGTACTGTGAAAAACATCAATCACACCATAGTTTTCTCTTTTTGCCGCAAGTAAATATTTATTGTTTTCGGTATCCTTGACAATATCGGCATCGATACGGCTGTATTTATTAAGACTTCCATCAGATTCATGATAATCGATGCGTGACGGTTCAGAAAACCGCATCTCATTGATATCTATGCATTTGGCAATATATGTGCCAAAGTAATTCGACTTAGCCGTTGGTGAAGATGATTGATCATAGCCTAAGTAAATACTAATAATAACATAAAGCTCATCATTCTCAACAATGAGTTCTGGAGCCCATAATTTATCTGCACCTCTCGTTCCTTTATCCCAGGTTTTTTTTCGGCTACAAATAGCTTCATTTCCATTAAGTTTGACATTAACACGCTTCCAATTTATTAAGTCTTTACTGGTATATACGAGCATGTCATAATTTTCAACTGAATTTCCCGTTATAGCTACAAACCAATTATTTTTGAAAAAACAAATCGATGGGTCACGCCCTGCAATTGATTTTTTACCATCACTCAATTGAGCGGGGTCACTCCAGTTAAGACCATCGTGAGACGTAACTAAATTAACCGCATTTGTGTTTGTCTCAAAAAATGTAGCGTAGTAAATATCAGCAGTGCTTTTTATAAATTCTAATGAGCCCAACTCTTCACCTACGGTGGCATTTTTATACCCAATAAGATCGGCTCCAGTGGAGTCAGACAGCTCTGACAATTTCTCATCAATATATAAGTTAGTAATATAAGGCTCATATTGACGGACATCGGGAATATAAAACTGCTGCCCCCCCTCACGATCATGCACAGCCAAAGCATAACTTTCTTGCGTGACAAGCCTCCCCGCTTCACTGTTGATACGAGGAGCACTACTTTCATCGAGTAATATAGGCTGTGAAACAAGCATACGGGAGCCATCTGCCCGTTCCAGATACACAGGAATCTGGTTTGCCGACACAAGAGGGTTGGTATCAGCCCTGCCTATATACATTTGGCCGTTCGCACTGCCTTTGAATGAGCTTACGAGCGTGAGCAACCGAGGAGGGATAGCACTGAGTGAAGCTGTGTTAGGCCAGAGAGGCCCGTTGTCTTTTGCCCAAGCCGGCGAGGTGATCGCGCCACCGAAAAAAAAGGAGACCAGACCTTTGACTACGCTTCTGCGATCCATAAGTTACTCCAAGGTAAAACACGCCAAGATGCAAAATAGCATATTTTCCTATTTAAAATAGAGTAAATGGGGAGAGTTTTTATCGAGTTAGTGCTAAAAATTGTGAGTAATCTTGACTAACAATTCTTACGCTATCTTCAGGTATATATTTGGCGGTTATGTTTATTTTCTAACGCAATTATAAAAGGAAGTAAACTAACGATTTTCTATGTTGGGAAAACAGTCGCTATTTGACAATGCCCGTTACAATTATGGAAAAAAAAGATCACATAAATCGTCAGGAGTGTCATGTTCCCCTTCCCCCATAAAACACGACGAATTACATGCCAGCCATAGGGGTTTGCGTTCTAAAAAAAGCGAATAATAAATAAAACCAGTCACGTAAAGTATATGCATAGGATATGCTGTCGAACATTTTATCCTATGCATAAAGTTTTCATCACACCGGCATATTCATGATATCTTGGTAGGCCGCCACCAGCTTGTTGCGCACCTGCACGCCCAGTTGCAAAGAGACCGACGATTTCTGCAGATCGACCATCACATCGTTCAGGCTGATGCCCGGCACGCCCAGTTCGAAATCCTGCGCCTGCTTGCGCGCCGTTTGCTGGGTCTCACTGATCTTACCGAGCGCCGCGGTCAGTTCGCTGGCGAAGCTGACGCCCTGCGGCGCCGCATTCTGCCCCATTTTGCCGGCCTGAACCGCCATGGTCTGCATCTGCTGCAGTACCCCTTCAATGCCCTGAATCGCCATCTGGTCCTCAATCATCTCGTCTCGCCGGGTGAAGTTTCACCCTGCACTTCTCCAATGATGCACACCCTAGCACAGCGTTTTCAGACCTAAAGCGGCTAATTAACTGCAAAAAACCCGGCTTATCGGGCAATCAGAATCGTCTGACAAGGCGAATAATGGCCTGCCCAGAAATGGGAGCGCCGCTATTTAGAAGATATGTGTATCAGGGAGTCTGTTTTGTCACACAACGCTAACCATACCGTTCATCAGCCTGGCAGGGAGCTGCTCAGCGGCCCGTACGGGATCGTGAGCGCCATTGAAGGACGAGACCTAAAATGAGTGCTTCGATAACCGCCGGCGAAAGCCGCGACAACGGCCTGCAGGCCATCTGGAATCGTCTGCGCGCCAACCCGAAAATTCCGTTGCTGGTCGCCGCTTCCGCCGCGATCGCGATCGTCGTCGCGCTGCTGTTGTGGGTGAAAAGTCCCGACTACCGCGTGCTGTACAGCAATCTGAACGACCGCGACGGTGGCGCCATCGTCACCCAGCTGACGCAGATGAATATCCCTTACCGCTTTGCCGAAAATGGCGCAGCGCTGCTGATCCCGGCGGAAAAGGTGCATGAAACCCGCCTGCGCCTGGCGCAGCAAGGGCTGCCGAAAGGCGGCGCCGTCGGCTTCGAACTGCTGGATCAGGAAAAATTCGGCATCAGCCAGTTCAGCGAGCAGATCAACTATCAGCGTGCCCTCGAGGGCGAGCTGTCGCGCACTATCGAATCGCTGGGGCCGGTGCAAAACGCCCGCGTTCACCTGGCGCTGCCTAAACCTTCGCTGTTCGTGCGCGAACAAAAATCCCCTTCCGCGTCGGTAACGCTGACCCTGCAACCCGGCCGTGCGCTGGACGATGGCCAGATCAACGCCATCGTTTATATGGTGTCGAGCAGCGTCGCCGGCCTGCCGCCGGGCAACGTGACCGTGGTCGATCAGGCTGGCCGTCTGCTGACGCAGTCCGACGGCACCGGGCGCGATCTCAACGCCTCGCAGCTGAAATACGCCAACGAAGTGGAAAACGGCTTCCAGCGCCGCATCGAAGCGATCCTCGCCCCGGTGGTCGGCAGCGCCAACGTGCGTGCGCAGGTCACGGCGCAGATCGACTTCGCCACTCGCGAACAAACCGATGAACAGTACCAACCTAACCAACAGCCTGACAAAGCCGCTATCCGCTCTCAGCAAACCAGTCTGAGCGAGCAGATCGGCGGGCCACAGGTAGGCGGCGTGCCGGGCGCACTGTCCAATCAGCCGAGCGCGCCGGCCACGGCGCCGATTGAAACCGCCAAGCCGGCCATCGCGCCAGGCAACAATGCCAACGCCAACGCCACCGCGCAAAACGCCGCGACCACCCGCAGCGCGGCGGCCAGCGGCGTACCGCAAAATACCCGTCGCGACGCGACCACCAACTACGAGCTCGACCGCACCATTCGCCATACCCAGCAAAAAGCCGGCACCGTGCAGCGTTTGTCGGTCGCCGTGGTCGTCAACTATCTGGGCACCGATAAAGACGGCAAACCGCAGCCGATGAGCAAAGAGCAGCTGGCGCAGATCGAAGCGCTGGTGCGTGAAGCGATGGGTTACTCCAGCAGCCGTGGCGATACCCTGAACGTGGTCAACACGCCGTTTACCGACAGTCAGGTGACCGGTGGCGAACTGCCGTTCTGGCAAAGCCAGTCGTTTATCGATCGTCTGCTCGACGCGGGCCGCTATCTGCTGGTGCTGCTGGTGGCCTGGCTGCTGTGGCGCAAACTGGTGCGGCCGCAGCTGCAACAGCGCCAGGCGGCGCAACAGGCCGCCGCCGCCGCCGCCAACGCCCCTGCCGCCAAACCGGTCGACAGCAGCAAACCGAGCAACGAGGAGCTGGCGCAGCGTCGTAAATCGCAGCAGCGCGTCAGCGCAGAAGTCCAGAGCCAGCGGATCCGCGATCTGGCTGACAAAGACCCACGCGTGGTCGCTCTGGTAATCCGCCAATGGATGAGTAACGAGATATGAGCCTGACCGGAACCGACAAAAGCGCCATCCTGCTGATGACGCTGGGTGAAGATCGCGCGGCGGAGGTGTTCAAACACCTCTCCTCGCGCGAAGTACAGCTGCTGAGCGGCACCATGGCCGGCATGAGCCAGGTTTCGCACAAACAGCTCGGCGAAATACTGACCGAGTTTGAAGACGACGCCGAGCAATACGCGGCGCTGAGCGTCAACGCCAGCGACTACCTGCGTTCGGTGCTGGTCAAAGCGCTGGGCGAAGAGCGCGCCGCCAGCCTGCTGGAAGACATTCTCGAATCGCGCGAGACCACCACCGGCATGGAAACGCTCAACTTTATGGAGCCGCAGAGCGCTGCCGATCTGATCCGCGACGAACACCCGCAGATCATCGCCACCATTCTGGTGCACCTCAAACGCGGCCAGGCGGCAGATATCCTGGCCCTGTTCGACGAACGCCTGCGCAACGACGTGATGCTGCGTATCGCCACCTTCGGCGGCGTACAGCCGGCGGCGTTGGCGGAGTTGACCGAAGTGCTGAACAATCTGCTCGACGGCCAGAACCTCAAGCGCAGCAAAATGGGCGGGGTGCGCACCGCCGCCGAGATCATCAACCTGATGAAAACCCAGCAGGAAGAAGCGGTCATCGACGCGATGCGCGAATACGACGGCGAGCTGGCGCAGAAGATCATCGACGAGATGTTCCTGTTCGAAAACCTGGTGGAGGTCGACGATCGCAGTATCCAACGCCTGCTGCAGGAAGTGGAAGGCGAGTCGCTGCTGATTGCGTTGAAAGGCGCCGAGCAGCCGCTGCGCGAGAAGTTCCTCAAGAACATGTCGCAACGCGCTGCCGACATCCTGCGCGACGATCTGGCCAACCGTGGGCCGGTGCGCATGTCGCAGGTGGAGAACGAGCAGAAAGCCATCCTGCTGGTGGTAAGACGCCTGGCGGAAAGCGGCGAAATGATCATCGGCGGCGGCGAGGACACCTATGTCTGATCGCATTAACACCCTGCCCTGGCAGCCCTGGTCGCTCAACGACCTGGGCGAACAGAAACCGGCTGTCGAACTGCCGCAGTTGCCGGATCTCGAGCTTGACGATCCGTCGCCGGACGCACAGGCCGAATTGCAGCAGCAGTTGGCGACGCTGCGCCTGCAGGCGGAGCAACAGGGCCAGCAGTTGGGCTATGCCGACGGCCAGCAAAAAGGCTATGAGGCCGGTTTTCAGTCCGGACTGGAGGAAGGCCGCCAGCAAGGGCTGCTGGAAGCGCAACAGCAGCAGCAGCCGCTGACCGCCCACTGGCAGCAGCTGGTCACCGAATTCCAGCACACGCTGGACGCGCTCGACAGCGTGATCGCTTCGCGGCTGATGCAGCTGGCACTGACCGCCGCCAAACAGGTGCTGGGCCAGCCGCCGGTGTGCGACGGCACTGCCCTGCTGGCGCAGATCCAACAGCTGATCCAACAGGAACCGATGTTCAACGGCAAGCCGCAGCTGCGGGTGCACCCGGACGACTACCCGCGCGTCGAGCAGCAGCTGGGGGTCACCCTCAGCCTGCACGGCTGGCGCCTGCTGGCGGACGGCGAGCTGCACCCGGGCGGCTGCAAGGTCAGCGCCGAGGAAGGCGATCTCGACGCCAGCCTGGCGACGCGCTGGCATGAACTGTGCCGCCTGGCGGCACCGGGAGAAGTCTGATGACCGCGCGTCTCGGCCGCTGGCTGAGCTCTCTGGATACGCTGGAAAAACGCATCGCGCGCGCGCCGACGGTGCGCCGCTACGGTCGCCTGACCCGCGCTACCGGGCTGGTGCTGGAGGCCACCGGCCTGCAGCTGCCGCTCGGCGCGACCTGCCTCATCGAACGGCACGACGCCGGTGAGGTGCAGGAAGTGGAAAGCGAAGTGGTCGGCTTCAACGGCCAGCGGCTATTCCTGATGCCGCTGGAAGAAGTGGAAGGCATCGTGCCGGGCGCGCGGGTTTACGCCCGCATCGCGCCGGAAGGCCAAAGCGCCGGCAAACAGCTGCCGCTCGGCCCGGCGCTGTTGGGGCGGGTGCTGGACGGCAGCGCCAAACCGCTCGACGGCCTGCCTTCACCGGAAACCGGTTACCGCGCGCCGCTGATCACCGCGCCGTTCAACCCCTTGCAGCGCACGCCGATCGAGCAGGTGCTGGACGTGGGGGTGCGCACCATCAACGGACTGCTGACCGTCGGCCGCGGCCAGCGTATGGGCCTGTTCGCCGGCTCCGGCGTCGGCAAGAGCGTGCTGCTCGGCATGATGGCCCGTTATACCCAGGCGGATGTGATCGTCGTTGGCCTGATCGGCGAGCGTGGCCGCGAGGTCAAAGACTTTATCGAGAACATTCTCGGCGCCGAAGGCCGGGCGCGCTCGGTGGTGATCGCCGCGCCGGCGGACGTGTCGCCGCTGCTGCGCATGCAGGGGGCGGCCTACGCCACCCGCATCGCCGAAGATTTCCGCGATCGCGGGCAGCATGTGTTGCTGATCATGGATTCCCTCACCCGCTACGCCATGGCGCAGCGTGAGATCGCCCTGGCCATCGGCGAGCCGCCGGCGACCAAAGGCTATCCGCCTTCGGTCTTCGCCAAGCTGCCTGCGCTGGTGGAACGCGCGGGCAACGGCATCAGCGGCGGCGGTTCCATCACCGCCTTCTACACCGTGTTGACCGAAGGGGACGATCAGCAAGACCCGATCGCCGACTCGGCGCGCGCAATTCTCGATGGCCACGTGGTGCTGTCCCGGCGCCTGGCGGAAGCCGGTCACTACCCGGCGATCGACATCGAAGCGTCAATCAGCCGCGCCATGACGTCGCTGATCGACGAAGAGCATTACCGCCGGGTGCGCACCTTCAAACAGATGCTGGCCAGCTATCAGCGCAACCGCGATCTGATCAGCGTCGGCGCCTACGCGGCGGGCAGCGATCCGTTGCTGGACAAGGCGATGACGCTGTATCCGCAGATGGAAGCTTACCTGCAACAGGGCATCTTTGAACGCAGCGGCTATGATGAAGCCTGTCAACAGCTGCAGCAGTTGATTGTTTAACGTCACCAGAGGCGCACAGCGATGAAATCACAATCTCCCCTGATTACCCTGCGAGATCTGGCGCAGGATGCGGTGGAACAGGCCGCACAACAGCTGGGTCAGGTACGACAGGCGCAGCAGGCGGCAGAGCAGCAGCTGTCGATGCTGCTCAACTATCAGGACGAATACCGCCAGAAGCTGAATCATACGCTCTGCGACGGCATGGACAGCTCACGCTGGCAAAACTACCAGCAGTTTATCGGCACGCTGGAACAGGCCATCGACCAACACCGCCAGCAGCTGCTGCAGTGGGGGCAGAAAGTGGATCATGCGGTGAAGCAATGGCAAGACAAACAACAGCGGCTGAACGCTTTCGAGACCCTGCATACCCGCGCTCTGACGGCGGAGCAGCAGCAGGAGAACAAACGGGATCAAAAACTGATGGATGAGTTCGCTCAACGCAGTGCACAAAGGAATATCAACCCATGAATCTGAACGCCCTGCCCGGCCTGGCCTTACCCGGCGACGCCGGCGGCCTGGCCGAACTGACGTCGGCGCTGGATGAGAGCCAGCTGTCGTCCGCTTTCGCCCAGCTGCTCGGCGCTCGTTTCGCGCCCGCCGCCGACGGCAAACAGCCGCCGGTCGCGCTGAGCGCGGACGAAGAACGCGCCCCGGCCCTGAGCCGCAACCAGCTCAATCAACTGCTGGCCACCTTCGGCGAGCGCGGCGGCCTGCTGCCGGGCCAGACCGTCTCAGCCGACGCGCTTTCAGCTGAGGGCGCCGAGGGCGAAGCGCCCGCCGCCGGCGACAAACCGGCGCAGCCGCCGATCGCCGCCGCCAAAGAGCTGGATGCCGCAACGCTGCAGGCGCTGTACGCCATGCTGCCGGCCGCGATCGTCGCCCAGGCGCAACCGGCCGAAGGCCAACGCTCGCTGCCGGTGGATAGCGCTGACGAAGCGACTGCGCTGCAGCCCGGCAATGGCCTGCTGAACATCGCGGCGGCCGGTGATAAAACCGCCGCGCGTTCATCGGCATCCCCCGCTCCGTCGCTGACAGGGGCGAAAACGTCGGCTACCGACGGCGATAATGCCAAGGCGGCGCTCCCGCAACCGACCAACGGCGAACGTGCAAGCACCGCACAACCGCTGCCGGCGAGCGATGCGCAGCAGCCACCGACGCTCAACCACGCCGTCGCCCTGGCCGCCGCCAGCCCAACGCAAACGGCCGCTCCTGCCAGCGCACTGGTGACCGCACCGCCTGCGCCGCAGCTCAACGCGCAGCTGGGCAGCCCGGAGTGGCAGCAGGCGTTGAACCAACAGGTGCTGATGTTCCACCGCAACGGCCAGCAAAGCGCCGAGCTGCGCCTGCACCCGCAGGAACTGGGCGCCCTGCAGATCACGCTGAAACTAGACGATCAGCAGGCGCAGCTGCACATCGCCTCCGCTCACGGCCAGGTGCGTGCGGCGGTGGAAGCGGCGATGCCGCAGCTGCGGCACGCGCTGGCGGAGAGCGGTATCAACCTGGGGCAGAGCAGCGTGGGCGGCGAGTCCACCCCGCAATGGCAGCAGCAGGCGCAACAGCAGGCTTCCAACGGCCAGGGGCGTTCCAGCTATGCTGAACATCATGGCGGTGACGGTGCAGCCGCCGAGGGCGTCAGCGCACCGGCGGCGCTGCAGCGTATGGCCAGCGCGGTCAACGGCGTCGATATTTTCGCCTAAGCCGCCGCAAACGCCCAAGCTGGCACCCATTTGCGCGTCTATTCAGGCTATTGCACGCCGCAATAGACGCGATAATACCTTTACCCGTCATACTTGAAGCTGCATCTTTGTTGGCTGCATTTGCGCGCCCCAGTCACATAGTTACCTATGCTCCTGGGGACTTACAAATTTGCCGCCGCGATGCAGCCCCAATTATTTTGGGTAAATTATGTCGTGCGTGCGGCTTTTATACGCGCTATGTACCCGATATCCGCGAGATACTCGGTTGCAGCTTGAAATATCAAGTATATATGCCCTATGGATTTCAAGTTGCAGCTAGGCGGCCAGCGCATGAGTCCCCAGGAGCTTACTCAAGTAAGTGACTGGGGTAAGTGCGTGCAGCCAACAACGCTGCGGCTTGAAAGACGACGGGTATAACAACAGGAATTAGATTTGGCTATGTCTCAGAACTCCCTTCCGGCAGCACCGAAACGCCCCCTTCTGGTCATCCTGCTGGTCTTGATCAGCGTCGTCGCCTGTGGCGCCGCGGGCTACAGCTGGTGGCTGCTGCAACAGCATAAAAACGGTGCCGAACCGGCCGCCGCCAAACAGCAACCGCCGGCCGCGCCGGTGTTCATGCCGCTCGACACCTTTACCGTCAACCTGGTGACGCCGGACAACATCCCGGATCGCGTGCTGTACATCGGCCTCACGCTGCGTCTGCCGGACGAAAGTACCCGCCGCCAGCTGAACGATTTTCTGCCGGAAGTGCGCAGCCGTCTGCTGATGCTGCTCTCCCGTCAGGAAGCGAGCCAGCTGGCCAATGAACAAGGGAAGCAACAGTTGGTGGCGCAGATTAAGGACGTGCTCAGCCCGCCGCTGGTTAAGGGACAACCGAAGCAGGTGGTCAGCGACGTGCTGTTCACCGCCTTCATACTGCGGTAATCACTATGGGCGATAGCATTCTTTCACAGGCAGAGATCGACGCCTTGCTCAACGGCGACAGCGCGGGTGATGAACCCGAAGCGATAGTCGGCAAAGAGAGCGAGGTCAAGCCTTACGATCCGAACACCCAGCGCCGCGTGGTGCGCGAGCGTCTGCACGCGCTGGAAATCATCAACGAACGTTTTGCCCGGCAGTTCCGCATGGGGTTGTTCAACCTGCTGCGCCGCAGCCCGGACATTACCGTCGGCCCGATCAAAATCCAGCCGTATCACGAGTTCGCCCGCAACCTGCCGGTGCCGACCAACCTGAACCTGGTGCATCTGAACCCGCTGCGCGGCACCGCCCTGTTCGTGTTCGCGCCGAGCCTGGTGTTCATCGCCGTCGATAACCTGTTCGGCGGCGACGGCCGCTTCCCGACCAAGGTCGAAGGCCGCGAGTTCACCCCGACCGAACAGCGGGTGATCAAGCGCATGCTGCGCCTGGCGCTGGACGCCTACGGCGACGCCTGGAGCGCCATCTACAAGATCGACGTAGAGTACGTGCGCGCCGAAATGCAGGTGAAGTTCACCAACATCACCACCTCGCCGAACGACATCGTGGTCACCACGCCGTTCCAGGTGGAGATCGGCGCGCTGACCGGCGAGTTCAACATCTGCATTCCGTTCGCGATGATCGAACCGCTGCGCGAGCTGTTGACCAACCCGCCGCTGGAAAATTCGCGGCAGGAAGACAGCCACTGGCGCGAAACCCTGGTGAAGCAGGTGCAACACTCCGAACTGGAGCTGATCGCCAACTTCGTCGATATCCCGATGCGGCTGTCGAAAGTCCTGAAGCTGCAGCCGGGCGATGTATTACCGATAGACAAGCCGGAACGCCTGATCGCCCATGTGGACGGCGTACCGGTTCTGACCAGCCAATACGGCACGTTGAACGGGCAATATGCCCTGCGTGTTGAACATTTGATTAACCCTATTTTGAATGCTCTGAGTGAGGAACAGCCCAATGAGTGATCCTAAGCAACCGTCTGGCGAAGGAAAGGAATCCGTAGACGATCTGTGGGCTGATGCGTTTAACGAGCAACAGTCGACAGAGAAATCCGGCGCAAGCACCGAAGGGGTGTTCAAGTCGCTGGAAGCTCAGGATGCGCTCGGCAGCCTGCAGGATATCGACCTGATCCTGGATATTCCGGTCAAGCTGACCGTGGAACTGGGGCGCACCAAGATGACCATCAAAGAGCTGCTGCGCCTGTCGCAAGGCTCGGTGGTGGCGCTGGACGGCCTGGCCGGCGAGCCGCTGGACATCCTGATCAACGGTTACCTGATCGCACAAGGTGAAGTGGTGGTGGTGGCCGACAAGTTCGGCGTGCGCATCACCGACATCATCACCCCGTCCGAACGCATGCGTCGACTGAGCCGCTGATGACCGTCGCGGCGCCCGTTACCGTCCAAAGTACTCAACCACCCGCCGCGCCGGCCTTGCCGGCCGGTTCGGTGTTGATGCAGGTCAGCAGCGCGCTCGGCGGCATTCTGCTGCTGATCCTGCTGGCCGGTTGGCTGTTCCGCCGGCTGGGCTTCGCCCCGCAGGCGCGCAACAACAAGCTGCTCAACCTGCGCGCCAGTTGCCAGGTCGGGCAGCGCGAGCGCGTGGTGGTGGTGGAAGTCGACGATACCTTGCTGGTATTGGGCGTCACCGCCCAGCAGATCACCCCGCTGCACACCCTGCCCGCCCCGCCGAAAGACGAGGGTGCGGCCGATGCGGCGACGCCGGCGGACTTCCGCCAACTGATGCAAAAAGTTCTGAAACGCCCGGAAAAATCGGCATGACCTCGACTCTTCATACCCTCGTCCGCCGTCCGGCGGTTTGGTTCCCTGCCGCCCTGCTGTTCATCAGCCCGGCGGCTTTGGCGCAACTGCCGGGGCTGATCAGTCAGCCGCTGGCCAACGGCGGCCAAAGCTGGTCGCTGCCGGTGCAGACGCTGGTGCTGTTGACCTCGCTGACCTTCCTGCCCGCCATGCTGCTGATGATGACCAGCTTTACCCGCATCATCATCGTGCTCGGGCTGCTGCGCAACGCGCTGGGCACCCCGTCGGCGCCGCCGAATCAGGTGATGCTGGGGCTGGCATTGTTCCTGACCTTCTTCATCATGTCGCCGGTGTTCGACAAGGTCTATCAGGACGCCTACCTGCCGTTCAGCCAGGACAAGATCGGGCTGGAGGTCGCGCTGGATAAAGGCGCACAGCCGCTGCGCGAATTCATGCTGCGCCAAACGCGCGAAACCGATCTCGCGCTGTACGCCAGGCTGGCCAATCAGCCGCCGCTGGCCGGCCCGGAGGCGGTGCCGATACGCATCCTGCTGCCCGCCTACGTCACCAGCGAACTGAAAACCGCCTTCCAGATCGGCTTTACGGTGTTCATTCCGTTCCTGATTATCGACCTGGTGGTCGCCAGCGTGCTGATGGCGCTGGGGATGATGATGGTACCGCCGGCCACCATCTCGCTGCCGTTCAAGCTGATGCTGTTCGTGCTGGTCGATGGCTGGCAGCTGCTGCTCGGCTCGCTGGCGCAGAGTTTCTATTCGTAACCCCCGATCGGAGAACGCGAGATGACACCTGAATCGGTTATGGCGCTCGGCACCGAGGCGATGAAAGTGGCGCTGGCGCTGGCCGCGCCGCTGCTGCTGGCGGCGCTGATCAGCGGCCTGGTGGTCAGCCTGCTGCAGGCCGCCACCCAGATCAACGAAATGACGCTGTCTTTCATCCCCAAAATTCTGGCGGTGGTGGCCACCATCATCATCGCCGGCCCCTGGATGTTGAACCTGCTGCTGGACTACATGCGCACCCTGTTCAGCAACCTGCCCACCCTGATCGGCTAACCGTGCTCACCTTCGACAGCGCCCAGCTCACCGTCTGGCTCAGCCACTATTTTTGGCCGCTGCTGCGCATTCTGGCACTGATAAGCACCGCGCCGATATTCAGCGAAAAGCAAATCAGCAAAAAGGTCAAAATCGGCCTTGGCGGGCTGATCGTCATCCTGATCGCGCCGACGCTGCCCGCCAGCAATATCCCGATCTTCTCCGCCGCCGGCCTGTGGCTGGCGATTCAACAGATTCTGATCGGCGTGGCGCTGGGATTGACCATGCAGTTCGCCTTCGCGGCGGTGCGCCTGGCGGGGGAAGTGATCGGCATGCAGATGGGCCTGTCGTTCGCCACCTTCTTCGATCCCAGCGGCGGCCCGAACATGCCGGTGCTGGCGCGCCTGCTCAACCTGCTGGCGATGCTGCTGTTCCTCAGCTTCGACGGCCATCTGTGGCTAATTTCGCTGCTGGCGGACAGCTTCCACACCCTGCCTATCCAGACGCAGCCGCTGAACGGCAACGGCTTCCTGGTGCTGACCCAAGTCGGCTCGCTGATCTTCATCAACGGCATGATGCTGGCGCTGCCGCTGATCTGCCTGCTGTTGACGCTGAACATGGCGCTCGGCTTGCTCAACCGCATGACGCCGCAGCTGTCGGTCTTCGTGATCGGCTTCCCGGTCACCATGACCTTCGGCATCATGACGCTGGGCATGATGATGCCGATGTTGGCCCCGTTCTGCGAGCATCTGTTCGGTGAAATCTTCGATCGGCTGGCGGCGGTGATCGGCGGCATGACCTTCTAAGCCCCTGCTCACCCCCTTCCTCCCCCGTTTTCGCCTGAGACAAAATGGCAATAAAAACGCTTTCTTGGGACAAAAGCCTGAGAAACGTCTTTTATCCGGATTAAGGTTCAAATGTCTCCGGTGGCTTGAATAAATAACACCCTGACCTAGAATAGACCCGGCAACAAAAAATATCGCCTTGCACCCCTTATTTTTTGCAGCGATAACGTACGTTTATCTCGAGTAAAAAATAAGAATAACACAGCCACGCATTGTTAAATGCGCGGCAGATAACTTACACCCTGAATAAATGCGTCCGGCGCCCGCCGGCTGCAGGGCGCAGCATCGACCTTTGCTAACCACAGGAGCGAGATCATGATTAAAGCGAAAAGCAACCGCAAAGCACGCCGGTTATTCGGCATGGCCCACTGGAAGAGCAACAAATTTAAAGTTGCCATCAGCGAAACGGCCGCTGGTGAAAAATGGAAAGTGGTGAAGAAAAAGAAATAATCCCGTACGGTTTTTAGCAAAACATTCCGGGTTGCGCCCGTATCCGGCCTCTGCTGCGCCATTCGACGCAGCACCGGGACGGCAACCCGGCTCCTGCCGTAACCGGCATTGATCACCCGTCGGCAAGTCATGTCGACATCCTGTGCATTTCATTGTCAGGAATGAAATAATGCAGCACGTCGCCCTCGCTGACACGCTAAATTTAAAGATAATGCATTAATAATTTGCTTTACTCACATCTCTTATTTATTCACTGACAAGAAAAATCGATTTCCCACCTTATTCCCCCAGCGTTATATTGGAAGAAACCTTGCAGACAGCACACTGCAAGTCTCGCCCAAATATAACCGGTGTAAATATGAAGATAAAATTCCAGCTGAGTGATTTATTCATCAGCGGCATCGCCCTTTTGATCATGAGCACTATTTTAAATACGCTGGGCTTTTCCTGGGGGTTATTTGTTCTTCCGCCTGGCGTCGATAGTTTCGTCATCATCCCGTTTACTTTATTTGGCTCATTGAAGTTGGCCGAGTGCCTCTATACGCCAATACGGTGGCTGTTCAATGAGAGCCGCAAGCCTCAAATCGAAAACAACAACCCTAAAAATAACGCCAAGTCGCGTTAACAGGCGATCGACCTATGTTGAGAGAACTGGCCAGAGAAGAAATGCAACGGATGGGCGGTGCCGGCGACGGCAATAACGGCGGCGACCGAGATCGCGACTATGGCCGAAGCTCCTACGGCGCGCAGGCGAACGGCTTCCAGCCTAATTGAGCGGCTAAAGGCTATGGGCTATTTCAGGATCCTTGTACCGGCTCGGTGGTTACCGGTGCCATTGCCATGGCCGGCGCCCTGGCCAGCCGTAACGGCAGTGCGATTGGCACTGCGGCGGCCTCAGCCTTCGTCAACATAGGCAGTCAATGCACTAAAGGGTCCGGCAACGATCGCGGCGTGCCTTTCCGCTAAGGCTTAAGGTGAATGGGGAACACGCAGACAAAAAAAGGCGCGTCACTCAGTCAGTAGTGGGAGAACGAGCGACGCGCCAAACGAGTGCGCCCGGTTTCAAGAAGCCTCCCTCCCCGCGGGGCGGAGAAGGCGTTTTCTAAGCGCACTAAAGGGAAACCCGTCGCGGTCAGGCAACGGGGTCTTGCTCTTAACGATTCATCTGGAACAGCGACATACCCTGCATATCGCTGAAGGTTTTATACGACGCCTGCAGCGCCGCCTGCTGCATAAAGTAAGACGAGATAGACTCAGCCAGATCGGCGTCCGTCAACGCGCTCATCTGGACCTGGTTGGTCATGTCGCGCTCTTTACCGATGCTGTCCAACTGATCCATTTCCTGCAGCTGGCTGCCCAGCTCGGCGCGCACGCTCAGCACGTTGTTGTAGGAGTTGTCCAGGCCGCGGTTGGCTTTCGCCAGCGCATCGTTCACCTGCTGCTTGGTGGCCTCATCGGCGCCCTGCAGCGGTGTTTTCAGCGCGTTCAGCGCGATATCGATACTCTCGAACACGTTGCTGACCGGCGCGCTGCCGTCAGGCTCAGGCTTCGGGTTGCTGGTCAACGACATGAACACCGCGTTGCCGGTATGGCCGATGGTCATGGTGCGGTTGGCGTCCACCTTCTGCTGAACCGTCTTGTCGCCGCCCTGATAGCTGACGGTGCCGCCGTTGTCGACAAACGGCGCCTTGTCGTTCACGTATCCGCCGAACATATAGCGGCCGTTGCCGTCGGTGCTGTTGGCCTGGTTCAGTAGCTGATCTTTCAGCCCCTGCAGTTGGGTGGCCAACGACTGGCGGTCGTTATCGCTTTCCGTGCCGCCGGCGTTGACGATCAGCGCTTTCATGTCCGCGATGGTGGACGTCGCGCCGGCCAATACCGTTTCTTCCATCGAGACGCTTTGGCGAGCGAAAGTACGCGCCAGCGTGTATTGGCTGTTTTCCGCCTGCGACTGCGACAACATCACCGCGCGCGACGCCGCCAACGGATCGTCGGACGGGTTGATCACTCGCTTGCCGGAGGAAAGCTGCTCGGCGGCCTTCATGAACAGCGACTGGTTGCCCGTGATGCCGTTCATGTTTTGTTGGTACATCATGCCGGTACTCATGCGCATGCTGTGGGTTCCTTACTCTGAGCGACCGGCGCCGTTATCGGCGCCGGTTAACAATGAAATCAACGAATTTTCAGCAGCGCATCGAACAGCGAGCTGGCGGTCTGAATCACCTGCGCGTTGGCCATGTAGTACTGCTGGAAACGCAGCAGCTCGCCGTACTCTTCGTCAAGGTTAACGCCGGACATCGACTGCTGTTGCTCGCCCAGCTGCGTGACGATCTTGGCCTGCGAAGTGGCGATCGCCTTGGCGGCAGCGGTCTGGTTACCGACGCCGCTGACGATGCCGGCGTAAGCGCCGCTCAGGGTCGCCTTGCCGTCCACCAGGTTTTTGGTCTGCAGATCCAGCAGCTTCTTGGCGTTTTCGTTATCGCCGCGGCCGCTGTCGTCTTTACCGGCGGCGGCGATCTTGGACGAATCGGTGATGGCCACTTTCAGGTTGCCCGCCACGTCGCTGACCGGCTTCACGGTGAAGCTGTCTTTAGCCTGCGCATTGCCGTCGATGCTCACTTCCAGCCCATCGAAGTTCAGCGTCGGTTTGCCGTCCGCGCTGGTGCCCGGCGTGGCGTTGACTTTCACGTTGTCCGGCAGGCGGCTGACCTGCCAGTTGCTGCCGTCGAACTCGACGCGATAATCGTTGGCCTTCACCTTGCCGGTGTCGGTGTAGGCGACCGACAGCGACGCGTCGCCGGTGTTGCGGGTGTTATCCACCACCCGGCCACCGCTAAAGCTGAAGAAGTCGCCGCCTGCATCGCCGTTCAGGTCGAAACCGGCGCGATGCTGCTGGTTAAAGCTGTCCGCCATCGCCAGCGCCAACTGGCCCAGCTGATTGCGCACGCCGTCCAGCGTCTCGCTGCGGAATTTCAGCACACCGCTCAGCGTGCCGCTGGTGATCTGGCCTTCCGGCACTTCGCTGGCGCCATTGCCGCGGTTATAACCAATGGTCAGGCGGGAAGGATCGCTGCTGGAAGGCATCGCCTCCACCTGGTAAGTGTTGCTGCCCTGCACCAGGGTCAAACCGTTGGCGAAGGAGACGGTATAGGCGTCGCCGTCCTGTTGCGTGACCTGCACGCCCACCAGCTGATTCAACTCGGTAACCAGCTGATCGCGCTGATCCAGCAACGCATTCGGCTCGCCGCCGGCGCTGCCGCGCAAACGGGTGATCTCGTCGTTCAGCTTGGCGATCTGTTGGCCGTAGCTGTTGATCTGCTGCGCCGTATCGCTGATCTGCTGATTGACGCCGTTGTCCATGTCGCGCAGGAATTTGTCGGTGTTATTGAACTGGTTCACCAGGCCGTTGGCCTTGCCCAACACCGTCTGGCGCGCGGCGTCGTCACCGGCGTTGCTCACCAGGTTCTGCAGGTTGGTGAAGAAATCCTGCATGTTGGTCGACAGCGGGTTGGTTTTGCTCGCCAGCAGGTTGTCTATCTGCGAAATCTTCTCGTAATAGGCGTTTTGCGCCCCGAAGGCGCTTTGCGCGCCGCGCAGCTGGTTGGTGATGAACTGGTTGTACTCGCGGTTGACGCTGGTGACGGTCACGCCGTTGCCGATAAAGCCGCTCATGGTGGCCATGCCGCCGTTCTGCGCCAGGATCGCGGTCTGGCGGTTATAGCCCGCCACGTTGTAGTTGGAGATGTTGTTGCTGACGGTACTGAGCGCCACCTGAGCCGCATTCAGCCCGCTCATCGCGGTATTGATTAAGCTATTGGACATCGGGATTCCTTATGCTGCGGCGCCGGTGGCCCACAGGGTTCTAATTGAGCTGCTGAGCCTGTTCGCTCAGCCTGTCTCGGTTATCGGCAAAAATGAGAAGAACTTGAGGAAAAAAAGCGGCAATGCGGTCAGCATCCAGCCAGCCTTCATTACCGCCTATCCCCTCAATAATTGGCGTCGCAGCAAGGCGACAAGCAAGGGCGTCCCCGGGAGCCTGGTTAAGCCAAGTGACCGGGGCGAGCTTGTGCAGTCAACGCCGCTGCGGCGTCAAGCCTGACGGGGATTTAGAACAAATCTTTCAGATCGTGGGTGTAAGCTTTGACCGCCTGTTCCCCCGCGCTCTTCATCTGCTGAATCACGCTGACCAGTTTGCTGGCGTACTGCGGATCGGTGGCGTAGCCGGCGCGCTGCAGCGCATGCGCCGCCTGTTCCGGGCTGCGCGCGGCGGCCACGTCGGCATAGCGCGGGTTGTTGGTCAGCAGCTTGACGTAATCGGCGATCGCCTCGACGTACGAGCCGTAGACGCGGAACTTCGCCTTCACCTTCTTCGCCGCACCCTGTTCGAACTCGGTGGTGGTGATCTCCGTCACCGGCCCGTTCCAGCTGCCGCCGGCCTTGATGCCGAACAGGTTGTAGCTCGGCGTGCCGTCCGAGGTCGGGATCTCGCGCTGCCCCCAGCCGGACTCCAGCGCCGCCTGCGCGACGATCAGCTGATGCGGAATGCCGCTCTGCTGGCTGGCGACCTTCGCCGGTATCGACAGGCGAGCGACGAAGTTGCCGTTGTTGAGCGACAGCGGCGCGGCGGCCGGCGGGGCTTTCGGCATCGCGCGGCGCACCATCTGCTCCAGCGCCTGGTTCGGCAGCGTTTGCAGCACCTCGTTGTCCAGCGCCATCGGCGACAGGCCCGCCGTTTCGCTCGGCACCGTGTTGGCGTTGCTCATCTGCTTGACCATCATGTCGGCCAGCCCCAGCCCTTTTTGCGACATCTGCTGGGCGATTTGCTGGTCGTACATCGAGGTATAGAGCCGCGTTTGATCGCTGCTCAATACCCCGTCCTGCGGCAAGGCGGAACGCATGCTTTTCAGCATCATCTGCACGAACATGCCTTCCACCTGCTGGGCCACCTGCTTGAGGTTGCCCTGTGGGTCGGCCGCCGCATCGCGCTTCAGGCCATTCAGCGCCTGGGCGTCATAGGCCGCGCCCGACATCGCCATCAGATCGCCGGCCATCAGATGATTTCCAGCTTGGCGCGCAGGCAGCCGGCGCTCTGCATCGCCTGCAGGATCGACATCAGATCGATCGGCGTGGCGCCCAGCGCGTTCAGCGCGCGGATCACGTTGTTCAGGTTGGCGCTGGCGTTCACCTTCTGCAGCGATCCGCCCTGCTGTTGCACCGAGATCTGGGTGTTTGGCGTCACCACCGTCTGGCCGCCACCGAACGGCGTCGTCGGTTGGCTGACGGTGTTCTGCCGATCGACCACCACCGACAGGTTGCCCTGGGCGACGGCGCAAGAGTCGAGGATCACATCGCGGTTCATCACCACCGACCCCGTGCGCGAGTTGATGATCACTTTGGCATCCATCGCCCCGACGTTGACGGTGATGTTTTGAATCTCCGCCAGGAAGCGCACCTGAGAGCTGTTGCCCTGCGGCACCAGCACCTGGATCGTGCGGGCGTCGAGCGGCGTCGCGGTGCCGCCGCCGCGTTGGCGGTTGATGGCGTCGCTGATCTGCTGCGCCAGCGTGAAATCTTCGTCGTTCAGCTGCAGGTTGAGAACGCCGCCGCTGCCGAAGGTGGTCGGCAGCTCGCGCTCGATGGTGGCGCCGTTGCTGATGCGCCCGCCCGCCAGCTGGTTGACCTGCACGCTGCTGCCGCCGGCCGCCGCGCCCGCGCCGCCGACCAGCACGTTACCCTGCGCCAGCGCATAAACCTGGTTATCCACGCCTTTGAGCGGCGTCATCAGCAGGGTGCCGCCACGCAGGCTCTTGGCGTTGCCCATCGAAGAAACCACCACGTCGATGTTCTGCCCGGCGCGCGAGAACGGCGGCAGTTTGGCGGTCACCATCACCGCCGCCACGTTTTTCAGCTGCATGTTGGTGCCCGGCGGCACGGTGATGCCCAGCTGCGACAGCATGTTGCTCAGGCTTTGGGTGGTAAACGGCGTCTGCATGGTCTGGTCGCCGGAGCCGTCCAGCCCCACCACCAGGCCGTAGCCGATCAGGGCGTTGTCTCGCACGCCCTGCACCGTCACCAGATCGCGGATGCGCTCCGCCGCCGCCGGCAGACTCATCGTTCCGATCAGCAAAGCCATCAGGATTTTTTTTGTCATTAGAACCTCATTCGCCTTAGCCAAAAGGCGTTATTGTCGCAGGCAGTTTGAGGGCGGACAGCGCGCAGGAAACGGAGCGTACACGCAGTACGTGACGTTTCCGAGCACTGCCCAACCTCAAAATGGCAAGTAAAATAGCCTGTACTCAAAACGGTGAAACATTTAAGAAGAAGCGCTGCAGCCAGCCCATGGTCTGCGCTTCGTTGATATAGCCATTGCCGACGTATTCGATACGTGCGTCCGCCACCTGCGTCGAAGTCACCGAGTTGTTGCCGCTGATGGTGCGCGGATTGACGACGCCGGAGAAGCGGATGAATTCCGTGCCTTGGTTGATGGCGATCTGTTTTTCCCCTACCACGTGCAGGTTGCCGTTGGCCAGCACCTGGTTGACCGTCACCGTAATGGTGCCGTTGAAGGTGTTGTTGGCGTTGGCGCCGCCCTTGCCGCCGAAGGTGCTGTCGCCGGAAATGTCCATATCGGCGCGCGCATTACCCAACAGGCCGTCGAGGTAACGCGGCGAGGTGGCGACGCCGAACTTGCTGGCGCCTTTGCGGCTGGCGTTGGCGGAGGAGCTTTTGCTGGCGCTGACGTTTTCCTGCAGCACGATGGTCAGGGTGTCGCCGACGTTGCGCGGACGGCGGTCCTCGAACAACGGCTGGTAGCCGTAGTTCATCGGCTGCACCGTCTGGAAGATCGAGCCGTTCGGCATCGGCGCGCTGGCCGGCGCGGGCTGCGCCGTGGTCGCGCCGTCCACCAGCGGTTTGTGCGGGATGTAGGCGCAGCCGCTCAGCGTCAGCATCACCATTCCCGCCAGCCAGCGTTGTCCCTGCCGCGGCAGGATTGCCATCGAATATGTGGTTACCACGGGTATCGCCTTTGTTTCACGAAAGAGAATGACGGGCGCGGCAAGCCGGCCCGTCAATGACAGATTACAGTTGCGTCAGCTTTTGCAGCATCTGATCGGAAGTCGAGACCGCTTTGCTGTTGATCTCGTAAGCGCGCTGAGTCTGAATCATGTTGACCAGCTCTTCCGCCACGTTGACGTTGGAGGTTTCCACGTAACCCTGATACAGCAAACCGGCACCGTTCAGCCCCGGGGTGCTCTCGTTCGGCGCGCCCGAGCTTTCGGTTTCCTGATACAGGTTCTCGCCCACGCTCTCCAGACCGCTGTCGTTGACGAACGTGGTCAGCGTCAGTTGGCCTACCTGCTGGGCGGCGGTTTGGCCCTGCTGGGTGACGCTGACGATGCCGTCGCGGCCGACGGTGATGGACAGCGCGTTAGCCGGAATGGTGATCGCCGGCTGCACCTGGAAACCGCTGGAAGTCACCAGCTGGCCGTTCTGATCGATCTGGAACGACCCGTCGCGGGTATAGGCCTGAGTGCCGTCCGGCAGCATCACCTGGAAGAAACCCTGCCCCTTGATGGCGACGTCTTTACTGTTGTTGGTCTGCGACAGGTTGCCCTGGCTATGCAGACGCTCGGTCGCCACCGGACGCACGCCGGTCCCGATCTGCAGGCCGGAGGGCAGCGTGGTCTGCTCGGAGGACTGCGCCCCCGGCTGACGCATGGTCTGATACAGCAGGTCTTCAAATACCGCCCGCTGGCGTTTGAAGCCGTTGGTGCTGACGTTCGCCAGGTTGTTGGCGATCACGTCCATGTTGGTCTGCTGCGCGTCCAGACCGGTTTTGGCAATCCATAAGGATGGAATCATCGGTTATTTCCTTGCTGCTTAACTCATTGAGAGCAGTGAGTTGGCACGCTGTTCGTTTTCATCCACGCTGTGGATGACCTTCATTTGCATTTCAAAGCGGCGGGCGTTGGCGATCATGTCGACCATGGTTTCCACCGGCTTGACGTTGCTGCCTTCCAGCACGCCCGGCATCACCCGCACCTGCGGATCGTTTTGCAACTGATTGCCGCGCTGCTGTTGGGTTTCCGGCGTCAGGCGGAACAGCCCGTCGTCACCGCGCATCACTTCGCGCGCATCGGCTTTCACCAGCTTCAGGCGGCCGATCTGCGCGATGGTGTTCGGCGGATCGCCGGCGTTCAGCGCCGAAATGGTGCCGTCGGCCGCGATGGTGATCTCCGCCGACGGCGGCACCTCGATCGGGCCGCCGTCGCCCATCACCGGCAGCCCCTGCACCGTCAACTGCCCGGTGGAGGAGATCTGAATGTTGCCGTTGCGGGTATAGGCTTCCCCCCCACCCGGCAGGCTCATATTGCGCGCGAAATCATTTGATACCATTTCGAAAATCATTTGAAACTATGCATCGCGGGAACGATAAATTCATTTGATACTAAAATATCGTGTTTGGATGGGGAAAATGGTGAGTATGAAACACCGCGTGAAACAGTACGTCCTGAATCACACGGCGATACTTGATGTTTAAACGACTCTCACTTGGGTCTTGTCGAGGCGAACCAAAGGTCGGATCCCTTTTCAATCCTAATTAGAACACCATCAAACCCAGATGCGCCACCATAGTAAATCCAGTCACTAGGCATCCCCATATGGTTAACATCATTCGCAGCCTTAAGAATCAGGCCTGCAAATGTCCCCATGCCTGACTGAATCACCACATTGAAAAATGTGCCTACTGGCATGTTAGGCAACGCATTGATTGTTATCGTTCCATCGCTGTCAACTATCGTATATGTCCTACCATGTTGCGGTGCCCAAACAATACTTGATGGGTTGATATTGGTTGAACCGGCATCCACCTTAAGTCTGGTTGATGTGTAGGAAGGGTTGCCAATAGCTTCACTCCGGTACACATTATTCAATGATTCGTAAAAGAACTCGATAATGCGGTTATTGCTTACCCCCCAGCCGATGTCCCAGTTACCGCCAGAAACCGCCCCCGTCACCCGCAAGCGAACTAATCGAGAGTTACTACGAACACAGAAATAAAAATTCCTAGGGTAATCAAGGCTTCCTACAACTGACGGCGTGACCAATGAAACTGAGTACGATGCATCAGCCCAATACACAGTGTCAGACTGCGGAATGATGCTACAGTCAGCCGTAATCCTGATGAAATTGACGGGGCGCTCTTTAATCGGGGAGTACCCGCTAATCCCATTTTTTGCATCTGTCAGCGCTTTCAATGCGCCGGGGGATAAATGACCATGTCCACGCTTGACTGAACCGTGGCGAAAGTTAGGCATCCTCAATCGCTGAGGTACTGAGAATGATATGAAATCTGTTGTCGTAACATATTTTATCCCATCAAATGTATCATTCGGATCAAAAGAAATAACCCACGTGGAGCCATTCTTGAGTTGGTAAATTGATGGTGCCTCTATTGATGATTTGAGCAGGTATCCGCTGGCCGCCCCTGTCGACTGAAGCGAAGTTATCGAACTGAGATACGTATATTGACCATCGATTGATGGTGCGCTGAATACATCAAGTATCCCGTAATTCTCTCGCTTAGCAACCTGAATGTATCGTGCGTGGGAGGCATCATACTCGACTACAGCATCAATTCTGCTGAATTTATCTGTAGAACCGTCATGCTCAATGACATGTAGCCGTTTGGGTACGGTAAATGACAGCGTATCGAGATCGGCCAGTTCGGAAATGTATGTACCAAAGTAACGGCCACCTGTGGTGTCATCAACGCCTAACAGAATACTGATAGTTAACTTCAAAGCCCCAGACGGCGGGTCAATAAACAGTTCACCAGCCCATAAGAGACTGGCGGGGACAGTTCCCGAATCCCATGCAACAGTATTGCTACAAATTGCAAAGCTTCCATTCAGCTTTATATCATTTGCCGTCCAGTTTATCAGATCGGAGCTGGTATAAATCGTCAGGTCAACGGTATCAACGGTATTTGAGGTGGTTGCCATCAACCATTTACCTTTGTAAAACACCAAAGATGGGTCACGTGCGCGTAACAATTGGCCTGAAGTCGTGGTTAATCTGACTGGGTCGCCAAACGTCAAACCGTCGTGAGACATGACTAGGTTTAGTGCATTGGTACCATTCTCAAAAAATGCTCCGTAGTAAATGCCTGGGACATTCTTAGAAAACTGTAATGAATCCAGCTCCCCGCCAACAGTTGAACCATTGTAGCCTGAAATATATGCGCCTTCAGCATCTTGTAAATTCGCTCTTAGCCCCGCGTCACCCAAAACAGGGATAGCTCTGCTTAGTTGGTCAAACGAGGATTTATCCGGCTTAATATCGGCCGCTTTCAGCAAATTCAGCAATTCCGCTTGAACAATATTAAACCAATCCGCACCAGGCCAACTGATCCCACCTTGTTGAACTCCTTCACCGAACCAACGAGGAGTATTACTCATAGGTTCTTTTGGCTCAGGCATGTCAGGTACGCCACTTGTATTATCTAAATGAAACATGACGCCTCCTTACGGCTTATCCGGCCAGTTAATATTACCGGTGGATGGCTCGATGCGGTTTAGTTCTAGGCGATAGGCTTCCCACTGAGTTAACTTTGTCAACTCATCTTCAGTGGCAGTTCCTTGACTCACGGCAAATGTAAGCACTGCTATTTGTTCAGTTGCCTCAGTAAATAGCTTGCTTTTTTTGCGGATTGCTAAATCTGATGCGTAAAGTTGCTCGGCAACCTCATCTTTAACCCAACCTTTACCATCCCATACTTCGAATGGCCCCGGTGCATTTAACGTGTAACCTGCTGGTAGGGGACCAACATCCGTAATTGACAAAGGCTCCTTGGTTGAGGTGTTGTACGCAAGCTGTCCTCGCAGGTCTTTTAAATAAGACCATTCACTGCCATTCCAATGGGTTACGAACGTTGGTTTATCTTCTGGTGGTTCAACAAACGTGCAGTTTTCTGGCAATGTAAAATAGGCATCGGGTACAACATGCTTCGTACCATTGCTTTCAAAAAATGCTCGGCCAGAATTGTCTTCTATCAGCTGCCACCGGCCTTTAGAATGCAACAGAACATAACCGGATTCTATTGCGGGAGGCTCCGTAGTAATAGCCCATTCAGGCAATGATTCGCGAGGGCTGGAAATAACAAATCCCTGCCCCCGATCGTTCCAATACTGCGTGCCACGATTATCTTCAATATATCTCCAGGACTCACCAGCAAATATGCCGGTTTCACCCAGGCTTGGTTCGCAGGGAATGTGCGTGGTATTGGCCGGTAAGCCCATATTGGCCGGAATTATCATGAATACGGAGCCAATAAAGATACCATCGTCATCATATTGATAAAGCCACAGTGCCTGCGGCGATGGTGAGAATGAAAATGACATTATGCTAACCTCACAATGGCGTTAAATGCGATGTTTTTGACGGTACTTTCTGCATTTCCAGTAGCCGTAATAGACGCGGTATGCGCATGCGGACCGATGTAGACGGTATGATGGTGGGCTGGAGTGGTACTGGTGTTATTTTTTGTATAGTTGCCGGTGTTATCCGTACCCGTATAAAAGTCGCTCCAGACTGCACCTGGCGCTGCAACCCCCCCCTGATGATAGTGTTCATTGTCGTCGCTGGTCTGTTTGGTACCCAGATCGGTGCTGTTGATAGTAATACCGTGACCATGTGACTTAATGCCGTCCGCTTCATAAGACAACAGCATCCGCCCGCCTGTAGCAGGCAAAAATTTGATAGTCTGGCCGCGCATGTCGGGGATGATGCTGTTCGGGTATGCTTGGCCCAGGCGCGGATAGGCCACAGGGTCAAAACGCTGACCCAGCATCAACGCGAAACCCTTGGGGGCATTGGCACCTGGCCAGGCAAACGCAATACCAGGTGGCAGCATGTAATCCGATGAAAAGATACGGATCGCCCTGGCGAACTGGTCGAACTGTGATTTGTCCGGGGTAATATTGGCCAGTGCCAAAACATTCAGCATTTCCATCTGAATAATATTGAACCAATCAGCGCCGGGATAACTCGGTGCAATACCATCACCACCTTCAGTAAAAAAACGGCGGTCAGTAAAAAGCACGGGCTTAACCGGCGGCATATCTGGAACACTGGAGGCATTATCCAAGTGGTACATAATTACACCTCGTATAAAAAATCATAATCGTGACCGGCCAGGCGATATCGACGCAGAAAGCACTCCAGGATTTGCGCCTGGTAGCTGATTAATGGCGTCAAGACATTGCTGACACTTTTAAACCGGATCATCGGCATATCGGTGACCGTCACTTGCATAATGAAACGGTATTTATGGGAATAAATCGGGTGCATGATATTTCGCATAACATGGTGCGGTAATATCTCGGTCACCTCGATGGTGAAGCCCAATGCATCTTTAACGGCTTGTTCTATTTGCCAGGGGGCTAACCCGCCCTTGCGGTGATATTTCTCTACCACGGCATTGCGGCGGCGCTCAAACCCATCGGGAATAGCGTTACAGTCTGGTAACCCCAGATAGTCTTCCCATTCCTCCAGCAACAGTTCCGTGGTCTCTGGACGCATCTCTTTAACCAGCAGGTCGGCATGGCTTTCCACTGCGTTTAAACGCCCACTGAACCCTCTTAGAAGGGAGGTTAACGCGGCCGTCTGGTCGCGAGGCCAGGCCTTACCACGTGGCATCAGCTGCTGAAGCACGTCGTGCCATTCGTCTAGGCTATGCGCCATTTAACAATCCCCAGGGTGATCAGCTCGTAGTTCTCGCTGGGTTGGCTGGTCGTGAGATCCAGCTCATAGTCTGACACGCCGGTGGCTGAGCCAATGGCTGTGCGAATTGACGACAACAGCATCGTTTCACCCGGCGATTGCGAGCGGAATAACGCTTCGAGGCTGGCCATCACCGCACGACGTGTCGCCGCCGTGTCGGGAACAACACGGACTGTCATGTCTAACGGCTTGATCGTGAGCGGGATGGGCCACACTTCGACGCCGCCGGGTTTGCCGACATACGTGCCGGTGGCAGGGTCTTGATGGCGAAACAGATAGGCTTGCATGACTACTCTGTCTGTCTCGGTTGGGGTAATGTCGTCTCGCTGGTCATATACCCATGCCAGGCCAACGGTGCCGATGCCGTGCCAACTATCGAATGCCCAGGCGCGACTCACACCCGCCGTCTCAGTGGCCCAGATAACAAAATCATGCAAGGCACCACCGACAGGTGGGTTGCGTTTGCGATACAGCAGGCGTACCAACAACTCGCTGATGGTCTCGATATCGGCACCGCCGGACACGCCCTCGTCAGCAACCACTCCGTCGCTGTTGATGCCAGGAACAGGGGAAATCAGCGTGACCACGTCGCCGCTCTTGAGATTTCCGCTCGTTCCTACATCATCTGCCTGGATGGTCACCCGCACCTTTCCGGCAACAGGTGATTCGGTCGCAATGACGTGATAACGGACACCGTCTTGCGTCTGCATTTCGGTGTCCAGCGGCAACGGATTATTGCCGGTGAATATCACTGGACCAACCGCGAATTGAGCCGGTTTACGAATAATTCCTTCATTACGAGCAGTATCAATTATGGTTTCGTCATCTGATTTATCAGACGGGATAATTTGATTCACAATCCAGGTTTGATAATCGTATAAATCACGCAGTGCGCCGCTAAAGGCAATATTTAATGCCCGTTCCACACCAACAATCGGCACTTGTTGATCTAATTCAATCTCTAAGTCTTGAAGGCCAGAGCGAATAATTTGTCTCGTAGTCGGTACATTAAACGGCATGCTCTAACGCCTCCCAGCGTTTTTTAATGTCAACGGTCAGTGTTGATTTACCTGGGCGGGTCAGGACGACAGTGAAGTCGATACGTTCGGAAGATACGATGGCGGCGGTGACCTGGGCGGTCCGGGCATAGCCGGTTTGCAGCAGGGGCTGCATCGCCAGGCTGGCGTAGTTCTCCACGCGCAGGCGCACGCTCTCTGTGAGCTTCTCGCGGTCGAGCAGCCACAGTTTTGAACCCCATGAGAAATCACTGAAAGAATCGCCCGGCCAGCCTCGACGGTCATTGGTACCGTCGGGGATGATGTCGCTGTCTGCGGCCAGGGCGTCGGTGAAGAGACAAATCAGCACTAAAGTAACAAGGCCTTCGTCAGACGAAAGGCCATTGTGGGTTACTTCGATGTCACCGCCTGCGGGGAGGTGCCAATTTATTCTGATGGTCATAACGGTTTCGTTGTATCAGCACCGTCGCCATCCTTGTGGATATGGCCAAGGAAGCTTTTTCCTTGAACCTGAATATCTTCACTGAAGTTGGCGGGTCCGGTGAAATTAATGAGTTTACTCACAATGTCACAGGATTCTTCAGCAACCAGATTAACCGCTTTCCCCCTAATTTCGATGATACCGTCTTTCTTCAGGGTGATGGTGTGGCCATCAAGGTGATACACGCAAACGTCGCCGGGGTCCAGCCCTTTCGGCCGGGTCGTTTTGTCCTCGACGGCGATGGCGACCATGCCCGAGCGTCGCCCCCCTACGGCCACCACAATCGCTTCCGAGCCTGAGAGCGGCACCGATGACATACCGTAGTTCTGGAAGCGTTCGACGCTGTCGTTGGTCTCGTTCGCCAGGGTTTGCACCTGGAGGTTTTGCCGCCCCAGGCTGTCGGTAACGATACGCACCACGGCGCGGTCCACCATCAGGCGCACGCGGCGACCCATGGCGGTGATAGAGCGGGCAACGTTTGCCGGGTTCAGTCCCATGTTGCCTCCGTCTTGGCGGTTTTCTTCTTGCCTTTCTTGCCTTTGGCCTTCTCGGCGGGCAAGTCCATCGACTCCGGCGGCACCAGGCTGAGCACGGTGATACGGCCATTGCTGCCGTGAGAGAACGACACGGTCTTGACCAACCAATCCGCCTTCAACTGCTGAATGGGGTCATCGACTGACACCAGAATGTTGGTTTGCCATAGCGGGCCTGTGTCGCCGTTTTCCCGCCACCCGGTCACCGTAATCTCGGTGGTGTTGGCCTCGCCCAATGCGCTGGCCTTGTACCACTCCCCACGTGCGCTCGCGCCGCCCACCGTCAGGTTATCTTCATTGACCAGGATTTTCGGGCGATAGCGGTTGATCTCCGGGTCGATGACCACCGTTTGCCGTCCGCCGACGACCTTCACCGGCTGGTCATCCCAGGTGGCGCCACCGGCGGCCACCGAGCCTTTGACGATGTACTGACTCGCTCGTTCTCGCCAACTGAAGCGGCCCCGCGCGGCCAGGATATTTCGCCCGAGCACCAGCGAGACCGTGGCGCGGCGGGTGGAGGCGCGGGTAATGACCAGTCGTCCCTGGGCGTCGGAGGTCATCAACACCCCGCGCTGTTTCGCCAGGCGATCGAGCAGCTCGAAAGCCGTTTCGCCCTGTTCCAGGGTGACTCCTCCAAAGGCGTCGCCGGTATCCGTCTCAGTGATGACCTGGATACCGTAGGGCTTGCAGATGGCGGTGGCGATTTGCTCCAGTTTCTGGCCGCTCCACTGGCCGGACTTATCCACCACGGAACTGTCCACCAGGTCACCGGTCTTGTCGCGCCCCATGACCCGCAGGGAAACGTTCCTGTCGTCGTAACTCGGGATAAAGTCGTCGATGTAGCCGGTCAGCACGCGCTCCTGGCCGATATTGACGCTGCACGCCATCCCCGGCTTGATGGAGCGAGGTGCCGCCTGCGACCACTGCGCCGTCACCTCCAGGTCGAACTCTCCGGCAATGCTGTCCAGGCTGCGGTTGATGCTCATCTCCGTCCAGCCGCCCCAGATTTTATTGTCCACGTTGAGGGTTAACTCATCAGACATTGTCGATCACCTCGATGATTTGCCCAGGTTGAATGAAGGAGGGATGGCGCAGCCGGTTACGCTGCACCAGGCTATCCCGCTGCTCGGCATCGCCCCGTTCTCGCCAGGCCAGCAACATCACCGGCGTGGTGCGTACCGGAGATACGCGACGCAGCTCCGGCAACTGAACGCTGCGCAGGCGGACGTCGTTGACCACGGCAAAGCGCAATTCACGCAGCGCACGCCACAGATCACGTTGCCCGGATTCCACCGCCACCGTGGCCTGTGTGCCCAGCAGTGCCGCCAGGTCGTCACCGGCACGGCGGGCTTCCTGGCTGGTCTCAAAGGTAGCGGTGGCGATGGTCTCTGCCTTGGCAATCAACGCAGCGGTGACCACCATCAGGGTAAAGTCGTCGATGTTGGCGGCCATCGGCGCAGAAATATCGACCAGGGCGGTGGGCGTCACGCTGCTGGCAAAACCGGTTTCCCGATTGACGGCCACGTTGTCCGACAGGGACTTGGTCGCGGCCCGCGCGGCCCGGTCTCCGACCCACTTGTCGCGGAGTTGGTCATAGACGCGCAGCGCCCAAGGGGCTTCGGTGACCAGGTCTTTGATGTCGCTAACGAGGTTCGTGACATCGCGGATCAACTCACCGGGGGTCGCAACGATGATACCGGCCATGTCCTTGAAGCGGTTGAGGCGGTCCATCCAGTCGTTGAGCGCATCCGGCAACGTGGGTAAATTCGCCACCAGACCCTGCATATCATCCAGCAGCGTATCGACCATGCTGCCCAGGCCGTCGAGCGCCTCGAAGTAGTCACCGTTCGCTAGGGCGGCCTTGGCCTGATCGGCGGCGCTGAGCGTGGTGGCCGTGGTGTCTTCCTGGGCAGAAGGGAACAACTGCTGACCGGCTTCGAAGACCTCAAAGCTGATATAGGCGATGCCGCCTTCCTCAGTGCTCAGACGGTGGGTGACCTTGCCGACCTGCACCAGTTGCACGCCATACCAGGGATGCACCAGCTCGCCCGGCCCGGGGGTATTGAGAGCGGCCAGCAACTGCTTGAGCTGCGTCAGGTAGTCGTTGCCCAGGAGAATGCCGGTGACCTGCTGCTGGGTCAGTTCCGCGCCGTTGTCTTCCGTCCAGCCGACTTCCTTGCGCGGGTATGCCCGGGGAATGGCGCGACGGCCACCGTTACCCTCGATGTCCTTGACGTAGAACGCCACGCCCCGGAACGCGGCATCATGCAAGTCTTCCCATTTTGCGTTCATCAGTCTTGCTCCACATTACGCACGCCGCTGGCGGCACTCAGGGTGACGCCGGGCGCATTCACATTGACCTTGGTGACCTGTACCCGGTCATCCTTCACCGTCACCTCAATGCTGCCCTGAAGCTGCTGGGGTACCATCGGATATGCCGGATTCTGATTTTGCGGCTGGAGGGAGGCCCAGGGGGATGGGTCATGAAATTCTGGCGCCGACGTAAACCAGTTTTTGACGTCATCCCACATGGTCGAACGTTCGGCGTTCTCTTTGGCACGTTTGAGAATGGCGGCACGCTTTTCATCGGTATCCGGAAAGTCAATGAGGGAGGCAATTTCAGTGGCGGTGTTGATCGCCACCCCAAAGAGGCCTCCTTTATCATGCCTATTTTTACCTGGTGACTCAGGAAGCCCTAAACCGCTATCACCACTCCCCATGCCGCCCTGCATATTGGTGACGTACACTGGCATCACGCCTGAACCAAACACGTCGGCGATACCGGTTGGGATACCTTTTTTGCCGGGGCGTAGAAAGTCATAGGCACCTTTACCAATCTGGAAAGCTTTACGGGTGGCGACCAGGCCTGCACCAGCGATAGCGACGTTCTTTCCTATCTCCAGCCAGTTCTGAACCGTTTCCTGGTCAAGAGAGTTCAACGCATCAGCTAGTTCCTGAACGGGGTGGGCAAGATTACTATTGGCAAATTTTTTCCAGGTTGTATTGAGTGCCGACATCGCGGAAGTGAAGTCCTTAGACGCATACTCGGCATCTTTCATAATCCCTTGCCCATCGGCCACAACGCCGTTGTAGCGCTTGAGATTCTCCGCTCCCTTGCCTGACGTCACGCTACTTAACAGCAGGATACTGTCCTGATTAAAACCCGCGCCAAGCAATCGAGCATTCTGTTTCTCTGCACCTTTACTACCTGACTTTTGGGCTATTTCCCCCATCAGCGTGGGTAAGTGACGCATCTTCCCTTCTTTGTCGTATACATTGATGCCATTATCTCGTAACTTTTTAACGACCTTCGGAATCTGTAAGTCACGAATGAGGTTTTCAACCGCTGTGGACGCTGTTGTTGTGTCGCCCGTGGCATCAACAGCACTCTCCAACGCCACACCAACGCCCTTGATACCTTGAACCCCGGTTGCGCCTGCGGCGGCATACATAGAGAACGCTTTAACACCGCGTTCGGCAATATCTTTCAGCTCAAACGCGCCTTCCTTACCGAGCTGATTAAGCGTATCCATTGCCTGTAAGGTTTCTTTTTCGCTGCCCAGATTAAATTTGGTGAACTGTGAAAACAGAGCGCCGATGCTTTCCCCATCAGCGCCGGATGCAGCAATCGAAGGGGCGATGATGTTGCGGTTTTTGAAACCGAAATCAATGTCGCCGGTAACAGTGCCGACCTTCTCGATAGCGCTCACCACCTCAGAATCATCGACCCGAAACGTGATCGCCGAATCTTGCATACCGCTGTACATATCGGCCATTTCTTTGCGTGTCTTTTCCGCTGCCAGCCCCATGCGAGTAATGCGGCGGTCGGTGGTGGCGAAGTCTCTCAGCATGGCGCTACCCGCAAATCCCGCGATTATCCCCGTGTAGCGGTTACCCAGCGCATCCAGCCCACGACCCGCTGCTGCACTGGTGGCCTTCACCACGGACATGGCCCGCTCGTTACGGCGGGCGAACTCGGACATGTTGGCCCCGTATTGGCGTGCCTTGGCGGTCAAGTTGCCCGCCAGATTGATGATGATTTCAGTATCAAGGCGCTTTGCCATGCTGCTTCCTCAACTGAGCTGTAATGCGGAACAGCTGCCGCAAGGGCAACTGTTCCAGGTAAGACACGCTGAACCGTGCGGAGAGGTTGACGAGAAGGTTACTGAGCGCCGTCGCCATCGGCATCAGGTCGCCCCCGGTCGGCGACCTCCGTCAGCAAGTCGTCCAGGGCATCAGCCTTTGCCGTCAGCAGTTTCAGGTCTTCGGGGTGAAGATGGTAAAGCTGTTTCAGGCTCAGCGGCCCCGGGATGCTGCCGATGGAGGCAATCTGACGGCGGAGCAGCTCTAGACCCATCAAGACCTCAGAGCAATAGGCTACCGCCTTGCCGTTCTCCCCAATCACTACGCGCTCAGCTGCGAGCTGCGCATCAACGATGTCTTTCGACCCCAGTTCACGCAGCGTCACCTCCTTGTGGGTGGTTTCATCCGTGGTGCCTTTGCCGGTTACCAGGCCGTGGATCAATGTCTCTGTCATCTGCGCCATGCTTACACCTTCACGCACTTGGTGCCGATGAACGTCACCTCAATCTGCCCGTTATCTTCCGACAGCGATGCCGGGTTCTCCGCCGCGGCCCCCGTCACCATGTAGCTCTGGCCGTTGTCGCCCTCGAACATGACGGTAACTTGCTCCCACTGGCCAATCTCAATCACGTCCACGTCATCCCGGGCCGCCAGTGTGACCTGGACTGTCGGGTGGGTGGTCTTGCGGGAGTAGCCCCAGTTCTTGCCGCCGCCGCTGTGCATCGTGCGGTTATAGCCGCCAGGGTTCAGCGTGGACGTCCCTTTGGTCGGCAGTTCGCGTCCGTTCACGCGAATCGATGCTTCACCTAAAATCATGTTGCCCCCTTAGAGCTTGAACTGGATGAGGCCTGCCAACACACGCAGTTGGTTCACCAGGTTCGGGTGGATGATGAAATTCAGCCGGTTCTTGTCAGCGGTATCCCGCGTGACCTGCAAGGTGGCTTTGTAGTCGTCGAAGTCCTCGACCAGCCCGGCAGGCTCCAGCTCGGTGATGAAGATATCCAGCAACTCCTGGGTGCAGAGTTTTGGGGTCATCACCGGCTGCCCTGGCTCCAGCGTTGCCAGGACATCATCGTCCGCCAACTTGTGGCGCGGGTAGCGCGTGGTGAACCGGTTCTTGATGACGTACCGGATATGACCCAGCGTCGCCGGTGACGTGATATCCAGGTACGACACATCCGCATCGCCGAAGCGGTTGACGCGATAGGTGGTAATTTCCCGCTCGATGCAGACGTTGCCGCCGGCATCCACGTAGTGTGTCGCCACGCCATCAAACAGATGCAGGTTGCGCTCCGGCATGTCCCAGCGCACGGACTTGTCCGGCGGCAAAATACCCGGCAAGGCCAGCGTCTGGAGCGGACGCGCCGGGTCAATCGCCAAGTGGTACGCAGCAATCCCCGCATAGGCGGCTGCCCACAGATACGACGGTTGCGGCGCGATATTGGTACCCATCGCTGTGATGAGGAAGTCATTGCGCGTGCTGCCCCAGGTGCCGGTTTGTGCATGGGTACCGCGCACGGCGGTGTAGGCGACAGCCTCAATCATCTTGAGCGCCCCCCAACGTTCCAGCAGTTCGTCACGCAGCGTGTTGAGGCTCGCCACGTCGTTGAACGGACAGACGATATGGTTGAACCACTCATCGCCCAGGGCGGCGACCACCGCCGTCAGGTCCGGGGTGCCGGTGCCGCCGGTGAATGGCGCAGCGGTGACGACGAGACCCGCCGGTGTCTGCTCGCCCGGGTAGTAATTGACGCGCACGTCGAGGTCGTTTCCGGTCTGCCCGCGCCAATTGGCCGTCAGGGTGAGTGTCTCCGGTGCATCGGCCTTAGCGGCTGCGGTGATCGGCAAGGTGGTATCCGCATTCACGGCCGCCAACACAGCAGCTGCAACGGTGGCGGCGCTGTCGTCCACCTTGATGCCGACCTGGAGAGATTTGCCGCAGACCAGCAGCGCCAGTGTCCCGGCTGCGCTCGCCTTGCCGGTGACCGTCAGCGCAGACGTCGCCGCCGCGCCGGTCTGGTCACCCGGCTCGGCAATGCCCATGGCCCAGGTCTCGGTGTAGGTGTTGCCCTTGCGCAGAGCCTTAAGCATCTCCGCCAGCATCGAGCCCCGGCCATACAACACCTCGGGGGCGCTGTCGCTGGTAATGCGGTTTTGCGTCAGCGCTGGAACGGTCGCGCCTTGACCCTGGTAGCCGATCACCAGGATTTTATGTTGTTGTGCCGGAGCGCCGTCCAGCGCCTGCGAGTTGTCGATCTCAATCGCAACCAGCGGCACGCGCAGATCATTGGGAATAGAGCCTAATGACATCGGTTACTTCTCCGCTTTGGTGGGTTTGGTGGCCGGGGCATTAACCTCGGCCGCATCGGTTTTTGGTACAGGGATGTCCTCAACCGTCACATCGCCTTCGGCATAACGTCGCCGCCAGAATGCGGTTAACATCAGCTCCTCGCCATCCGGCGACAGTTGGGTGCCGTCCGGTTTACGTACTTGCAGCGCCTCGGCACTGGGCTTAATCAGTTTCTTTTTCATCGTCGTTTTGCTCTCGCACGTTGATCACGCCGTTGATTTCTTCGCCGCCATGGGCGGAGACCGTCATGCCCAGGCGTAGGAAGTCCGGCAGTGTGGTGATATCCACTTCTTCATCCAGCCTGAATGCCTGGTTCCAGGTCACCGTCCAGATGGTCACCCCCAGACTGTCGAGACTGCCGCTGTAGATGTTGTCGGCGGTCATGTCCGTCGCCTTGCTCTCCGCCCCCAGGTTTTTGGCCGCACCGGGATGCGTTAACCGGCGTGCCACTTTGCTCACCATGACCTCCGCCCGTAGGTCACGGCCATAGGCCCAGGCATCGGTGGTCATCACATACGCCGCCCAGGTCACCAGGCCGACTATGCCGCCCGATTGATGATGGATGTCCCGCACCCGCAACGCTGCCAAGCGGATACAGCCATCACGACCCGACAGATAACGCTTCACATCCTCCGGGCTGCTGAACTGGCCGATATGACGCTCGACCATCTTCACTTGGTCAGGGGCTTCACCCAGCAGCTCTGGCTTCAGCCAGGCAACAATCCGCTCGGCGGCACTCACGGTGCTGCCGAGGGTCACCAGGCTCGGGCGTTCGGTACTCATGGCAATACCTCCTTCCAGAAATCGCCAATCACGTGCAACAGCTCATTGCTGTTAGCGTTCGACAGGCCCAGCCATTCACGCTGGGGAATGTTCATCATGCGGCTATGTGCGCCAACGCTTTGCCACACTGGGTGTTTCAGCGCACGGCCAAACGCCTGGCGGATAAGACGTTGATGCGCGCCGACAGATACGCTACCGCTGAATCCCTCTTGGTGAACGCCCGCATAGCGTAGCGGCGTCCCGACGTGTACCCGGTTGCGTTCGACGACAAAAGTGACGCTGTCGAGCAGATCGCCATTGCCCTGGAGCAAGCTTTGATTCCCGTGGCGGGTTTTGGCGTAACGGGCGCTCCAGTCCTGCCACGGCTCGCCACCGGGGGAGGCTTTCTCATCGGTGATGCGGCGGCGGGTTTGGGACTCCGCCACCGCACCGATGCTGTCGAGTAGCTCCGCACGCAAGCCGCTGTCGGCGAGACGCTCCATGGCCATCTTGATATCGGCAAGCTTCGCCGTACCCTGGACTTCAACCTGAATACCCATCAGAGCACGCCTTTCAGGGTGTTACGGGTGAACAGACGTGTGTTCTCGCCGACCATGATGACCTTACCGCCGGTACCTTCCGTGGGTTGATCCGTTGTCGGCAGGCCCAGGTCGCGCTGGCCGTTGGCGATATCCTTCAGCGTCTTGACCGCCTCGTCATAGCGCTTTTGCACCAGCTCGGTAACCTGGTTATCTCGATCGGCCAGCCAGTAAAAGGCGATGGACACCGCGACCCGTTGCAGCAGACGCGGCACCGTTGTTTCCAGCGGTAACTTGAAGCGACGTGACAACCAGGAGTTGATCTCCTCGTCGGTGTCGTCCAACGCCTGGCTGATAGCGGCTTCGTCAAGCTGCTCCGTCTCCGGGTTCATGGCGACGTTCCAGACAAAAGAGCCGTCAGCCGTCAGCAGGTCTTCACGGGTGACGTATCTCATTATTCCCCCTTGTCGTCGGTGCTGACCGTTTCGACGACGGTGACATGGAGGTTTGGCTCTGCTTTCAGCCGTTCGGCATTCGCAACGCTAATGAACGGCGTTGCGCCGTCTTCCGCCAGACTGGCAGCATTATCGCCGTCCGGATCATCACTGACGAAAGCATGGACACCTTCATGTGGCCAGAACCGCCCGGCGCGCCAGAAGCCGTTTCCTGACACGGCTTTTACCAGCAACACCTCAACGTCCGCCGGATTAGCATCGCCGGTCAGCTCAGGTGCTGGCGTATCCGGTTGCGATGGCGCACCGGGCTGGGTAACGGCCTGATAGTGTCCTGCAACAGTCGGAGTAATAACCGGCGCTTCAGGCGCTTTAACTTCTGCTGGAGCTGCCTGACCGGCTTGCTCCTGCTGTTTCTTGTTTGGCTTCCCACTCACTTTTCCATCCTCTTTCTGGTGGCTTTATCGGGTGCTTGCACACCCGATAAAGAGGGTGTAAACGCTGGTTAACCCGGCTTAGCCGCCGGACGGTGGCGCAGCAGGCGTCACGATGAACGGGCTGTTGAGGATATCCACATCCTTGTAGTAGATGTTGGAGTCACCGCCATTGATCAGCATGGCGTCGATAACCCGTTTTGCCGCTGCGCGGTTTTTGCGTCCGACGACCAGCGTGGTCGGCCGGATGCCCAATGGGGAACCATCGGCACGTTGCATCCCCTGAAGGACTTCGACGGCTTTCTCATAATTCGCCACGTTCAGCGGCGCGCGCGACCCCACAGCGGTTTGCCAGAAACCGAAACCAACGTTGCAACGACCATCCACCCCATAAAGAAACTCATTCTTCAGGAAGGTGTGCTCGCTGTTGAGGTCATCCAGGGAGATGAACTTAAAGGGACGACGGTTTTGGTACAGGATGGGCTTCAGCACCTGAGACTCATCAATCAGGAACCACGGCTCACCCGTCTCGGTACCGTCACCCACGATGTTGCTGTAGGTGCCACCGGCCATCGGGTGGTCAGTGTCGAAGAAGTTCTGGCCGTCGAAGCACAGCGTGTTGAAGCCTGCGACCAACAGCGGGAAGCTCAGTGTGTCCGGGAACTCGCTCACCTGGCGACCGAACGCCTTGGCAATCACGCTGTATTGGCCAATCTGGTCATCTTCGATGTTTTCGCGCTTCACACGGATGGAGCTTTCCCAGGTCTTGTTGCTGATGGTGTAACCCTGCTGGCTCAGCACGGCGAGCTGGCGGTCGCTAATCCATTCCTTGATGCCCGGTAAATCTGACAACCAGCCGTAGGTGTTTGAAGCGGACCCGCTCGGCACTTCTGTAGCGATACGCAGGTATTGCGGCTCTACGCCTGACAGCCCGGCGGTAAACGCGGCGCTCAGGGAGGTTGTCAGTGCGTGCAAAATCTCTGCATTAGGTGTTGGCATTACGGTTATTCCTCAGTGGCGTTAGGTTTGGCGGCCAGGAACTCCACCTCGGTGATACCCATGGAACGGCACATGGCCACCTCGGTTTCGGTCAGCGCCTGCTTGTCCTTCTGGCCTGGCTTTTTCGCCGATTCGGTGTTCACAATCACCGGTGCAGCTTCAGTGAACGCGCCGAACTGTGTTCGACCTTCCTCGGTGCGGCAGGTTGCCAGGTACATATCACGGTTAGCCGGTGCGATTTTGCCTGCGGCAATCGCCGCATCCACCAGGCCTTCCGCGTCTTTCTCTGCGCGTTCTTTCAACGCGGTCTCCGCCGTTTCCGCACGATTGAGCGCCAACTGATGGGTCTCTTTCGGCACCCAGGACGTCAGATCGGGATTTTGCGCACGGTTCAATGCGACCTGTTCGGCGTGCTTCAGGCCCTGGATAGCAGTGACACCGGATTCAACGGTGGCATCTGCGCCCAGGCCCAAGGCTGCCGCAATCTGTTCAGGCAGTTTCATGGTGTTCTCCGAGTTAAGGGCAGGTACAAATAAATTGGGTTTGTTGGTCAGGCCGACGCTGGACAATTTCGTGACCAGGCCGCTGGCGGTGAAATGGAATGCAGGGCTGTAGTAGAGGTACTTTTTCCCCTGGATGAGTGCTGCCCCCTCAGGGGTCCACTCAACGCGTGCCCAAATCTGATCACCGTCGATTTTCAGGTCGGTGATCCAGCCGTAGGCGGGCGCGGGGTCGCCTTGCGGGCCTTTCAGCTCGGTGGCGTGCTCCATATCGAACGGCAGCTTGTTGTATTGCAGCGACGCGGCAATCACGGCTTCCGGTTCGTTGGTGATCCACGAACGGCCATCGCGTCCGGTGAACGAACCGACAGGCAGCATCGGCAGCCATTCAGGCAGCTTGTTGTCAATGGTGTCCGGCAGCTCGAAACAAAGCGCCAGCAATTCAACGGACATGGGGGTCATCCACACAAAGAAATCGTGTGGACAGTGTGCGGGGGAACGGAGGGAAAGGTGGATTAACCGCTTTCCCTCCAAATGCGGTAGAGAACCGTGTTTAAAACACGTTTAAAAGCTCACAGGAGCGTTTAACAAATTTTCTATGCGCCATCGTACCACAGAGCGCGTTAGCGTCACTACGCGCGTTACAGTGAGGTTATCCGCCGAAGTCAGCGGCCAGCATCAAAAGCCTGCTGTTTGGTCTGGAGCTGGCGCTCCAGTGCGGCCTGGCGACTAATGCCGGGATTGTAGTTCCACCCAGGGTCAATACCCTCCGGCACCAGCTCCTCCTCGCCGGTGCGCTTGTTCAACCATTTGACGTTCTTGACTGGCGGAGCCTGCGTTTTCAATGGCACCCTGGAGCGACTAATCTGGCCGGTGGGTTGGCCGTTACCGTCAAATACCGGCGCAGTCTCCACCACGCCATTTTGCACCATCTGGTCGTACTCATATTTACTGACCTGGCGCACCCCGCATTTGCAGCCCCAGCCGTTCGGGCCGATGTGAGTCAACCAGAACGGGTGATCGACAGGCAGGCACGTGTTGGCCCATTGGAGATGATCCACGCGGTGCTCCCTGGACGGCCCCAGGGTATAAATCAGGTACGGCATCGCGCGCTTGGTTCGCTCAATGCGCTGCCACTGCCCGGCACTGCGGGCGGTGCGCATGTTGGTGTTGTAGATAGTGCGCAGGCGGCTATCGCTGCCGAGCTGCACGACGCGGGTTTCGCCGGTCAACGGGTCGTCCATCTCCCGCACTCCCCACCATCCGCGTTTGACCAACAGCGGCTCCAATACTTTCTGAAAGTCGCGGAAGGTCTGGCCCTCGGCCAGCGCCTGGGTGACCAGGGCTTTCACATCGCTGAGCAAATCGAGCTGCGTCATCTTCGCCACGGTAAATGCGGCGCTGTGCTCCTCAAGCCACACATCACGGTAATCAAAGCCGGGTTTGAGCTTCTTGGCCTTGAACCAGGCCAAGGCCTCTTTGGGGACAATGTCGTTATCAGCCATCGTTCATATCTCCCAGGCCGCGCGCCTTGAAGCACAGTTGCGTCAACCCTTCGATAAACTCGCTGGCATCCAGGCTGGCTTGCAGCTCCGGCAATCGCGCCAGGAACTCTTCATAGCTGCCAACCTCATTGACCAGCGCTAATACCGGATTGGTGAACGCCGTGCCAACGCGCTGCCAGTCGTTGATCCCCTCGTTGGCCAACAGGTCAATATCATCCGGTGTAGACTCGCGATTCAACGCTAACTGTTCGCGGTTAAGGGCGGGCAACATGGCATAGCCACTCTGGCTCCCGGCAGGTTGCAGGATATCGGAACCATCTTCCGGCTCGTCCAGGCCAAACTTGTCACGCAGCGCCGACGACTGGATCTTCATCCCCCGGTCAATCAGCGGAACCAGCGCTTCCACCATGGCCTTAAGGTCTTCCGGCTCATTGATACGCAGGCAGACTTTCGGGTAATTGGCCTGCGGGCCATAGTTGAGCATGATGAATGGTCGCACCAGGAACTCATTGAGGGTGTTCTCCAGTTGGCGAGCATCCCACCTGGCGATATCCATGCGCACCCGGTCATGGACGTTGGCCTGGCTCTGACTGCTGCCGTTGTCGGTGGTCATCGTCTGCCCCAGCACCGCCTTACTGGTTTGCGCGTCACACCATTCCGCCATGCCCTTGAACAAGTCGCCGCCGCCCTGGCGGCTGGCGGTCTCGACCATGTCCACCTGCATGGTGGACGGGATAGCGCACCCGGCATCGGAGGCCAGAGACGCGATGGCGTCAATCAGGGTCTGAATATCTTCTGCGCTGGCGTTATTACCATATTTGCCGATGGTGATCGGCAAACCGAACTTCTCACCGAACGCCCACCAGTCGCGCACCGTGAATGACTTCAGCATATACATGACCGCCACCAGACGCGCCAGGCCGTTACGCAGCGGCAAGCCGGATTTAAGGCGGGGCTGATGGATGATGTATTTGTACGCGGCCAACGGCTCGCCGTTGAACGGCTCCGCTTCGGTCAACACATGTACCTGGCGCAGCGTATCCGCGTCCATCTTGAGGAAACGTGGATCAACCCAGGAATAATCACGCGGCATCCATGGCACGGTCGAGGTGTCCCAAAGGATCTCCGCCACGGCAATGCCTTTACCCAACCCGTCAAGCAGGTCAAACAGCAGCTCAGGGAGCTGCGGGCGCTCAATCATTACGCGGACAGCATCGGCCAGCTCGACGTCGCGCGCATCATCGCTGGCGGCCTCGACCGTCGGGATAATTCCGGCGACGGTGAGCTTACGGGTACGCAGCACGCTGGAGTAGTGAAGGTCTCGCTCCTCCATTTCTTCGGCCAGGATGAAATAGTCCAGGGCATTGCCGTCGGCCGCGTTGCGCAGCACCCCCGCCAGGCGTTGCGGCGTGATGGTGCTGGCGACGCTGATACCGGCATTGGCGCGGCGGGTGCCGGTGGCGCGGGCGCGGGTTTGTTCTTCCTTCAGCAGGTCTTGACTTACCTCTACCTTGTCACCGGTGGCAGGGTGAAACAGGTTACGGATGACTCCGGTCAGCTTGTTTAACATTACAACAGCCCTCGTTGATTTTTCAGCCCGCGCGTGATGCGCATTTGGCGGCGCTCGTCGCGCTCCTCCGGCCGTTCGGGTTGATGGAGTCGGTGCAGCTCATAACGGCGGCAATCCTCTTTACTGGCCAGATAGGCCAGGAAAATCGCATAGGCGCTGTCACCGTGCCGCTTGTGGCCATCGCTGCCGGTATTCTCCCGGTCATCGATACCCGGCACGCCGCGCAAGACGACAATCTGCCCCAGGTCGTTAACAACATCCTCATGCTTCGGCAGGATCAGTTCATCGTCTTCAAACGCTGCCTTGAAGCGCGGCATGTTCTCGCGGTAGTGGGCGACAGACGGCATCACGACTTCCACTTCGGCACCGTAGCGTTCGGCGGCCTGCTCGGCTAGGTAGTTGCCGTTGCCGCGCCCATCAAGTTTGATGCCGTCACGATGCGGCAGACGGTCGCAGATGAAGAACAGCGCCTGCTCCTGCTGCTTGTAGGGGACGTTCGCCAGCTCGACCAAGAACGGCACCGTTCGCGTGGTGTCATCGTTGATAGTGATCGGCGCAAAGACCGTCAGGTGACCGGAGCGCGCAAAGTCTTCGCCCAGCGCGTGACGTTTTTCGGGGAGCTGGTTAAGTACCGGCAGCACGGTGTTCTCCAGCCATTCCCGCATATCCAGCGCCCGCATCCCTTCCGGCAGGGCGTTGAACTCCGCCGAGCCGGTAAAGCGCAGAACAGGGCCGTCACCGCGAGCGGCACGCTCTCGGATTGAGCGGGCCAGGTAGGTGCCGCTGCCGTTCTTCGGCACGCAATAGTATTCCTCCAGAGCATCATCCTGTGTGGCAGTATCGCGCAACAGATCGGCTTTCCATTGGTCTTCTGCGGGCTGGCTCCATTCGCGCTTTTTCACCTGGCAGATGCGCTTGTACAAGCCATCGCGGCACGCATCATCCAGGGTGATGGTGTGAACGGAATAGCGTTTCTTCCCGGCGCGACTGTCCTGGATCAACTCGTTGAACAGATTGTCCGTGCCGTTATGGGTACTGATAAGGCGGACTTTTGCGCCCCACATGGTGAGCGCCAGCGCCGCCTTCAGCACCTCCGCCAGGCGTTCATGGAACGCCGCTTCGTCGATAGTCACGTTGCCTTGCATACCGCGCAGGTTGCTGGGGTTACTAGACAGCGCTTGCACTTTGAACCCGCTGGCAAAGTAGATGACAAACGTCAGAATGTCCTTATCGTCATCGGCCAGGACTTCTTCGCAAACGTCAGCCGCGGCCAGGTCGTAGGCTTTGGCCCACATCGCCGCCGCATCGATAAACTCGCGGGCCATCTCCTTGTTGGAGCCGACGTAAAAGTGATTGGTGCCACCGGCGGCTTTGGCTTTCGACGCCGTTAAAGCGGCATCTGCCGCCTCTGCCCAGGTGATACCGGTTCGGCGGGATTTCTCCGCAATCTTCAGCGGTGAGTCGTCGGCGATCCAGCGGCGCTGATAACCAAGGAGGACTTCGTTTTCATCGAAGTCCTCCCCGCCGTTAATGCCGGTCGCAATGGCGTTTAAGCTGGCTGTTAGCATCACGCAATCCCCAATATCTGGCGTTTGATATCTGCTGCCTTATCCGCAGACAACCCCGCCTGAGACACGATTTTCTCCGCTGTGGCCGCCGCTTCCTCCGCGAACGCCTGGCGGATCTCTTTTTCACGCTTGTGGCTGACCATCTGCGCGGCCTCGATACGCTGCGCGACCAATGCCAATTGGCCTAGCGCCTTAGGTTCAACGGTTTTCTCGGTCTCGGCCAATGCCATTGACGTTTCAAACGCTAGGGTTTTCACAAACTCCATCAACAATTTGCCGACGTCAGACGTCGGCGCGGAACCCAGTTTGGCGGCCCAGATCTCCGCCATTTCCCTTGACGCCCGGATTTTGGAGCCAACGGCCTCCATGCGGCTGGCGTAGCGGTTCAGGCCGGTGCGACTGAGCTGCATATCGTCCGGCAACTCATGCTGGTCAATCAGCGAGTTGATAGCCTCGCGGATTTCTTCCTGAGTGTGGCGTTTGTCGCGCAGCATCTGGTGCAGTGCGTCCCGGATGGCCTCCGGCAGCAGGTCAACTTTTGATGGACGGCCACGGGTCGGACGTTGTTCAGTTGTCACGTTCTCTCCTTACCCTGTCGGCGAAACCTTGGCGGGTTGACACAATATCTTTCTGCATCAGTTTCCAGGCGCGACGAATTTCCGGATCGGAATCCAGGAAAACATTGAGGTAACTGTTGGGAGCGTCGTACTTATAGGGCTTGCCGGTTTTCTCCTCGAACAAGGGCGCAATCACCTTTGCCTCAACCTCGGCACAAACTAACGCGGCAGCAAGCTGTCTAATAACCTTACGCCCCGCAGCGGGCAATGCTTTTGGTTTCGCCATCGTTACCCCCGCGCCCGTGGCTTTTTGACACCAGGCACGACAGCCCGGCCGTTGGCTACATCGTCACCGCGACCGGTGATCGTTGCGACATAACATCCGGCCACATCGCGCAGGCTGACAAGTCGCTGCTCCGCCAGCCAGGCCAGATGCGTGCGTACCACATCACGGGATGTACTGTGCCCATACGCCTCAAGGCAGGTTTGCAGCACGGATTCGTTCGCGCTGTCACCGCACTCCAGCAAGGAACGCAAGATGACCAGTCGCTGATCGCTATCAAGAATTTCACGCATAGCCATGGGCCTCATTTATCCTTCAGTTCGTTTTCCAACAACAGATCGCTGACATGCTTGACCTGGCGAATCGCCGGGCCGAGTTCCCGTAGATCCCCCCGTAAATTGCTCATTTCAAGCTGCAACTGGTGCAAGTCTTTTTGACTCGGTAGCCCGGCGATGGTGTTCTCCATGGATTGCAGACGTGTGCGGAACAACTCCAGCTCCTCACGCTTCACATAGGTTTTTGCGAGCAGTAACTGGATCACGTTGACGGCAGACATGAACAACGCCCAAATGATGGCCCAGTTGCCCTTAACGACTTCCCAATCCACGCTGGGCCTCCCGTTCTTCTCTGATTTGTTGGCAGGTCACGCAGCAGACTGCATCAGGTAGCGACGCCAGCCGCCGCGCGGGAATGTCGTCCCCGCAGTCATTGCAATAGCCATACTCGACAGGCGCCTCTTTAACCCGGTTTAAATGGGTATTTAACGCTCGTTTACGGTCTTCCATTTCCAGTTCGCTGGCGCGGTCGAACGCATCACCCATTACTTCACCACCGGCAGTTTGTGCTTGCTGGACTTGCTGAAGCGGGCGAACCCATCCAGCGTGCGGAAACCGAGATACCCCAGTGCCGGGGTCGCCAACATCAGGGCGATATCCCAATCCGGCGCGGGCATCGTCAGCGCATGACCGGCAGCGGTAGCAATCGCCGCCGCCTGCTGTCCGATGGCCAGCAACAGCACATAGGCGATGGAGCTGTAGAGTGACAGACGCGCCATCAACGGGCGGGTGCGGCGCACATAATCATCAACGGCGTTGTCACCGTTGCGAATGGTCTCCTGCTGTTCGTGGTGGGCAGCCTGCTGATCGGCAAACCGGTTACGTTCACGTTCGGCCTGGATCTTCTCCAGCTCAGTCTTGAGTTTCTCAATCTGCACGAACTGCTCCGGCGGGAGTGACGCCAGCTTCTGTTCCAGGACGCGCTGGCGGTCCTGCGGGTTGACCGCACTGTTGACGGCTTCCACCATCCCGGCGACGGTGTCCGCTGTCTTGGCTGAGGCACTGCCGAACAAACCGCCAACGGCACGCAGCACGGATGGACCGGCTTTCATCAGCACCCCGGCAACTGTTGACACGGTTATTGGATCCACGGCAGCAGCCCCTTATAGCAAACCAGACGTACAGCCAGCAGGCCGGTGGCAAAGGCCAGTAACTGGATACCGCCGAATGGCGCGATGAAGAAAGCCACCATCCCCAGGAAGTTGCCGAGGGTGCTGAGTAATACGGAAAGCATCTCCCGGTGGGAAAATGCATTGCTTTTGTCCTCGAGCCAAATCCCCAGGTAAGCCAAGCCACCGCCGAGCAGCGCCAGCAGCCAATACCACAATGAGGCCTGCGGTAATCCGGTGGCCAGAATCAGGGAGATCAACAGCAAGATGCCGACCAACCAGGCAGAGTTAACGATGTTGTTCACGGTGTTCATGGTTATCACGGTGTTGTTCCTTGTAGCGCTGGCATTGCCAGGCAATATCGCGTGGGCCGACGGACTCCCAGCCCTTCATGTAAAAGCTGGCATGGGTCCCGTCACAGCCCCGATAGCTCACCGGCTCCGGTTTGGGGCCACCGACCATGCGGTGGATCACCTCTTTTTTGAGGCGGTCCCGCTTGCCCTGGCGAAATGACTCATCCCAGCCTTTACCCATGGTTAGCTCCGGGCAACCGATGCCGAACCGCCGACCACTTCCCAGGCCGCGTTCGCCACATCGTCTAGGCGGTTGAACCACCCATTGAGGTATTTACCCTGTGACGGATTGGACTTGATGATGTCGGCGTAATAGCGGGCGCGGCGCATCAGGTAATGGGTGATGAGCCATTCGGGATCAGCAGTCAGAACAGCCGAACGGGTGTTTTTACCAATAATCCCATCTACAGCTTTGCCGCTGAATCCAACAGCTTCCTGCAACAGAAAAATGGATTTTTTAACACCATGCTGAACGGCGGCATCAAAGACCAACAGCGAGATACCGTCCGGCCAATCAGGGCAGTAAGCCGGATACCAGTAATCACGGAAGTAAATCTGGCTGGCCTGTTCGAGGGTCAAGTTTTTGATGCGGGTGTCGGGCTTGCCGTCACCGTCAACGTCGGTCATGCCGTCGGCGATGCCATCGCGCTTGTCGGAAATGCCGTACTTGGTATCACCGCCCTTGTCGGCAGGGTCATTGACGTAACCGCCTTCTTTGCCCAGGACAAAAGCAACGGCGTGGGTAAACGCTGGGGTAGGATTGAACTGACTCACATTTGCACCTCTGGAAAGCTCGCTGTAAGAAATAAGCTGAGGCTTCCATAGTGCGACAGGCGTAAAAAAAGCCGGATTTACCGGCTTCCATTAAATCAACAGAGATTAGATGAACAAGATGTCTCTAAATGAGAACATCAGCAGAGCCGAGGTTATCAGGAAAAGAATAATAAAACCTGTACTCTTGTCAGTATCAACAGGGTTATCTATTGCTGATGTGATTAACGCTTTTCGGCGCACCAGATAAATAAAGAACATGAAAATGAATAGAGAACCAACCCCCCAAACTATAGGGGACAACCCCGTACTGTAGCCTTTGCTGTGTCCTTCTTTAATTTTATAAACACCAACTTTATGATTCGCTGCATCGTTAAATACCCAAAATGCACAAACGATTATCACCAAATTGACAAAAATAACACCTGCCATTTCTTACTCCATATCCAGAGATAGTTGCCTTTTCCCGACTTCAAGCTTACGCATCCGCTTGATGGCTTTATACACCGTTTTGTATGTTACATGGTATTTTTCTACAAGCTCATGAACATTGTCTCCAGTGAAATCACGCCAGATTCGCATATCACGAACAAGGTATTCTAACGCCTGGCCTCGTGGAAAATACACCTGCATACCGCCAATCTGTTTACTGATGGCGACAACCAGCTCAAGCGAATGGCGTGGGTCATAGCCTAACCGGACCAATTCAGTACGGAGCAGCGCGTTAAGCTCAGCCAATAGTGCAGGAAAACGACTGCCTTCATCGGCGTCGTCAAGATGGCTCAGCAGACTATCATCCTGGTCGTCGTCGAAAAGCTCAAGGTTATCAGCCATGGTTTCCACCTCCATTACGTTCTAGCCACTCTGTACCGCCAGGCAATTTTGACACGTCTTGACCCAGACGGTGCATATGGGCCAGATAATCGTCGCGGCTCTTATCTTGGTCAGTCTCACGCTTGCTTTCGTCGCGTTCACGTGCAGCGATATTGCTGGTCTGCGCGAACATTTGTTCAGAAGTGCGGTAAACCTCCCGCAAATAGCTGTGGCCACTCAGCGGCTTTTTGTCACCCTTGACGCGCTTTGCCCGTATACGCTCAACGGTTTCGCTCAGGGCATGGGTCAGCACTCGACCCGGCTGATGCTGTGCAAGCACTTCGTTGATGAGTTTCACAGCCCGAGAATGGGACAGGTTCGACTTCTCCGGGCGGAACAACCCGATATACGCCACCATCGCTTTGGCTGCTCCCCCCGGCAGTTTGGTTAACAACGTCAGCAACTCACGCCCAGCGTCGTCTTCCAGGATGGCGTCGAGATGCAAATCAGAATGACAGACAGGACAGCGGCCTAGCTTCATAGTGAGTCCTCGTAAGCATCAAAGATAATGTCATAGCTCCGTGCCTCTTCACCGGTCAGCGGGTGTTGCGGGCGGGGCTTCTTGCGGGCGTCCAGCGTTGCCAGCATCATGCGGATATGCCATTGCTTCAGGCATTCCAGCACACGAAACGCCAGATAGCCGTCGAGCCAGCCCACCTCATCTACACCGGCACCGCCATTGAGCTGGCGACTCATGCGCTTGACGTAGTTGTTCAATGCGGTCTCTTCACCGCTTTCGACAAAGCCGTGACGGTGCATGGTGGCCCAGATGGCTCGAAGCTTGCTGATCTCCTCCACACGCGGTGCGCCCTTGGCGTTCTCACGCACACGCTTTGTGGTTTTCTTGAAGCTACGTTTGAACCCTTTACCTTGCAGCTCGGCATAGACGTCATGCAGCTCCATAACCGACATCTGGCTGCAACTGGTTTTCCCGTTAGCGGTGTTCGCCAGCAACGCACGATAGGCATCGTCAGGGATACTCAGCTTTCCCTTGGCTACATGAATCAATCGGATTAATTGCGGTTTATTCATATTAACTCCGACCCCATAAAATAAAGATTAAGCCCAAGGCCCAAAAGCATAATGAAGCGGCGAAAGTACAAATCCAGGCTGTCCGTTTCATTCCCATCCCCCTTGATTTAGGCGTAAGCGCACCCCGGCGCACCTACGCCCGACAAAAACACAATTGAATAAATTAAGCTGCGGTCAGCGCGGTGACTTTAACGAAATAAGGTTCCTGATTTATCTCAACCACCGTGCCTGAAACTTTGAAATCCCTGGCTGGCCCTACCGTTTTTACAATCGGACCACCGCGTAAAATCGGGCAGGACTGGTAAATAAACATGCTGCCGACTTTGTACTTTTCATTAAATTCACTGGCGTTGATTGCTTTCATCTCAGACTCCGGCAATATCCAGGCTAACTTGCTCGTACTTGCCATTTGGCTGCCGCTCGTAAATCCGCAGATATTGGCTGGTGCCGGTCACCCGGATAGAATCGGCGATGGCGTCCATCGCCTCCTGCCAGCGTGCGTCATCGATTTCAACCTGTCGCAGACCCAACACCTCGTTCACATCAATGCGGCCTTGCTTGTTGACGCGGAAAGCATGGTCAACCAGCGCTTTCAGGTTGTCGTTCGCACCGTCTGACCACGCGATGACACAGTCATCAATCAGTTTTTTTTGCCGCCTGAATGCGCTCATCGAAAACGCGGTGGTCACCAACGGCGCGCAGGATTTTGAACTGCCCGTCAAAGCTCGGCAAGGTGACGTTGCCCTTGGTACCACCATACTCCACGCCGTACTCCTTCGATGATAGGTCGGTAAAATCACCGATTTTTTGCATGGAAGCGGTCTTGAAATCTACCATCGCCTGGCGTAATACCTTGGCGGCTTCGACAATATCCAGTACGACATCATCACGCAACTTATCGACCGGGCGAATCAAGTCTTCCGGAACGAGATAACCCTGGGCGTTTTTGCGGTAGCCGGTTTGTTCAATCTCTTTATTCATAAACACCTCAGTGAAAACTCTTAATATCATTGCCAATTACAGCTTTGGAAACATCCGCAACCAAGCCACCTTGTAACTCCACAAACGCTTTAATATATTTTTCGCTAAATTCCTTAGCCATTTCAGTTTTCATAAACTTCGAATCAATATCTTGTTTGATGGCTCCGTCCTTTGTCACATAGAAGCGGATCTTCATCTCCAGAAATTTCACTTTTTCCATAATTATCTCCAGTAAATAATGCAGCCCTGAATAGTGGCGGCGGATACAGCATGGTAGTTATGCGCTTTGCGCTTCAGGTCAGCGTCTGGCGCGGCGACTTCAACGATAGGTTGAGCACGGCTAATATTCACATGCTTGATTTCGACGTTGCGGCGTTGCAGCCAGCCCAGCGCGTTTACCAACTTGGTCGGGTTAATCATGGTGTTAGCCTCTCAACAGGGTAGAAACATCAACATCCAAATCCAGATCGCGGAAGGCTTTCAGGATGTAGCTTTCGTTCACGGACTCACCGGCCCCGTGGGCGGTCATAGCAGCAAGGCGCAGGGAATGACTGAGGATGCGCAGTGCTCCCGGCTTCTGAGCAATTTGTTGCAGCAACTCCCGCTCTTTCTCACCATGGATGTGCCAGGCATCAGCAATAGCAGCCACATCCGCCTTTTTGGTTTTGTTGATGGCGACACGTTTGGCGATACGGGAGAACAGACGGGCGAACTCCACGGTGCGGTTGCCGCCGGTCATGTTGGAATAGACACGATGGTTTCCCATCAGCACCAGTCCGACACGTGTGGCTTCCTGCATCAGTCGCAGTTCTTCGAGGGTTTCAGCACCTAGGTGGTCGGCCTCATCAATGATGATGAGGCCCTGTGTACCCTCCAGGCGACGACGCAGCGCACGCGCCAGCGGCCCCTTACGGCGCGGGGCATCGTTCATGCCCAGTTCATAGGCTAACTCGGTCAGGCACTCAAGCACGCTGGCACAGGCTGGCGTGATGGTAATCATCCAAACGTTGTCGTTGCTGCGGCGGTATTCCCGCGCAGACTCAGACTTACCGACGCCAGGGTTACCGCAGACCACGCCGATGCATTCCGTCAGGTGTGCATAGCGGAAGGCTGTCCATATCTGCTTGACGGTCGGCGTCTCAATAAAGCGCGGAGGCTCCGGCAATTCGGCTACAGTGTGTTGCTTCTCGACCCAGCGCTGAATAGCCTTTTCCACACGGTCATTATCCCCGGCGTATTTGTTATTCATAAAGCCACTGACCACACTGGTAGACAGGCCGATTTCACGTGCCATACGGGCGAAAGTTACGCGCTCACCATCCACCAGGTTGCGGACAGCCTCGCGAATATCAGTAATATTCACTTCAGACATAATTAACTCCATTATTTGAACTGTATTTAATTGCTGTTAAATCGCGTTCTTGCGCTTATTTGATTCAAGAATATCTAGCGAGTTATTGAGATATTCATCTTCGCTGTACTCAGCATCCTCCACGTCTGCCAGCATCACAGGTGTTGTTCGTCGCACCGGTTTATAGACATTGCCTGGAAGCCAGTCCTGTTCTGCCGGTGCTGCCAGCGTATGCACGTTTTCAGCTTCAGCCAGGCGGACCTTCTCTTCTCCACGCTGCCGCATCCCTTTAATACGTTGTTGACGTTGGTGATATTCGGCAGTAACCGGGAATGCCTGCTGTTTGTTGCCATCCCAAATGGCTTCGCAAATAAACGAACCATCCAGGCGACGGACGATAACCTTAGAGGCATCATGCAGGTCATAATTCACCAGCACCTGATTACCGTGTTCATTGTTCAACTCGGGTGAGTAATAGAAGTTATTAAATAACCGAACTTCGCAGCGGCTTACATGTCGCTCAATCTGTGGCATAAACATCTCACGCAGCTCCAGGTCAGACAGCCACTCGATCGCCGTGGCTTCTTTTTCCAATTTGTAGCGACGGAACTGTGCCGGAGTGAAGTGTTCGCCATCACCACGCAGGGGCAAAGAGTCGTGGGGGCGGTTGTTGTACCACTCCACGCCAGCCTCAATGGCATCAATCAGCGCCTCCCATGACGGCAAATCACGCAGGGTTTTCTCTTGTTTTGCGCTCAGTTCTTTACCCTTATTGGCGGCATTCGTTGCCGATTGCAGGGCCTTTGTCATGCGGCGAACGGTGCTACGGTCTGCGCCGGTGCCGTAATAGGTGGCAAACTGGCGGGAGATGCGCATAGCCAATGAGCGGTTGAGTCGCTCAATGATGCCGCGACCCTGCGGATTCTCGGGGATACCCAGGCGGTGATCGATTCCCAGGCGGGGTAAAATACCGGTCAGCTCAGCATCGAAGGTGTTGTTGGTTTCACCGCCCCCGTTATCGGAGTAGTACAGGAAAGGCTTCCCGTGATTTTTGATGCCGTGGCGCAGCGCATCAGCAACGGCAATGACACTTTCCGACAGTGCCAGACTCCACCCGACAATAAAGCGACAGCTACCATCCAAAATGAACGTCACCTCTGGAGAGAACGGGTTGCCGTGGTCAGGGTGGGCAACCTTCATTTTCATGCCGTGACCGTCACCAATCCAGACGTAATTCACCGGCAGCGACTCCCAGTCACGGCGAATAAACCCCTCATACTGACGGAATTCACTGCCGGTGATGCGACCTTTTTGTTTGACGACAACAGGTAACTTATTCATGGCATAGCACACCTGATCATAAGAGGGGATGGCAGCGCGCATCAGGAGATCATCCTGATATCGCTCGACCCACTCCTTTGCGAAATCATCATAGGCTTCTTGAATGCCGCGCCCATCCGGTCGGCGATAGAAGCTAAGGAATTCGGGCAACCACTTGATTTCCTCCGGTTTAACGACTTGACGCTTACCGGGAGCAAGCAACAGCAGGCGCTCAGCGGCTGAACTCGTTTTATTGAAGTCTGCCACCCAGCGTTTGAGGGAGATTTCGCTCAGGGAGCGTGATGTTCCTTTCTTGGCATTTGCGGCGGCCGCCGCATTAGCCAGGCGTTCAGGCAACTCGCTTGCCTGAGCTTGACGCACGATCTCCCGGATAGCTTTGGCACGGCTGAATCCCGGCAAATCCCCGAGACGCATCACCTCAACAACCAGGGCCATACGGGCATCAGCGGTTTGGCGTTGGGCTGCCGTCAGAGTGTTCAGTTTCTGCTCCAGCAACGCCGGACACTTACGATAGACCGCGATTTTACTTTCGTCAGCGCTTTTGGCACGGGGTGCAGCCGGAGACTGAGGTTTCGCCGCTGGAAGTTCTTTTGCGGAATCGTTCATCAGTTCTTTAATCTGGCGTGCCCGCAGCGATTGCTGCGCAACATCCGGCAGGCAATCGATGTGATATTCGAAAGCCTTGCTGCCGGTACGCTTGCGGACAAGTGACTCTGAACCGGCAGAGAATCGGCACAGCGCTTCTCTGATGCCTTTCGCCGTTTTAGGCAGGCCTGGAATACCGACCAACTCCTTAGCAACAAAGAACATGATCAGACCGCCTTATTGATGTAACTGGTTGTTGTGTAACGGCTCGGCCAAATAGCTTCCGGAGATACACCGAGAGCGTCAGCAACGATCTGTTGGTAGGGCTTGCAGGGAGTGCGCAGCACGCTCTTCAGCGAATCCTTACTGTAGCCAGCCTGTAGGGAGAGCGCCCGGAAGGACAATCCACGCTTGTGGATCTCAGCTTTGATGGTCTCAGGATGCCAGTCGGCATTCAGATCTTCATTTCGGCTCATGTTTCCTCTATCCTAAAAAGTTATCCGCGCGGATAACTGCGCGGGTATCCGTATGGATAAAGATTAGATCACCAAAAACACGATAACAAGGTATTTTTGGTGATTTTGGTGGTTGTTTGCTTTTGGTGTTATTTATCAACAGGATAGATTGCAAGGAACGTTATATGATAAAAGAACCACAAGGTGCTTTTCAGCCGGAAGGAAAAGAACCTGTAATTGATAGACTCACACAATTGGTAAGACGGTACGCCTCACGAAGTGCGGCTGCTAGAGCCTGGGGAATTAGTGTTAACACTCTTAACAGCTACTACAAAACTAGCGTCGAACCACCAATGCCGAGAGAAAACCTCTTAGCTAACATTGCTGCACACGAAGGTGTCAGCCTTGAATGGTTGAAGACCGGAAACACCAATTTATCACCAAAATCACCAGTCATGATAAAGGGAGGGGACACGCAGGATGAACTATCACGAATGTTATCGTTTCTGACCCAGGATGAACGAGAGCAACTAACGATGACACTAGCAAGGAAGGGGGTTGAAACAGTCCTGTATTTACTTGATGAAAAAAATATCAAGCTTCTTCAGTGCAATGATTCAGAGAAGGAAAAATTCCTGGTCGGCTTGGAAAGCAGTATCAAAAAAGAGACACTTAACGCTGGTCAAGATGTAGAGGCTCCAGACCTTTCAAGCACCGGCAAGAAGGCTGGTTAGTATCTGAGTGGCTGTAATAATCAGCGCCAATTTGCTTTACCGGCCTTTGACTTTAGAAGTGTGTTAGAATTGTTTTTGAACGCAGTACTTTAGTTTTTAAACGTAAGCAACCAATAGTATCAAAAGTTTTGCCGATCGGCTCAATTTCTCCCTGACTGGTATCAAATGCCTAAGCTAGGCGAAGCCAGTAAATCCGCGAATTTCCGCCAAATCCCTTTTCTTCCCGGTAATATCAAATGATTTCCTTCATAACACTCACCGCCAGAAAACCGTCCTGCTGCAGCGCCACGTCCAGCGGACGCGACGTGTAGTTCAGCGCCCCCTGGCTCATGTCGGCGCCCGGCGTCGACGCGGTCACCAAGGTGCGCGTCGCCATACTCGGCCCGTCGACCGGTACCGCGCGCAACGCGGCGAGCTGGGCGCGAAAGCCCGGCGTCGACGCATTGGCCAGGTTGTTGGCGGTGATGGACTGCTGTTCCAGCGTTTGGCGCGCCGCGCCCATCGCGGTATAAATCGCGTGATCCATGACTCGGCCCTATTAGCGCAGGCTAACCAGCGTCTGCAAGATGGAGTCCTGCGTCTTGATGGTCTGAGCGTTGGACTGGTAGTTACGTTGTGCGACGATCATGTTCACCAGCTCCTGGCTCAGATCGACGTTGGAAGACTCCAGCGCGCCGCTGGTCAGCTTACCGAAGCCGCCGCCGCCCGACAGACCAACGCGCGGCTGGCCGGACGCACCGGTTTCCTGCCACACGTTATCGCCCTGCGACGCCAGCCCTTCCGGGTTGGAGAAGTTGGCCATGACGATCTGGCCCAGCACCTGGGTCTGCTGGTTGGAGTAGATGCCCACGACGGTACCGTCGTTGTTGATTTGGAAGTTGGTGTATTCACCGGCGGCATAGCCGTCCTGCGCCACTTTGCTCACCGAGTCGCTGCCCACGTTCTGCTGCATGCTGCCGGCGAAGCTCAGGGTGAAGTTTTGCGCCGGTGCACCGTCTTTGGCGGTCATCGGGATCACCATGCTGAACTCGCCCGGCGCGCCGTTGGTGCTGGTGGTTTTCACCAGGTTGCCGCTGGTGCTGAACTCCATGGTGCCGGCGTTCACTGGCGCTGCGCTGCCGTCCTGGGTATAGACCTGCCACTTGTTGTCTTCCGTCTTCACGAAGTAGGCGTTGATGTTGTGCGCATTACCCAGCGAGTCGTAGGCGGTGATGGTGTTGACGTAGTTGTAGCTGTCCTGTTTGGTCGGATCGAACGTCTTGTTCTCCGGCACTTTATGGGTGGACTTTAGGTTGGCGACCATCTCACCGGAGGTAGACGCCTTGGCGTTCATCATGCCTTCAGGAATGCTCAGCGGCACCGGGTTGGCACCCTGCTGGATGGTCGGCGGGGAACCGGCCGCCGGATAACCGGTCAGCTGCAGGCCCTGCATGTTGGTCAGGTTGCGGTTCTCGTCCAGCTTGAACTGGCCGTTACGGGTATAGAAGATGCCGCCGTCTTTATCCTGCATGCGGAAGAAGCCGTTGCCGTTGATGGCCACATCCAGCGCACGGCTGGTGCCGGTGGTGGTGCCGCCCTTAAAGTTCTGGGTGATGCCGGACACTTTAACGCCCAGCCCAACCTGCGAACCGGCGAACATGTCGGCGAAGGACACGCTGCCGGATTTGAAGCCCGCGGTCGCGGAGTTGGCGATGTTGTTACCGATCACGTCCAGGTTGGTTGCTGCCGCGTTCAAGCCGCTGACTGCCTGAGAAAAGGCCATGTTATTCTCCGAATAGTGGTCAGGCTATCGTCCGATTGAGCCTGATGCTTAGGGTTATAAGATCTGTCGCACGTCTTCCAGGGTGGCGTTGCCCGCCAGGCCGAGATCCAGCTTGGCGCCGTTGCCGTCGCGGATCACGCCGTTCACCAGCCCGAAGTGCAGGCTACGCGCCACCAACTGTTCACCGTTGCCTTTGGCATTAATCGCCACTTTGTAGGCGCCGTCTGGCGCGGTGGAGCCGTCATCCAGCGAACCGTCCCAGGTGAAGGCGTGTACGCCGGCGGTCAGGCCGCCGATTTCGATGGTGCGCACCACCTGCCCGCTGGCGTTGGTGATGGTGGCGGTCACCTGATCGGCGGCGCGCTCCAGTTCCACGCCAAACGGCGTGGTGCTGACCTTGCCATCCTTGCTGCCGACCAGAATGTTGTTGCCCGGCACCATCACGCCGTGACCGATCAGCGCCGTCGCCTGCAGCGACTGGTTGCTGTTGATCTGGCCGGAGATCGAGCCCAGCGTGGTGTTGAGTTTTTCGATGCCCTGAACGGTGTTGATCTGCGCCAGCTGCGAGGTCAGCTCGTTGTTCTGCATCGGATTGGTCGGATCCTGGTTTTTCAACTGCGCCACCAGCAGCGTCAGGAAGCTGTTGTGCAGATCCTGGCTGTTGGTATTTTTGCTGTTGTTACCGATGACGGTGTTGTCCAACGACTCGTTAGTGGTTGCGGCAATAGCCATGGGAACCTCCGGTTACTGACCCAGCGTCAGGGTTTTCATCATCATCGACTTGGTGGTGTTGAGCACCTCGACGTTGGCCTGGTAGCTGCGGGAAGCGGAGATGGTATTGACCATTTCCCCCACTACGTCGACGTTCGGCATGCGCACGTAGCCCTTGGCGTCCGCCAGCGGGTTGCCCGGCTGGTACACCAGACGCTCGGGCGCCGGATCGTCCACCACCTGGGCAACGCGCACGCCGCCGGTCGGCTGCCCGGGCGCCGCCGCGACCTGGAACACCACCTGCTTGGCGCGGTAAGGCTCGCCGTCCGGGCCGGTCACGCTGTCGGCGTTGGCCATGTTGCTGGCACTGACGTTCATGCGCTGGGATTGCGCCGATAACGCCGAGCCGGAGATATCAAAAATATTCAGTAAAGACATGCGCCTTATCCTTGTTGCAGCACGGACATCATCCCTTTGATCTGCCCGTTGAGCAGCGTCAGGTCGGTCTGATATTTCAGGCTGTTATCGGCAAAGTTGGTGCGTTCGCGATCCATGTCCACCGTGTTGCCGTCCATCGACGGCTGGTCCGGTACCCGGTACAACAGATCGAGCTGCGGCGGCTGCAGGGTTTGCGCCGGGATGTGGCGCGCCGCCGTCAGGTTCAGCGACATGCCGTTGCCGTTGACGCGCCCTTGTTCCAGCACTTTGTTCAATTGGCTGGCGAAATCGATATCCCGCGCCTGATAACCCGGTGTGTCTGCGTTGGCGATGTTGGCGGCCAGAATTTCCTGCCGCTGGGCGCGCAAGTTCAGCGCCTCTTGGCCAAAGCGCAGAGCCGCGTCCAGTTTGTCGAGCATGCTCCCTCCGCGAGGTTAGAATTTGGAGTCGACAGGATAAACGCCCCCAGCACCACCCTATCGCGGGAATAGACGCAAAATGGGGCGCTATTTATCTGCTTAGCCTGCGCGCGCTGCGGGTACACTTACGCGTATCCCGATGAAGCTTGAGAAGATGACGATGAAAGGTAAAATGCTGCTTATCGGCCTGCTGTGCAGTCTGAACGCGCGCGCCGACGATCTGGCGACGCAAATCGATAGCTTCATCAAAGGCAAGTTCACCGGCGAGCCGGTACAGGTGAAAGTGCGGGTGCGCACGCCGCCGGCCCAATGGCCCGCCTGCGAACTGCCCCAGCTGTCGCTGCCGCCCAACGCGCGGATCGGCGGCAACGTCAGCATTTCGGCGCGCTGTGGCCAGGAGCGGCGTTTTATCCAGACGCAGGTGCAGGTGTTCGGCCGCTATCTGGTTTCGGCGCGCGGCATCAGCGCGGGCAGCCGATTGACCGCAGCGGATCTGACGCTGAAGGAAGGCCGGCTCGATACCCTGCCGCCGCGCGCGCTGACCGAGGCGAGCAAAGCGTTAGGCGCCGTCAGCCTGCGCAACATCAGCCCCGGCCAACCGCTGACCCTCGCCATGCTGCGCCGCGCCTGGATTATCAAAGCCGGGCAACCGGTACAGGTCACCGCGCAGGGCGAAGGGTTCAACATCAGCGGTGCGGGCAAGGCGATGAACAACGCCGCCGCCGAAGACAGCGTGCGCGTGCGCATGGCGTCCGGGCAGATCGTCAGCGGCGTAGTCGGAGACGACGGCGCGATTCGCATTACGTTATAAAAAAGTAAAGGTTCCGCAAACCTTGCCGATAAGACAAATCAAGCAGCATTTTATTGGCCACCAGGGCCGCAAAACTTTCATTGCAGCGTCGTCGCCCCCGAGCGGTCACGGCGTAAACGGAGATGGACCATGAGTATCGATCGCACCCAGCGGTTACAGCCGGTTTCCACTGTGCAACCGCGTGAAACCCCGGCCGACAACCCGCTCCAACCGCGTAAGGCCGCCGTGGCCGAAACGGCCGTCAGCGGCACGCAGGTCAAACTGAGCGAGGCGCAGGCGCGCCTGATGCAGCCGGGCACCCAGGATATCGATATGGGCCGGGTCGAGGCCATCAAGCAGGCGATCCGCAACGGCGAACTGAAGATGGACGCCGGCAAAATCGCCGACGCGCTGCTGCAAGACGCGCAGAGCGACATTCAATGGAACGCCGGGCGCGACTGACGGCGCGGCGGCGAGTAGCGGTAAAGGATAAGTCATCACTATGGAAAACCTGGCACAACTGCTGGATAAACTGTTGGAAACGCTGCAGGCGCTCAATGGCGTGCTGGAGGAAGAGCACGACTTGCTGTGTTCCGGCCAGTTGCCCGGCGTGGCGTTGCAGCGTGTAACCGATGCCAAAAGCCAACTGCTGGCGACGGTCGCCTACCTCGAGCAACAACGCCTGGGGGAGGAAAAAGCCTGCGGGCAACGCGCCCCCTACGCCAACCATGCGCCCTTGGCCGATCGCTGGCAGCGCGTTCAACTGCTGAGCCAAACGCTACGCGAAAAGAATCAGCACAATGGCCTGCTGCTCAATCAGCAGATCGACCATAACGCTCAGGCGCTGGCGATCCTCAGTAAGAACAACAAATCGCTGTATGGCCCGGACGGCCAGTCGCACGCCGGCAGCCTGCTCGGCAGAAAAATCGGCGTCTGACCTGACTCATTTCGCCCGGTGAACGCACCGCCGGGCGCGGGTTTCCCCGGTTATGCGCAACCTCTCGCATTTTCTTCTTACCGCTTTCTGAATTCCCTTAACGCTATGCGCCAGGCCGCGCAGAACGGATATTTGCCTGTTCCCCATCACTCCCTATTTCGTCATCTTAGCTCGGTCGTTAAACATCTTGATATATACCCACTAAGGGTATATTTTCACACGGAGAGTGAATGACCGACATTTATCTCACAAAAGCCTTCCAGACATTTGCCGGCGACGAACGCATCAGTGACGCCACGATAGTGAAAGCGGCGCGAGAGATGCAAAATCAGTTGTACGACGCCAATCTCGGTGGTTGCGTTTACAAAAAACGCATCGCCCGGATGGGGAGTGGAAAACGGCGCGGGTATCGGGTATTAATCGCAACGGCAGATGAAGGCAGGATCTTTTTCATGTATGGCTTTGCCAAAAACGAAAGAGACAACATCAATCAGGATGAGTTAATTTCCTGGCGGCATTTGGCGGCGCTGTATCTGGATTATTCACCATTCAGACTGTATCAGCTGGTCAACTGCGGGGAATTAATAAGGTTACAACTATGAGCAAGATGCTGAAATCGATCCACCAGGAAGTTCAGGGCCTGCACCGCGCTGGTTTCGTCGACGACGTGACCATGCGTACCTTCGACATGCTGTGTCTGCGGCCGGTGAAACAGTTCGGGCCGGCCGAGATCCGCGCGCTGCGCGAACGGGAAAACGTCAGTCAGCCGGTGTTTGCGCTGTATCTCAACGTCAGTAAAAAGGCGGTGCAGAAATGGGAGCGCGGCGAAGCGCAACCGAACTCCGCCGCAATGAAACTGCTGTCACTGGTGGAACGCAACGGCCTGCAAATTCTGGCCTGAGCCTACTGATAATTGACGATGACCTGATTGCCAATCACGCGCAGCGGCGGGTTCAGCCCGCCTTGTGACTGCACGTAATAGACAAAGCGCAATTCCGCATTGGCCGGTTCGCCCTGCAGACCGTTGCTGCTGCCGCTGCCGCCGCCGAGCGGAATGCAGCGGTTCACCGTACACAGCTGGGCCTGCAGCCCCAACGGCTCCGGCCCCAGCAAACGGTAGCGCCAGCTGACGCGGGTGATGCGCGCATTGGCATCCGGCAACGCGTTCGGCGGCCGCAAACCGGCGGACTCATCGCGCATGCCGCCCTGTTCCAACGTCACGCCCGCCCCTTCGGCCACCCAGGAACCGGACACCGCGCCGGCGGTTAACGGCGCCAGCAAACACAACACGAACAGACAACGTTTCATCAGGCGGCTCCAATGGTCGACGTCATGCGAATCTGGCGATCGTCGTTGATTTCGAGGTTGGACAACACCACGATCTGCGGCAGACTGCGGCGCAGGAAGCGCGCCAGCAAGGCCCGCAGCGCATGGTTGACCAGCAGCACCGGCGGCGCGCTGAGCATCTCTTGCCGCTGCAGCGCCTGGCGCGCCTGATCCAGCAGGCGATCGGCCAGCCCCGGCTCCAGACCGCCACCGCCCTGCAACGCCTGCAACAACAGGCGCTCCAGTTGGGTATCCAAACCGATGACCTGAATCTCGCCGTTGCCCGGGAACCACTGCTGCGTGATCGCCCTGCCCAGCGCTACCCGCACCACGGTGGTCAGCTCATAAGGATCGCTTTGCGCCGGAGCATGCTCCGCCAGCGTTTCGACGATGGTGCGCATATCGCGGATAGAAACACGCTCGGCCAGCAGGTTTTGCAGCACCTTGTGCAGCGTGGTCAGTGATACCACGCCCGGCACGAAGTCTTCGGTCAGCTTCGGCATCTCCTGCGACACGCGATCCAGCAACTGTTGGGTTTCCTGGCGGCCAAACAGCTCGCTGGCGAACTGGCCGATCAGGTGATTGAGGTGTGTCGCCACTACGGTGCTGGCTTCCACCACGGTAAAGCCCTGGATCTGCGCCTGCTCGCGCAATGCGCTGTCGATCCACACCGCCTCGAGCCCAAAGGCCGGATCGACGGTTTTGTCTCCCGCCAGCTCGCCCACGGCATTGCCGGGGTTGATCGCCAGCCAGCGGCCCGGCTGCGCTTCACCGCTGCCGATCTCGACGCCTTTCATCAGGATGCGGTAGCTGGCAGGCGGCAGTTCCAGGTTGTCGCGAATGTGTACCACCGGCGGCAAATACCCCATGTCCTGCGCGAATTTCTTGCGAATACCGCGGATACGCCCCAGCAGCTCACCGTTTTGTTGAAAATCGACCATCGGAATCAGCCGGTAACCCACCTCCATCCCCAGCGGATCCTCCAACTGCACGTCGGCCCAGCTGGCTTCGGCGGCCTGCGGGTTGTCCGGCATCACCGGCGCCTCCACCGCTTTCGGTGCCTGTTGTTCACGGCCGCGCAGCCACCAGGCCAGGCCCAGCAAAGCGGCGGTAAACAGCAGGAACACCAGGTTCGGCATGCCCGGCACCAGGCCCAACAGCCCCAGTACCCCGGCGCTCAGCAGCATCACGCGAGGATTGTTGAACAGCTGGCCCACCATCTGCTCGCCGACGTCCTGATCGGTCGCGACGCGAGTGACGATAACGCCGGCGGCGGTAGAGATCACCAACGCCGGGATCTGCGCCACCAGGCCGTCGCCGATGGTCAGCAGCGTATAGCTTTCCGCTGCCGCCCCCAGCTCCATGCCGTGTTGCACCACGCCGACCAACAGGCCGCCGACCACGTTCAGCACCATGATCATCAGGCCGGCGATGGCGTCGCCGCGCACGAATTTACTGGCACCGTCCATTGAGCCGTAGAAATCGGCCTCCTGGGTAACTTCGGCGCGGCGTTTCTTCGCTTCGTCCTCGCCGATCAACCCGGCGTTCAGATCGGCGTCGATCGCCATCTGTTTACCCGGCATGCCGTCCAGGACGAAACGCGCGCCCACTTCGGCGATACGCCCGGCCCCCTTGGTGATGACCATGAAGTTGATCAATACAAGGATGATGAACACCACGATACCGATGGCGAAGTTGCCCCCCACCAGGAAGTGCCCGAAGGCCTCCACCACGCGGCCGGCGGCGGCGGAACCGGTGTGCCCTTCCAGCAGGATGATGCGCGTGGACGCGACGTTGAGCGACAAACGCAGCAGCGTGGAGAACAGCAGAATGGTCGGGAAGGCGGCGAATTCGAGCGTGCGCTGGGTGAACATCGCCACCAGCAGCACCATGATCGACAGCGCGATGTTGAAGGTAAACAGCAGGTCGAGGATAAACGCCGGCAACGGCAGCACCATCATCGACAGGATCAGCAGGATCAACACCGGGCCGGCCAACACCTGCCACTGCGTATCTTTAAAATTGCCCGGCAAACGAAGCAGGGAGGCCAAATTAGCCATCAGAGTCACTCTCTCTTGCAAAATCCAGTGCTTCCGGCACCGGTAAACGTTCAGGTTTTTTCGGGATCAGGCCGCCCTCGCGCCGCCAGCGGCGCAGTTGGTACACCCAGGCCAGCACTTCGGCGACCGCGGCATACAGGGTGGCCGGAATATGTTGTCCAATCTCGCTGTGTCGATACAGCGCACGCGCCAGCGGCGGCGCTTCCAGCATCGGGATGCGGTGCTCCGCACCGAGCTCGCGAATGCGCAAGGCGATTTCGCCGGCCCCCTTGGCCAGCACTTTCGGCGCACTCATTTTTTTGTCGTTGTACTGCAACGCGACGGCGTAGTGCGTCGGGTTGGTAACAATCACGTCCGCCTTGGGCACATCGGCCATCATGCGGCGCCGGGCGATCGCCCGCTGCTGCTGACGAATGCGTCCCTTGACGTGCGGGTCCCCTTCCTGGTCTTTGAATTCGTCGCGAATATCCTGCTTGGTCATCTTCAGCTTCTTGAAGTGACTCCACAGCTGATAAAACACGTCGAACGCCACCATCGGCGTCAATCCCAGCACCACCAGAAAACCGCAGAACAGAATCATCTGCAGCGCGTTGCCCAGCGCATCGAGCGGTTGCTGGGTCATCAGATGCAGCATCGCCGCCCAGTTGTGCCACAGATAGAGGCCGGTCACCCAACCGACCAGCGTCGCTTTCAGGATCCCTTTCAGCAGCTCGGCCAGCACCTGGGTAGAAAAGATGCGCTTCAACCCGGATAGCGGGTTCAGCCGCTTCAAATCGAACTTGATCGACTTGCCGCTGAACAAAATGCCCCCCAGCAACATCGGCGCGGCGAGCGCCACCAGCACCAGCCCCGCCATGATCGGCAACAGTGCCAGCACGGCCTGGCGCAGCAACATGCCCAGCTGGCGCAGCATCTGTTTATCGTTGCTGACCATGCCATGGTCGAAGTTCAAACCCTGCGTGAGCATCGCCGCCAGCTGTTGCGCCATATTGCTGCCGGACATCAGGATGATCGCGAGGCCGGAGAGCAGCATCAGTACCGAGGTCAGTTCGCGGGAACGCGGGATCTGGCCGTCTTCACGCGCCTTCTCCAGCCTGTGGGGCGTGGGGGCCTCGCTTTTTTCCAGATCGCTGTCTTCAGCCACGAAACGCCGTTCCTGTGTCGAGAGGGTAAAGAATGGCGGTCAGCATGCCAAAAAATTGGCGATGTCATTGACGGAACAACGGGGGAAAAGGCGGGTTATTTAGGGGATGAGACCATCAGGGAGACGTTACAACCAATTTTCCAGCCGCAAACCCTCAACGCGCTCAAATTCGCGTCGATTATTGGTCACCAGAATCAATCCTTCGCTGCGCGCATGCCCGGCGATATGTAGATCGTTTACGTCAATAGGCGTTCCCTGGCGTTCCAGTGCAGCCCGGATGTTGCCGTAGTGCGATGCCGCTTTAGCGCCGTAATCGAGAATGTCCAATCGGGAGACAAAATCCTCAACCACCCTGGCGTTCACTACCGGGCGTGAGCTTTTCTCCACCCCGTGAACCAATTCGCCATAGGTGATCGACGAAATGACCATTTTACCTGCATAGCGATTGAACGCCTCCAGTACTTCCAGCGGCCGGCGCTTAATGACATAGATAACAATGTTGGTGTCCAGCATATGACTGAACATCAAAAATCTTCCCGCTCGCGCTGGTGCTGTTCGGCACGTTCATTGAGGAAATCATCGCTCACCTTATTTTCCGCACAGAAGAAACTGTCCCAGGTATTCTCCAGGGGGGCAAGAATGCGCTCTTTGCCCACTACGCGGACGGTCACTTTAGAAACGGTATCAGGAAAACGCACCTCTGCAGGCAAGCGCACGGCCTGTGTCCGATTATTGGTAAAGACAGAACCCAACGTCATGGCGACCTCCTTAAATGGAGTACAAATTATAGCCTCCGCAATGTATATAGCAATGCTATATACATTAATCTTTGCGGGACACCGCGCAACTTTCGGGGCGCGCCGTCGCGCGCCCCGAAAAGCCTCAGAAACCGAGGCTGTCGAGCAGATCGTCGACCTGGGCCTGGTTGGCGATCACGCCGACGCCGTTCTGGTCGAGCTGCGGACCGTTCAGCAGGCTGTCGTTCGGCCGCTTTTCCTTCACCGGCTGCTCCGGCATGTTTTCCATCAACACCATCAGCAGCTGCTTTTCGATCTCCTGCACCACGTCCATCATGCGCTTGATCACCTGGCCGGTCAGATCCTGGAAATCCTGTGCCATCATGATTTCCAGCAGCTGGGCATTGGTAAAGGCCGTATGGCCCGGCACCTGATCCAGGTACTGGCGCGTGTCGTTAACCAGAGAACGCGCGTCGTCCAGTTCGATGGGGTTGGCGAACCACTCGTCCCAGCGCCCTTTCAACGCATTCGCGCCGGATTCCAGCTCCGCCTGGCGCGGTTGCGCCGCCTCCACGCAGTTCAACGCCCGTTCCGCCGCCTGCGCCGTCATGGTTACGACATAGTCAAGACGGTCGCGCGCATCCGGGATCGCCTCTGCCGCCTGGGCGATCGCCTGATCGAGCCCCAGTTCGCGCATGCTGTCGCGCAGCATTCGGGTCAGTTGGCCGATGCGGGAGATGATCTCTCCCGCGGTCGCTGCATCGCTGGCAGGCATTGGAATGTCTCTCATCGCCCTCTCCTTACATGCCCAATTTTTCAAAAATCTTGTTGAGCTTTTCTTCCAGCGTCGCCGCCGTAAATGGTTTCACTACATAACCGCTGGCACCGGCCTGCGCCGCCGCGATGATATTTTCTTTCTTGGCTTCCGCCGTCACCATCAGTACCGGCATCGCGGCCAGCGCGCTATCGGCGCGGATGGTTTGCAACAGCTCCAGCCCGTCCATGTTCGGCATGTTCCAGTCGGACACCACGAAGTCGAAACCGCCGGCGCGCAGCTTGTTCAGCGCATCCGCGCCGTCTTCAGCTTCTTCAACGTTGTTGAAGCCCAGCTCTTTAAGCAAATTTCTGACGATGCGGCGCATGGTGGAGAAATCGTCCACAACCAGAAATCTGAGGTTCTTATCTGCCATTGTTACTCCTGAAATAGTTAACCGTTTAATGATGCAAAACCGCAGGCCGCCGCGCGGCGAACCTGGGTCATATCGCCGCCGGGTGGCCCCTGCGGACTAAAATCAAATGCGCAATGCCTGGCCGCCGGCGATCTGCGCCAGCATGCGCTGGCTCATCCTGTCCAGCTCGACCACTTCGCTGACGCCGCCGCTGGCGATCGCCTCGCGCGGCATGCCGAACACCACACAGCTCGCCTCGTTCTGCGCCAGGGTATAGGCCCCGGCGCGGTGCATCTCCAGCATCCCCGCCGCCCCGTCGTTGCCCATGCCGATGAGGATCACCCCCACCGCATTGCGGCCGGCGTATTGCGCCACCGAGCGGAACAGCACGTCGACCGACGGACGATGGCGGTTGACCGCCGGGCCGTCATGCAGCTTCACCTGATAGTTGGCGCCGCTGCGCGTCAATTCCAGGTGGCGATCCCCCGGAGCGATGTAGGCGTGGCCCGGCAGTACGCGCTCGCCGTCCTCCGCTTCTTTCACCGTGATCTGGCACAGCTTGTTCAGCCGCTCGGCGAACGAACGGGTGAAACCCGGTGGCATATGCTGGGTGATCAGCAGCGCCGGGCTGGTCGCCGGCAGCGGCTGCAGCACCTGGCGGATCGCTTCGGTGCCGCCGGTGGAAGCGCCGATGGCGATCAGTTTTTCACTGCTCAGCAGCGGCGCATGGCTTAGGATCGCCGGCGCCGGGCTGCTGGAACGCTGCGGCAGGCGCGCTCTGGCGGCGGTGCGGATCTTCTCGGCAATCAGCTCGCTGTAGGCCAACATGCCCTCGCGAATGCCGAGCTGCGGTTTGGTCACGAAGTCCACCGCGCCCAGCTCCAGCGCGCGCAGCGTGATCTCCGAGCCTTTGCCGGTCAGCGAAGAGACCATCACCACCGGCATCGGCCGCAGGCGCATCAGCTTCTCGAGGAAATCCAGCCCGTCCATGCGCGGCATCTCGACGTCCAGCGTCAGCACCTGAGGGTTAAATTTTTTGATCAGATCGCGCGCCACCAGCGGATCCGGCGCGGTCGCCACCATCTCCATATCGGCATGGCCGTTCACGATTTCCGTCATCAGCTGACGCATCAATGCCGAATCGTCTACGCATAACACTCTGATTTTACTCATTACCTCTCCTTGGTCAGCCCATACACGGTCTGCCCACGCAAGTAGAAATCCCGGCTGATCTGGCTGAAATTCTCGGAGTGGCCGGCAAACATCAGCCCCCCCGGCTTAAGCAAGGGAACGAAGCGGCGCAGGATGCGCTCCTGCGTCGCCTTATCGAAATAGATCATGACGTTGCGGCAAAAAATGGCGTCGAATTGCCCCGGCAGCGCCCACTCCGGCGCCAGCAGGTTCAGCGGCTGAAAGTTCACCCGCGCCGCCAGCTCCGGCCGCACGCGCACCAGCCCCTGATGCGGCCCGGTGCCACGCAGAAAATAGCGCTGCATTTGGGTCGGCGTCAGAGTGCGCAGATCCTCCTGGCGGTAAACACCCGTTTCCGCTTTTTCCAGCACCTGCGTATCGATGTCGCTGGCCCAAACCTGGCAGCTGCCGGCACGTTGCCCCAGGGCATCGCTCAGCGTGATGGCGATCGAATACGGCTCTTCGCCGGTCGAGGCCGCGGTGCTCCAGACGCTGTAGCCGTTCGGCCGCGAGCGCGCATGCTCCGCCAGGATCGGGAAGTGATGCGCCTCACGGAAGAATGCCGTCAGGTTGGTGGTCAGCGCGTTGATAAACGCCTGCCATTCCGCGCTGTTCGGATCGCTTTCCAGCAGCGCCAGGTAATCGCCGAAATCGTGCAATCCCAATAGCCGCAAACGGCGCACCAGGCGGTTGTAAACCATCTCGCGCTTATGCTCCGCCAGCACAATGCCGGCGCGTTGATAAATCAACTGGCTGATGCGGCGAAAATGCACGTCCGACAGCGGCAGGCGCTGCACCATTTGCGTCAACATCGACGCAGTATCCCGGTTAGAAGTTGACGGCGCCTGTTTCATGCCACCTCACCGGGGAAACACGTGCTGCTTATGCGGTTTAACAATCTTGGGCTTCCTTTACCACGGGGGAAACTGCGTTGTTGCTGTTACCTGGCGCGACGAAGTTATCGTCCGCCAGACGGAATACCGCGACCGCGTCGGCCAGGGTAATGGCCTGCTCTTCTAGCGCGGTGGCGGCAGAAGCGGACTCTTCCACCAGCGCGGCGTTCTGCTGGGTGACCTGGTCCATCTGGGTCACCGCCTGCGTCACCTGCTCGATACCGCGGCTCTGTTCATCCGAAGCCGACGCTATCTCGCCCATGATGTCGGTCACGCGGGTCACCGAACGCACGATGTCCTGCATAGTGGCGCCGGAGTTTTCCACCAGCACCGAGCCGTGCTTGACGCGGCTGACCGATTCGTCGATCAGCACCTTGATCTCTTTCGCCGCCTGCGCGCTGCGGCTCGCCAGGTTGCGCACTTCGCCGGCGACCACGGCGAAACCGCGCCCCTGTTCACCGGCGCGCGCCGCTTCCACTGCCGCATTGAGTGCCAGAATGTTGGTCTGGAAAGCGATGCCGTCAATCACGCTGGTGATGGCGCCGATTTTCTGCGAACTGTTGGCGATATCGTGCATGGTGTTCACCACGTCGCCGGCCAGTTCGCCGCCTTTGGCCGCAGTGGCCGAGGCGTCACGCGCCAGTTGGGAGGCCTGCCGCGCATTGTCGGCATTCTGTTTCACCGTGGCGGTCAGCTGTTCCATGCTGGCGGCGGTCTCTTCCAGCGAAGCGGCCTGCTGCTCGGTGCGGGAAGAGAGATCGTTATTGCCTTCGGCGATCTCCTGCAGGCCGATCAGAATCGACTCCGCCCCGTCGCGCACGGCGCCGACGGTACCGATCAGCGACTGCTGCGTGCGTTGCAGGCTGGCGAACAGCATGCTGATTTCATTGCGGCCATACACCTGAATCGGCGTCGCCAAATCGCCGGCGGCGATGCGTTCAAAGTGGCTGCGGATTTGGTTCAGCGGCTGCACCAACATGGTGCGCAGCCACCACATGGCGCTGCCGGTCACCACGATCAGCATCAAGACCGCCCCCGCCAACATCAGGCCCGCCAGCGTGAAGGAGAACTGGTTGCCGTCTCTGGCCTCGTTGATGTCGCCGTTGACCAACTGCAGGTACTGCACGAAATCGGCCTCGAACAGGTCCTGGGTTTTCTGCGTTGGCTGGTCCATAAACGCCTGCAGATCCCCTTTCTCGAGGAAGCCGATCAGTTCGCGCAACGCGCCGCGCAGCCGCTCGTAGCTGGCCTTGGTGGTTGCCGTCTGCTGGCTCTGCTGCTCACTGCTGCGTTCAACCGCCATGAACTGATTGAAATAGAGATCGGCCTTCTGCAGCGAGCTGCGGGCGCTGCTCATCAATTCATTTACCTGCTCCTGCGGCAGCTTCAGCGCCGCGCGGGTGCCGGCGCGGTTCAGCGTATTGCGCGCCTGCAACAGCGACACCCAGCTCAGGCTGAGCGAATCGCGCTGCTGGCTGCCGAGAGTGATGATGTCGAGGTTGTGGTTATCGGAGCGAAACGCGGAATACGACAGGCCGCTGCTGACCAACTGCAGAACGCAGAAGGTCATCAACAACAGGAACAAGCTGGTAGAGATACGGATTCGGTTAAACACTGTGAACCTCCTTGCAGCCGGCCGGCGACCGGCCTACGTAGGGAAAAGGGCCTCTGCGAGAGAGGCCCGATACCGGTCAGAACGTTTCCCAGTTATCCTGCAGATCGCTGGCGTTCATTTTCTTATGATTGATTACCGGTGTTACCGTCGCCTTGCTGGTGACAGGCGCTTTAAACTCTTCCTGGCCTTCCGACCTCAGCCGGAATACCGCCACCGACTGGGTCAGCATGCTGGCCTGTTCTTCCAGCGCCGCCGCCGCCGAGGCGGATTCTTCCACCAACGAGGCGTTCTGCTGGGTCACGCGGTCCATTTCCGCTACCGCCTGGCCAACCTGATCGATACCGCGGCTCTGTTCGTCAGAAGCAGACGCGATTTCGCCCATGATGTCGGTCACGCGGGTGACGGCGTTGACGATGTCGCCCATGGTTTCACCGGCGCTTTCCACCAGCACGGAACCCATATCGACGCGGCTGACCGAGTCTTCGATCAGGCCTTTGATCTCTTTCGCCGCCTGCGCGCTGCGCTGCGCCAGGTTGCGCACTTCACCGGCCACCACCGCGAAGCCGCGGCCCTGCTCGCCGGCGCGTGCCGCTTCCACTGCGGCGTTCAGCGCCAGGATGTTGGTCTGGAAGGCGATGCCGTCGATCACGCCGGTGATATCGGCGATTTTCTGCGAGCTGCCGGCGATGTCGTGCATGGTCTGCACCACGTTGGCCACGACCTTGCCGCCTTTCTGCGCGGTTTCGGAAGCGCTCAACGCCAGCTGTGAAGCCTGACGGGCGTTTTCGGCGTTCTGTTTCACCGTCGCGGTCAGCTGTTCCATGCTGGCGGCGGTCTCTTCCAGCGAAGCGGCCTGCTGCTCGGTGCGGGAGGAGAGATCGTTGTTGCCCGCGGCAATTTCCGACGCGCCGCTGTAGATGGCGTCCGCGCCCTGACGCACGCCGCTGACGGTTTCGATCAGCTCGCTTTGCATGTGTTTCAGGCTGGCCGCCAGCACGCCCATTTCGTTGCGGCTGGTCACGACGATCTGCTGAGTCAGGTCGCCGGCGGCGATCTGTTTGATGTGGTCAATCATGCGGTTCAGCGGGCGCACCAGGATATGATGGATGCCGGTCCAGGCCAGTACGATCACCGCCAGCACCACCACCAGAACCACGATCAGCGTCCAAATGGCCGAGTTGTAGGAGCTGTTGCTGCCGTCGACCGCGATTTGATACAGCTTGCCGTTTTGCTCCAGATAAACGTTGTAGCTCTGCTCAAAGTTGTCCTGGTAGCTCTGCGTAGGCTGATCGAAGAAGGCGTTAATCTTGCCTTCGCCCAGCAGTTGGATCAGTTCGGAGAGCGCGCCGTACAGAATGTCGTACTGTTGCTTAACGCGCTCTGCCGACTGGGGATCCTGACGCGGATCCTGAGGGATTTTTTCGTAAGCGGCATAGTGTCTTTCCGCCTCGGCCAGCTCTTCTTTCGCTTTGCCCAGCAGTTCATCAATGGTGGCGCCGCTGCCGATCTTATTGGTATCCATCATGTAGCGAATACCGGCACGGTTTAGGGAGTTGCGCGCCTGCAGCAGGTCAACGCGGCTTTCACTCAGCTGCAGCTGCTGCTGGCGGATAGTTTGCAGGACGGTAAAGTTTTCCTTATCGCTTTTCAGCGAGGAGAAAAAGAGTCCGCCCGAAATCAACTGCAAGGCGCCAAACAGCACCAACACCAGCAACAGGCTGGTGACCACCTTCATACGATTTAACATGATTTCCCTTGTTGAAGCCCGCGCAGACAGGCTCTGATGACGTTGAATGTGAGAGTTATCGGCGCCGTGCGGCAAAACTTTATGCGGGAAAGTAACTATTTTTAGTGGGGGTTCCGGGCTCGGTCGGCGGCGTCGCGACAGGTCAGGAAGAGTGATGGATGAAGGGGGCAGCGCCCTGCCCCCTGGGGTCATGAATCAGACGCTTTTTGCCACGCTGTCGACCAGCGACATCTCTTCGCTGCTCAGCAGCTTTTCGATATCCACCAGGATCAGCATGCGCTCGCCCAGCGAACCGAGACCGGTGAGATATTCGGTCGCCAGCGTTACCGCGAACTCCGGCGCCGGGCGGATCTGCTCGGCGGTCAGCGACAGCACGTCGGAAACGCCGTCGACCACGATGCCCACCACGCGCTGGCCAAAGTTCAGCACGATCACCACGGTGTTTTCATCGTAAGACACGCTTTGCTGCGAGAATTTCACCCGCAGATCGATGATCGGGACGATCACGCCGCGCAGGTTAGTGACGCCCTTGATGAACGCCGGCGTGTTGGCGATACGGGTCACCTGATCGTAGCCGCGAATTTCCTGCACCTTGAGGATATCGATGCCGTACTCCTCGTTGCCCAGGGTAAAAATCAGAAACTCTTGCCCTACCGTTTCGCCAGCCAATTTGCTGACGGCTGCCAATCCTGCCATATCATTCACCTTTTAAATCAATAAACTCATTATTATGCGGCGGCGTCCGTCAGACGCTTTTCACGGTTCAAGGTTTGCAACGCCGAGACATCGACGATCAATGCTACGCTGCCGTCGCCCAAAATGGTCGCGGCGGAGATGCCCGGCACTTTGCGGTAGTTGCTTTCCAGATTCTTCACCACCACCTGATGTTGGCCAATCAGTTGATCCACCAGCAACGCATAGCGGCGACCGGCGCTTTGCAGGATAACGACGATGCCCTGCGTGGCATCGGTTTTGGCGCCTTCCACTTCAAATACCCGATACAGCTCCACCAGCGGCAGATATTCGCCGCGCACCTGCAGCACGCGTTCGCCCCCGGCCAGCGGATGCAGATCTTCCGCCTGCGGCTGCAGCGATTCCATCACCGCGTTCAGCGGCAGGATAAAGACTTCGTCGTTCACCTTAACCGACATGCCGTCGAGGATCGCCAGCGTCAGCGGCAGCAGGATGCGGATGGTGGTGCCTTTACCGGCCTGCGAACGGATCTCAACGTGGCCGCCCATTTCCTGAATATTCCGTTTCACCACGTCCATGCCGACGCCGCGGCCGGAAACGTCGGTCACCTGCTCGGCGGTGGAGAAGCCCGGTGCAAAGATCAGCATGCCGACCTCTTCATCGCTCATGCTGTCGCTCACCGCCAGCCCTTGCGACGCGGCCTTGGCGAGAATTTTTTCGCGGTTCAGGCCCGCGCCGTCGTCGATAACCTCAATACAGATGTTGCCGCCCTGGTGTTCGGCCGACAGCACCAGATTGCCGACCGCCGACTTGCCGGCGGCGATGCGGGTGGCCGGCTCTTCGATACCGTGATCGAGGCTGTTGCGCACCAGGTGCGTCAACGGATCGATAATGCGTTCGATCAGGCTCTTGTCCAGTTCGGTGGAACTGCCCTGCAGCGTCAGCTCCACCTGCTTGTTCAGCTTGCCGGCCAGATCGCGCACCAGGCGCGGATAGCGGCTGAAGACATATTCCATCGGCATCATGCGGATCGACATCACCGACTCCTGCAGATCGCGCGCGTTACGCTCCAGCTGACTCATGCTGTTCAGCAGGTCGCCGTGGTTCACCGGATCGAGCGTGCCGGAGCGCTGCGCCAGCATCGACTGGGTGATCACCAGCTCGCCCACCAGGTTGATCAGCTGATCCACCTTTTCCACCGCCACGCGAATGCTGGTGGACTCGCTCGCCTTGGCGCGCGCTTTCGGCGCTTCCGCCGGAGCGGCGGCCGGTTTGGCGGCAGGCGGCGCGGCGTTCGCGACCGGCGCAGGCGCAGGTTCCGGCGCGGCGACCGCTGCCGGTAAGCTCGCTTCTGCAACGGCCGGTTCGCTCTGCGTCGGCGTCGAGAAGCTGATTTGTTCCGGCTCCAGCACGAAGCACAGCACGGCGCTGATGTCGTCTTCGCTGGCGGAGGTGAGCAACGTCACGTCCAGACTGTGTTCCGTCTGATGAGGGTCTTTAACCTCGCCGAGGTTGCCCAGCTCTTCCAACATCAAGGGGATTTCACTGGCTTTCAGCCCGTTCAGGCTGATGCGCATGCCGCCTTCGATCGCCGCCGGCGCAGCCGCCGGCTTCACGACAGGCTGCTGAACGGCCGGTTGAGCCGCAGGCGCCGCCTGCTGCTGTTGCGCCTCCAACGCCAGCTGGCGCAGCGCCTGGCAAATGTATTCAAAGCTTTCGGCATCAGGCTGTTGCGAGGTTTTATAGGCGTCCAGTTGCTCCTGCATAATGTCTTTGGTTTCCAGAAACAGGTTGATAATCTCGGTGCTCAGGCTCATTTCCTGGCGTCTTGCACCGTCCAGCAGGTTCTCCAGCAGGTGGGTCGTTTCCTGCAGCACCGAAAAGCCAAAGGTCGCCGCACCACCCTTGATCGAGTGCGCCGCGCGGAAGATGGCGTTTAACGGCTCGATATCGGGGGCCAGCGGATCCAGCTCCAGCAGGTGTTGCTCCATGTCGGCCAGCAACTCGTCCGCTTCATCAAAGAAGGTCTGATAAAAATCGCTAATGTCCATGCTCACGGGGTCACCTCTGGCTGTGAGTCGCGGTTAGTCGGTGCGGGTGCGGCCGCCGGTTGTTCCGGCGCTTGGCCGGCCGGGGCTATCGCCGGGGATGCCTGCGATTGAGCAACAGGGTCCGCCGCCGCCGGCGGCGTCGCTTGATCGATCGGCGTTACCGCCTGGGGTTCCGGCGTTTGGCTGGCCGGCGCAGTCGCCGACGGCGCCAGCTGCTTCAGGCTATCCGGCTGGGCGATATCCATCGCGTTGCTTTCGGCATTTTCGTGTTCGATGCCTTCTTGCGTTTGCTTATTCAGCACCAGCACGGTGATGCGACGGTTAATCGCGTCATCGGCACCGTGCTGTTTCAGGCTCATGGTGGCCGCCATGCCTACCACCCGCAGCACCTTGCCTTCCGCCAGGCCGCCGGCGATCAGCTCGCGCCGGGAGGCGTTGGCGCGATCGGCCGACAGTTCCCAGTTGCTGTAGCCGCGCTCGCCGGTGGCGTAAGGGATATCATCGGTGTGGCCGGACAGGCTGATCTTGTTCGGCAGGTCGTTAAGGATCGGCGCTATCGCCCGCAGAATATCGCGCATGTAGCTCTCGACCTGCGCGCTGCCGGTTTTGAACATCGGCCGGTTCTGACTATCGATAATCTGGATGCGCAGCCCTTCGTCCATCATGTTGATCAACAGATGCGGACGCAGCGCCTTCAGGCGCGGGTCGGACTCAATCAATTCGTCCAGCTTTTCGCGCAGCTTGTTCAGGCGCAGCTCTTCGGCGCGCGAGTCCGGCGAGTCGACCTGCTTTCTCACCAGGCCGTGCTGCTGGGTAGGATCGTCGCCGCCGCCCGGGATCGGGCTGCTTTCGGAACTGCTCTTGTCGCCGCTGGTCAGGGCGACCTTGAGCGGCGTGCGGAAATATTCGGCGATTTGCGTCAGCTCCTGCGGGCTGGCGATCGCCAGCAGCCACATCACCAGGAAGAACGCCATCATCGCCGTCATAAAGTCGGCATAAGCGATCTTCCAGGAGCCGCCATGATGGGCGGCATGATGCGACTTGCGCTTTCTGACCAGAACGACCGGATGATTCTGTTTCATGCTTCTTCTTCTTCCGTCACCTGCTGCACCGGCGCTTTCACGCGGCGCACGTGTTCTTCCAGCTCAACGAAAGAAGGACGTTCGGTGGTATACAGCGTTTTGCGGCCAAACTCGACGGCGATCTGCGGCGCGTAACCGTTCAGGCTCGACAGCAGCGTGACCTTGATGCACTGCATCATCTTGACGTTTTCGGCGCTCTTCTGGCGCAGCAACGTGGCCAGCGGCGAGATAAAGCCGTAGGCCAGCAAAATGCCGAGGAAAGTACCGACCATGGCGTTAGCGATCAGCGCGCCCAGTTCCGCAGCCGGCCGATCGGCCGAAGCCAGGGCGTGCACCACCCCCATCACCGCCGCGACGATACCGAACGCCGGCAAGGAGTCGCCCACCATCGCCAGGCTGCCGGCGGGCACTTCACTTTCCTGCTCGTAGGTTTCGATCTCTTCGTCCATCAGCGCTTCGATCTCGAACGCATTCATATTGCCGCTCACCATCAGCCGTAAATAGTCGGTAATGAACTCCACCAGGGTGTTATCGGCAAGGATGCGCGGATAATTAGAGAAAATTTCACTTTCTTGCGGATTATCGATGTCGAACTCGAGCGACAGCATGCCTTGCTGACGCGATTTGGCCAGCAGGCGGAACAACAGCGCCATCAGATCCATGTACAGATCTTTGTTGTATTTGGAACGACGCATCAGCCGCGGCAGCGCGCGCAGCGTAGCCTTGATCGCCTTGCCGTTGTTGCCGACGATGAAAGCGCCGACCCCCGCCCCGCCGATAATCAGAAACTCCGCAGGTTGATATAACGCACCGAGATGACCGCCCACGATCAGGTAGCCGCCAAACACCGCACCCAATACCACGAGATAACCCAAAATAACTAGCACACGCATTCCTTAAATTAACAATGTGGATGGAAGGTGGGGCAAACGCGCCCTGGCGCGACAGACCAGGCTGCGTGTCTGGGGGCGGCATGCCGCCCCTGCGTATCACACGTCGGTATTCATTGCCGAGAGCCGGCAATGTGGCGGCTCAAATGGCGCGTTTGACCTGCTCGTCCAGCAGTTGAGGAATAATATCGGCCAGTTGCGGCGAAAGTTTACGTCTTTTTACGGCGCGGGATGGGGGTTGGCATAAACTGCAGATGAAACCGTTCAGCGGCTGGTGCGCGTGGGTGATAAATGCGCCGCCACAGCAGCTGCAGGCGGAAAGCTGCAGCATGCCGCTATCGACGAAACGCACCAGCGTCCAGGCACGGGTCAGCGCCAGCAGCGGCGCATCGCCGGCCTGCTGGGGGCACTGCTCCAGATAGAGGCGATAGGCTTTAATCACCGCTTCCACCCCGCTGCACTGCCCGCTTTTCATCAGAAACAGGTAGGCGTTGTAAAACATCGACGAGTGAATATTCTGTTCCCAGGTCATAAACCAGTCGGTTGAGAACGGCAACATCCCTTTTGGCGGCGGGCTACCGCGCAACTCCTTATAAAGTTTAATCAAGCGCCCGCGGCTGAGCTGGGTTTCGCTCTCCAGCATCTGCAAACGGGCTCCCAGTGAAATCAGCTCCATGGCGAGCTGAATGTCCTTGGCTTCTTGAACAATACTTTTCTCAACCATCATCAGGCTCTTTTCTTCGTCGGGCTAGCGTCTTTACTCGATAGCTCTTGCAGTAAATGGCTTGATAGCAAAATGCCGGTATGGATTTGTTGCAGATCGTCGACGCGCGACTCTTTGGTCAGGCGTTCGATGGTCTGGTGATCGTTAAAGCGGAAGTGGCAAACCAGCTGGTTGGTCTCGGCCAGTTTGACCATTTGCGGTAAAGTCAGCTGCGCCAACGCGTCGGCCATGGTTTCATCGATACCAAGGCGGAACATCGCGGACGCTTTTTCATCGTTGATCAAACGCTGTGCTAAAAGTAAATATGACAAATTGATGTCATAAATATGCTTAAGTAATTCAGACGTACCCATATTCCCCATCCCGACAGACTATGTTTAAAAACATACGCTGGGTGATAAATTTTATCGCCCGTGACCTGGGTTGTTTCCCAAAGTTGGCAAATTAATCTCTCAAAAACGACTGCTATAATTTTCGCCAATCGCTAAATTCGACCACTGTTCAGTATTTGCTACGAGCGTAAACCAACGTGTATGGATGTACAGCATTCTGCTTCGATAGTGTTTAGTCACCATGAAACTATTTTTACAAATTTAATAAGATTATTCCTAAAGCAGCGCAACTCTACCCCCGAACCATTAGCACACACAATGTAAGTGAGAGGCAATTTTAAATACAATGTGACATAGATCACAAAAATAAAAAATATTTAAGCCAAATACCCTCAAATACGCCCATTTATTGACCACTATTTTGCTCACAAAACAGACACAGGTAAAAAAACGTCTTAAAAACAATGTTTATCAGCCAAAAAATTATCTTTTTTAGATCAATTCGAACAAAAGCATCACCAAACCAAAATAACAGAACAAAAATCTGCATGTAGCCGACAAACTCAGCATAAATAACCAGTTAAACCGCTAAAAAATATCCAAGCCGAAAAATAACCTCTGTAAACTATAAGGTTATTAGCTATCAGATTTGACTTAAGCCCCCTGCTTGAGGCTGTTCTAATTTTCAACATCAGGTGATTAAGCCTTATCAATGATTCGCTGGCGTAGTGAACAAGCAAACAGACGTAACGATATGTTTCCGTATCAGCACGGCGAAAGAATGGTCTTTTTACGTTAAATCACCCCTAAAACGGCATATCGGCAGCACACCCTAAAACTTTAATGCTTTTTTATTTCTTTTCTGTCACCGTTATAATTATTCCGCAGGTGAATAGATTATTAACCCGCCCCCGTTTCCATCCTTTCATTGCGATAAAATAAAACGCAGTTTTGTTTTACTCTCCCCAATCTTCAGCGTCAGAGAGGCAAAGCCTCAACGCAGGCGGCAATGACAAACACCGCGTAATGCCGTTGCACCTCTTAGGGCGGGTGAAAAAAACGCCGCGAAAGCGACAGCGCGAACTGGCGCGCAGCAGGAACAGCGGCGCTTCTGCCGTCATCCGCGCAGCCTCGCCCTGAGACTTTCCCTATTTCTTCATTTATCAGCAGGATGAGATTGCTGATGGCGCACTTGCATATTATGATTTATCGAAGCGCCGCCGCAGGCGACGCCTCATTATTACCCAGTGCAATTTATCTACTTGAAATGATTTTTGTCAGGTCGTACATCACTGCCTCGGCGGCGGCGTCGTGAGCCGCTGATGTGTTATTCACCCGGCTTTAACTATTAACAGGCTATATTTTAATCATGACCGATACGCTCGAATATTTGCTGACATTCCGTAAATGCTCCTCTTTGGACAGCCTGGAAAAGGTGTACGACAAACTGAACTACTCCATTGAAAATGATACAGAAATTAGCAACATGTATCGCGCCGCCGACCACCGTCGCGCCGAGCTGGTTGCCGGTAAATTGTTCGATCTGGGCAAAGTGCCGAAAACGCTGTGGGCGCAGGTGCTTTAATTCAGCGAAATTACGTGCGGCAACGGTTTTATCTTTTATTGCTATATAACCGGGCAAACACAGCTTTTATTGCCGCGCGTGATGCGAAACACATTTATTACGCCCATCAGGTTCTACCCTTTATCCGAGCGCAGCATGTTCTCTAAGGCCACCGACGCGGCAGCCTGAAACACGGCGTAGACAACAAGGAGTGGGATATGGGGTATCAAAACGTTCTGGTCACCGTCGCCGTCGCGCCTGACAGCCACCGCCTGGTGGAAAAGGCCGTCTCTATCGTCCGCCCCCACGCCGGCAACATCACCCTGTTAAGCACCCTCGCCAACCCGGAAATGTACAACAATTTCGCAGGGCCGATGCTGGGCGATTTACGCACGCTGATGGAGGAGGAAACCCGGCTGTTTATGGAAGAGCTGCGTCAACGCGCCGGTTACCCAATTGCCGATATGCTGATCGTGCACGGCGAACTGGGTGACAGCCTGGAATACGCCAGCCGCAGCAGGCCGTTCGACCTGCTGCTGTGCGGCAATCATCGCGACGGTATGATGAACAAAGTCTCCTGTTCCGCCGCCCGCTTCATCAATATCAGCCATATTGACGTACTGATCGTCCCGCTCTAAGGCTAAGCACATTCGGTAACGTTGCCTTGCCGCCCCTGAACTAGGCTTAACGAACCTTGTTTGTCGCAATGCAAAGGAGCTTTCTATGTCCCCTTCTCAACAGAACCGCCGCTTCCTGCTGGCCTCGCGCCCCCACGGCGAACCGACGGCGGCGAACTTCCGTCTCGACACTGTCCCCGTGCCGCAGCCCGGCGCGGGACAGCTGTTGTTGCGTACCGTCTATCTGTCGCTGGATCCTTATATGCGCGGGCGCATGAGCGATGCCCCTTCTTATGCACCGCCGGTTGAGATCGGTCAGGTGATGGTGGGCGGCACGGTCTCGCGCGTGGCGGTCTCACAGCATCCCGACTTCAACGTCGGCGATTGGGTGCTGGGCTATGACGGCTGGCAGGATTATGCCCTGTCCGACGGCAGCGGCCTGCGCAACCTCGGCCCACACCTGCCGCGCCCTTCCCGCCTGCTGGGCGTGCTGGGCATGCCGGGGTTTACCGCTTACATGGGATTGCTCGATATCGGCCAACCGCAGGCGGGTGAAACGCTGGTGGTGGCCGCCGCCAGCGGGGCAGTCGGTTCGGTGGTCGGCCAAATCGGGAAGCTGAAAGGCTGCCGCGTTGTCGGCGTTGCCGGCGGAGCGGAAAAGTGCCGCTATGTGGTGGAAGAATTGGGTTTCGACGCCTGCATCGATCACCGCGCGCCCGACTTTGCCGAGCAATTGGCCGCTGCCTGCCCGCAGGGCATCGACATCTATTATGAAAACGTCGGCGGAGCGGTGTTCGACGCCGTGTTGCCGCTGTTGAACGCCAAAGCCCGCATTCCGGTCTGCGGCATCATCGCCCATTACAATGCCACCGGATTACCCGCCGGGCCGGACCGTTTGCCGCTGCTGGAGGGGCTGATCCTGCGTAAACGCATTCGTATGCAAGGCTTTATCATCTTCGACGACTACGGCTCTCGCTTTGATGAGTTCCTGCAACAGATGAGCAGTTGGGTCGAGCAGGGGAAAATCAAGTTCCGCGAGGACATCGTCGACGGGCTGGAACAGGCGCCGCAGGCGTTTATCGGTCTGCTGCAGGGCAAGAACTTCGGCAAGCTGGTGATCCGCGTCGCCGACGAGTAACCGGTAACAGGGCGTGGTACACCACGCCCTGCTTTTAATGCACGGCACCGTCGCCGAATCGCGCATCCTCCTCTACCGTCAGCGTCACCTGCACGATAGTGCGTACCGCTTCCACCATCGTCGCCAGCGCCATACTCGGCTTACCCGGATGCGCCGCCGCCAGCGTGTGGCTGTACGGAATATGCACGAATCCCCCCCTGACCCTCGCGTGCTGCGTCTCCAGATAGTGCCGCAGACCGTAAAAGATATGGTTGCAGTTATAAGTGCCTGCCGTATAGGACACCCCCGCCGGGATCCCCTGCCGGCGCAGCTGCTGCACCGCGGCCTTGACGGGCAGCGTACTGAAATAGCCCGCCGGCCCACCGGCGACTACCGGTACGTCGATCGGCTGCTTACCGGCATTGTCGGGAATGCGGGCATCGATCAGATTGATGGCCACCCGTTCCAGCGATATCTCGGCGCGGCCCCCGGCCAGCCCCAGACAAATCACCGCCAGCGGCTGCAATGCCTCGATCGCAGCGATCAACTGCAGGTTGGCCTGGCCCAATACGCAGGGCAGCTCGAGCACCGCGATCTCCGCGCCGGCGATCTGCTCACCGGCCAATGCCTGCGCAACCTGCCAGGAAGGGTTCACCGCGTCACCATCGAACGGCTCAATGCCGGTAACCAAGACTTTGTTCATCATTTCTCCTGACTGAAGGCCAAATTCGTGTGCTACCAGCCTAGAGAACGCAGTATGATTCTGGAAATGGATTATCTGTATATAGAGTATTCATAAAATGAATTTAGCCAACGTCGATCTCAACCTGCTGGTGGTGTTCGAGGCGTTGTATCAGACGCGCAACGTGACCGCCGCAGGCCGGCGTCTCAACCGCGCCCAGCCCTCCGTCAGCAATGCCTTGGCGCGGCTGCGCACGCTGCTGAACGATCCGCTGTTTGTTCGCAGCGGCGGCGGCATGGCGCCCACGCCGCGTGCCCATCAGCTTATGCCGCAGATACGGCAGGTACTTGAACAGATCCACCTGGCGTTGGCACCCCCTGCCCGTTTCGATCCGGCCACCGCCGGGCAACGGCGCTTTACGCTGGCGGCCGGCGACTATGCCGATATCTTGCTGCTGCCCGCCATCATCAGTCGGTTGCGTCAGACAGCGCCCGGCATCGATATTCGCGTTTCGCGTCTGGACCGTCACAATATTTACCGGCAGCTGGATCGTGGCGAGGTGGACATCGCGCTGGGAGGGCATCTTTCAGGTACGGAAAGCCACTATGTGCGCACGTTGTTTGAAGAGCACCTGGTGTGCATCGCCAGCCGTTCGCACCCACAGCTGGCGGATGGCCGCTGGGATCTGGCGCGCTATCTCAGCCTGCCGCATGGGCTGTACGCACCGGCCGACGACGGCTCTGCCAGAGGATTGGTCGACCGTCGCCTGGCGGAAATCGGCGGCCGGCGGCGCGTCGCCGTAACCTTTTCGCATATTGTCGCTCTGCCGGCCGTGGTCGCCGACAGCGATCTGATCGCCACCCTGGCCGCCAGCGTGGCTCGGCGCTTTTCCGATCCGCAACGCGTACGTTTTCTCCCGCTGCCCGACGAGTTGGCCATCGCCCCTTTTCCCATTGAACTGATCGCCGGCCGGCAGGCGCAACGCGACCCGGCCTTAATCTGGCTCTGCGAACTGATCGGCCAAATTCCCCTCGATTTCTGCCCGGCTTAACGCCGGCACTCGCTGCATTTTCAACCGTTCAAACCCGCACCTCAGGCCCCGTCGCTGGGCCTTTTTTCGCCCACCAAATAGGAATCATCCGAATTCACATTCAACAAATTTATATATTTGATCATCTTTAACTGGCAAATGGTAAGGATAAAAAACAGTCAGTGACTTTTTTTACGAAAAAAAAGAGTTGTTTTATAAACACGTTGGTTTAAGTGTTACACATTTACTTTTTGGTATTACCAATTTCCCAATAATTTGATATAAAAAACGATCTGCCAGCATCTATATGTTTTAGATAATAAAAAACAAGATCGTGAGCAAGTTAACGAATTGAGCATTGATCCAAAAGGCTATTTTGCAAATGCAGAGCTCTATTGTAGACTGCACAAATCGTGCCTTTGTGTAAACTTTGTTAAATATTTCGTCAGTTCCTGTCTCAATTCGTGACAGATACGCCATCGGGATCGCGCGCCAATTCTCGTGCGGTAGCTATGCCTAAACCGGGGAATAGTATGGATCGCCTTATCATTGCGCACACGCCTTTGCCCTCCCATCAGCTGTTGTTCCGAAGCCTTTCCGGTGAGGAAAAACTGGCCGGGCTGTTCGAATTCGACGTCGAGCTGCTCAGCCCCGACAATCGGCTCGATCTGAAAGCACTGCTGGGACAAAAAATCACGCTGGAGCTGCGGGGCAATCCGTTGGCGCCGCGTTATCTCAACGGCAATATCACGCGCATGACGCTCTCCGGACGAGAAGCCGGCGGCAACCGTTACTATATCTACCGCGCCGTGCTGCGCCCCACGCTGTGGTATCTGACGCAAAACCGCGACTTTCGCATCTACCAGGAAAAGACCGTTCCCGACATCCTGACTCAGGTGCTGGGGCAGTATCAGGTGAAAATCGATAATCGCCTGAGCTACGACTACCGCATCTGGGGATACTGCGTGCAGTACCAGGAGAGCGATTTCGACTTCATCAGCCGCCTGATGGAACACGAAGGCATCTATTACTATTTCACGCACCAGCAAGACGGCCATACGTTGGTGCTGGCTGACGCGCCGTCGGCACATCAGGAACTCGCCGGCTACGCCAGCATTCCCTATCAGCTCGCAGAAGGCGGCCTGGTGGAAAATAAAGACAGCATCAACAGCTGGAGCGTCTCGGACGCCATTACGCCCAGCCTGTATAGTCTGGACGACTACGATTTTCGCAAACCGCGCGCGCGGTTGCTGGAGGCCCGGCAGAATCCCGCCTCGTTCGCGCAGGACAAAGCCGAGGTGTTCGACTGGCCCGGGCGTTATACCGATCACGCCCACGGCCAGTTTTACGTCAAGGTTCGCCAGCAGGAGTTCGAAGCGCAGCATGAACAGATGAGCGGCGAAGGCAGTTCGCAGGGCATTGCCCCCGGCTACCGTTTCCAACTGACTCAGGCGCCGCGCACGGAAGACAACCAGGCCTACCTGGTCGTCAGCGCGCATTACTTCATGCAGGAAAACAGCTACGCCAGCAATGATAACGACGCCGGCGAGCAACGTACCGAATTTCAGGTCGTCCCGGCGGGCATCAACTGGCGCCCCGCGCGCACCACGCCCTGGCCGAAAACCCATGGCCCGCAAACCGCCGAAGTGGTTGGCCCGGAAGGCGAAAGCATCTGGACCGATAAATATGGCCGGGTGAAACTCAAGTTCCGTTGGGATCGCCACGGCAACGGCAATGAAACCAGCTCGTGCTGGGTGCGCGTCTCCAGCGCCTGGGCCGGCTGGAAATACGGCGGGATCCAGATCCCGCGCGTGGGTGAGGAAGTGGTGGTCGACTTTATCAACGGCGATCCGGATCGCCCGATCATCACCGGCCGCGTTTACAACGAAGACAGCATGCCACCGTGGGATCTGCCCGGCGACGCCACCAAAATGGGCTTTATGAGCCGCAGCAAAGGCGGCGGCACCGACAACGCCAGCTTCCTGTTCCTGGAAGACGCGCCCGGCAACGAATCTTTCGACATGCACGCCGAACGCAACATGAACATGACGGTGGAAAACGACAAGAACGTCAATATTGACGGCAGTCGCACCACCACCATCGGCCGCCTGCAGGACGACACCGTCACCGGCGATGCCACATTCCTGTACAAAGCAAAACGCACCACCACCGTCAATGGGCTCGAAACCGCCAACCTGAACGCTCACCAGACGGTGAACATCAAAGGCGGCCGCGACCTGACGATTATCGACGGCGGTGATAAGATCGACATCACCGGCAATCAGTCCTTCAAGCTTGACGGCGCGCAGACGCAAGACATCACGCAGACGCAACATGTGACGGTGAAAGGCAATCAGACCCTCGACATTACCGAGGGGCAACAGACCAGCACCATCAACAAGGGGCAGACGGTCAACATCACCGCCGGCGGCCAGCACACCACCATCACCGCCGGCGGGCAAACCACTACGGTCACCGCAGGCGGCCAAACGCTGACGGTGGAGGCTGGCGGCCAGACCACCGACATCACGGGGAATGTCAAAGAAACCTACAAAAACGATCAGCAAACGACGATTAGCGGTTCGCTCACCATCACGGCAAAAACCATCAACATTACCAGCGAGGACGGCGTGTCTATTTCGGCGCCCACCTGGAAAGACAACTGCCATGGCTATAAGTGGACCGCGATAGGCGCCAACCTTGCCTTAACGGGGCTGAGCGTCAAGCATACGATGTTCGATGTTTCCCATAACCCGCTTTCGATCAGCAAAACCAATTTCAAGCTAAGCAACGATCCCATGACGTTCACGCAGCTTGGGGCCTTAATAACCAACGGTTCTTTGCGATTGAGCAGCAAGGCGCTGGCGATCTTTTTATAAGTAGGGATGCCCATGTCAAAAGCCAAAAATATCTTCACCGTCATCGGTTTGATTTTATTGGCCCCTATCCTCAGCCTGGTGGGTTTTTTCAAATTCATCACGGTCGATATCTGGGGCTATTTCAAACATATCGGTTCTTCTCTCAGCGTGATGGAAAACGGCGTTTCCGCCTCCGGGCAAATCGTCAGCATTCGCCAGACCAATCTCTGGGACGGCAACCGACCGGTCTGTGAAGTCGAGATCAAGTACATCGCCCAAGACGGAAAGAACCATACGGCGGTGGCGAAAGGCCCGATCAGCGTCGTGGATCTGCCGCGATATCAGCCGGGTCATTTCACCGCGATAAAGTACGACCCGAAGAACCCCAAGAAAGCGGTGATCGAAGAGCTTTCCCGGCTTTGAGCGAAAATATACCTTTCAATCGACGCGTTCCGGTTTCTACGTGCTGAAAGCGACTTATCGTCCATCAGTTCGCTAAATCACCTTGCATAAGGAAGTGTCACGATGGGTGCGTTTATTGCCTTTTCGACGCAGGACAGCCTTTGGGGACAAATCCTGTTTACCTTCTTTGGCATCCTGGTTGGCTGCGTCTTGCTCGCCGCGATCGGCAAAATCTTTTTGTCGGCAAGCCGGGCAGAGGCGTTACCTGTGCGGCTGCTGATCTTTGTCGCGCTGATGCTGGCGCTCCTGAAATACAACCAACAAGTGATGTCTGCGGTGAATGCGCCCGCAGAACTGATCGGGTTCCTGGTCTTGCCCGGTTTTTTGATGAGTTACCTGGGTGCGGCGGCCCCCGGCAGACTGGCACTGGCGATAGAGCTGGGCTGTTTTGCAGCGCTAGCCGCGCTGTTGATTCTGGGCACCGCCGACATCGGCTTTTTTGCGCCCTATCACCTGGAAAGCGCCGGCCAATTTATCGCCAAGACGATCGCCGCGGCGTTGTCCGTGGCCACCGTGCTGCTGGTTCGCGGAATAAACGGGAAAGACAGCGCGCTGTCCTCTTGATCATCCATTTCGAAGCGGGGCTCGCTCCCCACATTAACGTTCGGCGCTGAACGCCGCATCGTTTTCTTCATCTGTTGTGACATAGCCTGATATCTATTAAACCGAAAAACGGATTGTTTTTGAGCAAGCAGCCTGGCTGCCGGCTGATATCCACAGGAAGCTTTACACACACACAATGAAAGTCGTAAAACCTCTGCGCCTCAGCGCGCTTCATCGCCCCTTCTCTTGGCAAGGGCAAAATCATCTGGGCGTTTCCGTTTTGGCCTTGGCCGATATGGGGGCTTCCCCGCGCCTGCGCCCCGAACCGGAGCTGTGGCAGCTGGCTGCCGAAGAGCTCACGTTGAGCGGCGGCGTGCTCGACCTGGCTATCCCGAAAGCCTGTGCGGAGTTTCTCGCCACCGGCAACGCCTACACCCACCATCAGCAAGACAAAACCGCCTGCGCCGTGAAGATCCAGCTGGATTCGCTGGAGAAAACGCTGGTGGTTTTCGGCGATCGCCATTGGATCAACGCTCGTCCTTCCACTCCCCTTCCTTTTGCAGAAATGCGTCTGGACTGGCGCCGGGCTTACGGCGGCACCCAGTTCGCCGATAATCCACACGGCATCGGCGCCACTCCGGAAACATTTCCGCAAGGCCGTATCCATCGCCTACCCAATATCGAACCGCTGCAGGAGCGCCTTACGTCGCCTCGGCATAGCGCGCAACCGGCAAGTTTTGACGCGTTGGATATCACCTGGCCGCGTCGCTTCTCCCGCATCGGTAAAAACTACGACGCCGACTGGTTGAAAAACGACTTTCCCGGCTTCGCCAACGACATCGACTGGCGCCTGTTCAACATGGCAGACAGCGATCAGCAGTTTCCCCAGCGCGACACTCTGCCGCCCCAGGCCGCCTACCGGATATGGAACATGCATCCGTCGGAGCCGATGCAGCAAGGGCATTTACCGCCGTGGCGCGCACGCTGCTTCATCAACCGGCTGCGCGGCGGCGAAGCGCATTTCGGGGAAATCACGATGCGCCACACCACCGTGTGGTTCTTTCCCCATCGCGAACAAATGCTGTTGATCTACCAGGGCAGCCTTCCCATCAATGAAGACGATGCCGCAGACGTCATGCAGCTCATGCCGGCGCTGGAAATTGAGGGTAAAAGCCGCAGCGTCGCTCATTATCGGCAGGTGCTCGATCAGCGGCTTGATAAAGAGCATGGCGCTCTGCACGCTTTTCGTGAAAAAGATTTGCTGCCGGAGTGCTGTATCGGCCCCTGGCTGGATACGGAAACGCCGACGCTGCAAAGCCCGATGGTGGAAAACATCGCCGCCTACGAACATCAGCAACGCGAACAACACCGCCAACGTTTGCAGCGCGAAGGCCGAGACATCGACGACATGTTTCCCGCACCGCCAGCGGAACCGATGCCCTCTTTGGAGAAGTTGGCCGAGTTTGTCGACGGCATGGAACAGCGCGCTGAAGCGCATTACCGTGAAATCCTTGATGGCGCGCAGGCAAACGGTATTGATATTGATGGCCCAGGCCCCGCCGACCTTTCCGGCGCGGAAAGCTACCAACAGCAGCGCGACCAGCTGTTTCAACAGGCGCGTCAACGCCCCGATGCGTTTAGCGACAAGCAGCTGGGGGAAAGCGAGCGCGCGCTGCACCAGATGTATTTAATGTCGGCACAGGCGCAAAACCCGGCGTTGCGTTTAAGCGGCGATCTGGCGCACATCATTCGCCAACGCGTCACCGCTGCGATGCAGCGCGATAAAGATCTCAGCGGCCTGGACCTCACCGGCGCCGATCTGTCCGGCATGGACCTCAGCCATGCCACCTTGCGCGGCACGTTGCTGGAAAACGCCAATCTGCGCCAAACCCGGTTGGTGGGCTGTGACCTTCGCGAGGCGATGTTGGCGCGCGCCGATCTCAGCGGCGCCGTCTTGCAGCAGGCGGATCTGAGCCACGCCTCTTTGGCCCTGGCGAAATGCGAAGCGACGGATTTCGGCGGCGCGCAGCTGCACGAAACCAACATTCAACAAACCTTGTTTCAACGCTGCGATTTCACGATGGCGTCATTACGCGATTTGCTGGGATACGAAACCTTGCTCGGGCAGTGTGACTTCAACCGCGCCACGCTGGCCAACATTACGTTGATGGAACTGCAGCTGGAGCAGCTGATATTCAGCCACGCCCGGCTCGACAAAGTCAGCTTCATCAAATGCCGGCTGCTGGCGGTGAACTTCGATCGGGCGCGGCTGGAGAGCTGCGCCTGGGTTGATACCGAGACGCAAAGCCTCAGCTTCCGCGCCGCACGCCTCACCGCCTGCGCCTTCGCAGCGAAGACGCTGTTGCCGCAGGCGGATTTCAGCGACGCGACGCTGAACCAGTGCAATTTGCGCCAAATGCCGTTGCAGCGGGCTAATTTCAGCCGTGCGCGCCTCGATAACTGTGACCTGTCGGAAACCCAGCTGAACGAGGCCGATTTCCGTCAGGCCAACGGCAGCGGCAGCCTGTTCATTCGCAGCGATTTGTCCCAGGCCAACCTGCGCGACGCCAATTTCATCGCGGCGATCCTGCAAAAATGCGTGCTGTCAGGCGCCGACCTGCAGGGCACCAATCTGTTCCGAGCCGATTTGTCGCAGTCGCAGGTGGATCGGGCGACCCGGCTCGACGGTGCCTATACCGCCAGGGTGAAAACATTGCCTCGCCATAACGGGAAGGAAGTATGACCTCAAAACCTGAGCAGATACGCCAGCGCGTGAAACGCGGCGAGCTGATTGCCGGTGAGGATTTGCACGGCCTGTCATTCGCCGGTATGGATTTGGCCGGCGGCATGTTCAACGAGTTGAACCTGAGCGGCGTGAACTTCTCCGATTGCGATCTGCGCGACAGCGTCTTCAGCGATTGCCGGCTCGACCACGCGCAATTTGCACGAGCGAACCTGAAGCAAACGGCCTTCAATCAGTGCGCCATGTCGGGCGGCCGCTTCTGCGAGAGCCATATCGAACTGACGATGTTCAACAACTGCCGGCTTGAACAGAGCGACTTCAGCCGGCTGTCGCTCAATCAAAGCCACTGGATGTCATGCCAATTGGCCGGCGCGAACTTTTCCGCCACTCAGCACGATCGCACCACCTTTTACGAAAGCCCGCTCGACGGCGCCGCGTTGAATCATGCGCGGCTATCCCTTGTCACGTTCTTTCGATTAAACCTCTGTGAAACAGGGTTTGAAGGGGTAGATTTCGACCGCGTCACGTTTTTCGAATGTGACCATCGCGGCAAAAGTTACGCCGGGCAGCGCCTCGTCGCCTGCCAGTTTACCGATAACCAACTGAACGACGTCGATTTCAGCCAGGCGACGCTGCGTCAAAGCAACTTCAAGGGCGCTTCGCTGCGGCGCGCCAACCTGACGGGCGTGCAAGCGCAGCAGTCGCTGTGGCTGGAGGCCAATCTGACCCACGCGCAGTGCCGCAGCGGGCAGTTCGATCAGGCGATCTTCAGCGAAGCGACGCTGGATGCCGCCAACTTCAGCCAGGCGCGCCTGTATCAATGCGTGTTCCAACGCAGCCGCGCGGCACGCTGTGATTTCAGCGACAGCGACCTGACCTACGCCGATTTCTGTTATGCCGATCTCAGCACCGCCGATTTCCGGCGCGCGCGCTTTATGCGCACCCGCATGCATCGTGCCCACCAGCAGCAAACGCGCTGGGGCGATCGCAGCGGGATTCTCGAGCGCGACGAAGAGCTGTACGCCGCCGAAACCTGGAGCGCACAGCGCCAGAGCCGAATCTGAATGCATTGACCACTTCACGAGGGGATCACCATGAGCGTTGCCAACACAACTCGCGCCGTCAACATCACACCGCCCCAGCAGGCCGCCGGCCAAGTCGTCAACCTGTTGCCGGACGGCAGCCTGGTGGTGGAGTGCGAAGGCCGCGGCTGGCACTGCCGCCGGGCGGCGAGCTGCCTGCTGACGCCGGCCCTCGGCGATAACGTGCTGGTCGCCGGCTGCGGCCACCAGCTGTGGGCGATCGCCGTTCTCGAACGTGCGGAACCGCAAAGCGCGGCGCGGCTCTGCGTCACAGGCGATCTGCAAATTGAAACGCCGAGCGGTTCGCTGTCGCTGCACAGCGCGCAGGCGCTAAAGCTGAGCGGCGACGCCATGACGCTGCAGGCCAACAGCGGCGACTGCCACGTCGACAAGATGAAATACAGCGGCGAGGAGCTGTCGGCCTTCGTCAGCATCAGTCGCCTGGTCGGCAAGCGCTGCGAGTCGCTGTGGCATTCGGTCAGCCAGATCAGCCATTCGCTGTTCCGCAAAGTGCGCCAAACCGAGCACGTGCGCGCCGGGCAGCTGGATTATCAGGCGGAAGATTACGCCCGCATTCATGCCCGTAACACGCTCATTACCTCAAAAGACATCACCAAGCTGGATTCGGAACAAATCCACGTCGGATAACCTGCGGAGGCCTTTTATGTTTGCCAACAGCCAAATGATCGGCGTGGACCTGGCGTTTCCCGACGTCTGTCTGACGCCAAGCCCGGCGCCGGTGCCCGTGCCCTACCCGGATATCGCCCTGGCGCCGACCGCCATCCCGAACGCGTTCAACATTCTGTTCGTCGGCACCCCGGCGCACAACATGGCAACGGTGACGCCGCTGACCAACGGCGACAACCCCGGCGTGGCCACCGGCGTCGCCTCCGGGACGGTGATGGGGCCGTCCCGCCACCTGACCGGCGCCTTTACCGTATTGCTCAAAGGCACCCCGGCCACCCGGCTGACCAGCCTCAGCCTGCAGAATTCCACCAACGCGCTCGGCATGCGCATTGTGCCGAGCCAATTAAAAGTGTTGCTGCTTGCGCCCTGATGACGGCGCCTTATTACACAGCCATTCAATCAAGAAAAGAGGACATTGTGAAAACACGGATTACCCTGACGCTGTTGACCGCCCTGACGCTTGCCGGTTGTTCCACCCCGCCACCACCGCCGCCGGCGCTCAATAACGACGCTATCGTCAGCAGTGAAGTCAACGGCGTCACGCTGCAGCACCGCGCCGCGGTGAGCGCGCCGAAGCAGTTCAAGCCGATCGGTGAGGAGTACCGCAGCCTGTACGCCGCCAGCATCATGAGCAGCCCGAATTATACCGGCACCGCCGTCGGCAGCCTGGACAACGCCGCCGCGTTCTACGCGCTGGGCGAAGTGGAAAACAGCTGGCTGGCGATCTCCGCTATCCGCGGCGGCGATCTGGTGGGGTATATCCAGGCCAACGCCGGCGTACCGGAAACGCGCTACAAATCGACGCTGCGCAAAGATCTGCCGCGCCGCGCACGCGCCGCCAAACAGGACTGCGTCAAAGTCGGCGGCGACAGCAAGGCGTGTAAAAACGCCGGTTCAGCTACCTGGATCCTCCAGTAGTCAGCACGCCTGCGGGCGACGAGATTCCCATGATGACGACCCCTATCACTTCCCGCTGGTGCGGGATGCTGTTTCTGCTGCTGGGCGCGTTGGCGCTCGGCGGCTGCATGTCTTCCGCCAAAAACGTGCCGTCGCGTTACAGCCTGGTGTTCGATGCCGATCGCCAGGTCAACGCCGCCGGCGCGCAACCGGCGCCGATCAAAATCCGCGTGCTGCTGCTGCGTTCGGATGCGGAATTTATGGATGCCGACTTCTTCAGTCTGCAAAACGACGCCAAAAGCGTGCTCGGCAACAGCCTGCTGGACAGCGATCAGTTCTTCCTGACGCCGGGCCAGACCGGCAAAAAGCTCGGCGGGCAAAGCGCGTTGGATGCGCGCTACATCGGCGTGATCGCCGAGTATCAAAATCTGGACGGCAAGACCTGGCGCATTTCACTGCCGCTGCCGGAACCCACCGAAACCAATTTCTACAAGGTATGGCAATTCTCGCCGGATGAGCTGGAAGCGCATATCGTCGCGGGCGTGAATGGCCTGCGCCCCGTAAAAAAGGTCGACTGACCTACCGCTGCGCTGAAGCGAAGTAACTATAGGTGTGATGATGAAAGATGCTCATAAGGTTGTCTGGACTGAGGGAATGTTTTTGCGCCCTCACCATTTCCAGCAGGCGGAAAACTATCTCGAAGGCTATATACGCAACTGGGGCCAGGCCCACAGCGGCTGTTTCTGGGGGTTCCTCACCCTGGATCTGGACCAAACGCTGCTGCGCCAGGGCAAGATTGCGCTCAACGCCGCCAGCGGCATCATGCCGGACGGCACGCCGTTTCGCTTCGCCGGCGCCCGGCAGGCACCCGCACCGCTGACCATCGCCGAAAACAAGACCGGTGAAAACGTGGTGCTGGCCCTGCCGACCTATCGTGCGGGGCGTGAAGACGTGATCTTTCAGGAAAGTCCGGAGGCGCTGGCGCGCTATCTGGCTTACGAGAACGAAGTCGACGATCTCAACGCCGTCTCGGTGGGCAGCGCGGCGCTGCAGTTCGGCCGCCTGCGCCTACGGCTGATGCTGGAGAGCGAACTCAACGCCGAATGGACCGCGCTCGGCGTGACCCGCGTGCTGGAAAAACGCGGCGACAACAGCCTGCGCCTCGATACCGCACAGATCCCGCCGATGCTGAACTGCCAGGGCAACCCGGTACTGAAAACCTTCATCAACGATCTGCAGGGCCTGCTGCAACAGCGCAGCCAGCAGATGAGCCAGCGCCTGCTGCAGCCGGGCCGCGGCGGCAGTTCCGAAATGGTCGATTTCATGCTGCTGCAGCTGATCAACCGCCATCTTGGCCAGGTGAGCCACGCCTACCACCTCGACCATCTGCACCCGGAGCGCCTGTTCGCCGATTGGCTGCAGTTCGCCACCGAGCTCGCCAGCTTCTCGGCGCAGCGCACCCCGGAAGGCCGCCTGCCGGTGTATGACCACGACAACCTGGCGCTGTGCTTCGGCAAGCTGATGCTGTTGCTGCGTCAGGGGCTGTCGGTGGTGCTGGAAGACAACGCCATTCAGCTGACGCTGGTCGAACGCTCCCACGGGCTGAACGTCGCCACCGTGCAGGACGCCAAAATGATGCGCGATTTCGGCTTCGTGCTGGCGGTGCGCGCCGACGTGGCCGCCGAGGTGTTGCTGACCCATTTCCCGGCGCAGATGAAGATCGCACCGGTCACGCGCATCCGCGATTTGGTGCAGCTGCAGCTGCCGGGCATCGGTTTGCGCACCATGCCCGCCGCGCCGCGCCAGATCCCCTATCACGCCGGCTACACCTACTTCGAGCTGGAAAAAGGCGGCGACCTGTGGAAACAGATGGAAAAATCCAGCGCCTTCGCCCTGCACCTGGCCGGCGAATTCCCGGGGCTGGACATGGAATTTTGGGCGATTCGCAGCCATACGGACCGGTAACCTATGACTCAGGAAAATAGCATGGCGCCGGCGGCCAATCCGCTGGTGGACGCCGCCAACCCGCTGCTGAACGCCATTTCGCAGATCCGCCAGTCGGCCACGCACGCCAACCCGGCGCAGCTGCGCCAACAGCTGATCGACGAAATGCGCCGCTTCGAGATCCGCGGCCAACGCGCCAACCTGCCGTACGAAGTGATCATCGGCGCGCGTTATTGCCTGTGCACCGCGCTGGATGAAGCGGCGGCGCTAACCCCGTGGGGCAGCAACAGCGTGTGGTCCGGCAGCGGGCTGCTGGTGACTTTCCATAACGAAACCTGGGGCGGCGAGAAGTTTTTCCAGCTGCTGGCCAAGCTGTCGCAAAGCCCGCGCGAGCACATCAACCTGCTGGAGCTGATCAATTATTGCCTGTTGCTGGGCTTTGAAGGCCGCTACCGAGTGATGGAAAACGGCCGATCGCAGCTGGAAACCATGAAGCAGCGCCTGCTGCAGCTGATCCGGTCGGTGCGCGGCGGCTATGCCCCGCCGCTGTCGCCTCATGCGCTGGATCTGCCGGTGCAGCAGAAGCTGTGGCGCCCGCTGGTGCCGCTGTGGGCCTGCGTGGCGTTGACCGGCTTCCTGGCTTCGCTGCTGTTCATCGCCCTCAACTGGCGGCTGGGCGACAACACCAGCCCGGTGCTGGCGGCAATTTACCAAACCAATCTGCCGCAGGTGGCGATCGGTAACCCGGCGCCGGCCGCGCCGCCGACGCTGAGCCTGAAAGGCTTCCTGCGCAAAGAGATCGCCGAAGGGCTGGTGGTGGTGCGCGACGAAGCGCAGCAAAGCGTGGTGATCCTCAAAGGCGACGGGCTGTTCGACTCCGCCGCCACCACGGTGCGCGCCAACTATATTCCGGTCATCGACCGCATCGCCGCCGCCATGAACGGCGTCAGCGGCAAGATCCTGGTCACCGGCTACAGCGACAACGTGCCGATCCGCAGCGCCCGTTTTGCCTCCAACTGGGAGCTGTCGCTGGCGCGCGCCGAAGCGGTCAGCGCCCGCTTGCAAAAGCACCTCGCCAACCCGCAGCGGGTCAAGGCCGAGGGCCGCGGCGAAAGCAACCCCGTCGCGCCGAACGATAACAAAGTGAACCGCGCGTTGAACCGCCGGGTAGAAATTACGCTGTTGGTCGCCCCGGAAAATACCCAGGCGGAAATCAACGGCTTGCCGCAAGGAACCGGAAAGTAATGCTCAGTACGTTATTCTCCATCATCACCAGCCGCCTGCTGTGGGGCTTTGTCGGCATCACCGCGCTGGCGTTCATCATCTGGATGATCGGCCCGCTGGTGGCCATCGGCGACTATCGCCCGCTGGAGCCGGAACTCAACCGCCAGATCGCCATCGGCGTTATCTACCTGATCTGGTTCCTGTGCCGCCTGATCCCGCGCCTTTACAGCGCCTGGTTCAACAGCCGTTTGCTAAGCAACCTGCGCGCCGCCGAAGCAGTACCGGCGGAAGACGGCAAGCCCGAGATTAAACAAGACGAACAGCTGGCGCAGCGCTTCGACGAAGCGACGCAGCTGCTGAAGAAGGCGCGCTTCGCACCGGGCCAGGAGGGCGGCAAGCACCGCTGGATGACCCGCTTTAGCCGCCAATACCTGTACCAGCTGCCGTGGTATGTGATCATCGGCGCGCCCGGCGCCGGCAAGACCACCGCGCTGGTCAATTCCGGCCTGCACTTCCCGCTGGCGGATCGCTTCGGCAAAACCGCGCTGCGCGGCGTGGGCGGCACCCGCAACTGCGACTGGTGGTTTACCAACGACGCCGTGCTGCTCGACACCGCCGGCCGCTATACCACCCAGGAAAGCCAGCGCGAAGAAGATGCCGGCGAATGGCAAAGCTTCGTCGCGCTGCTGAAAAAATACCGCACCCGCCAGCCGATCAACGGCGTGATGGTCACCATCAGCGTCGCCGATCTGTTGAGCGACAGCGCCGAAGCGCGCGCCGCCCAGGCCAGCGCGCTGCGCAAACGCCTGATCGAACTGCACGAACAGCTGGGCATTCACTTCCCGGTCTATGTGCTGGTGACCAAAACCGACCTGCTCAACGGCTTTATGGCCTATTTCGGCAGCTTCGACAAAGCGCAGCGCGACCAGATCTGGGGATTCACCTTCCCTTACGAACGCTCGCGGCAGCCGGACTTCAATCTGAACGCCGCTTTCGAACAACAATACGCCCTGCTGCAACAGCGCCTGGACGCGGCGCTGCCGGATACGCTGCTGATGGAACACGACGCGCGCCAGCGCGCCGAAAGTTACCTGTTCCCGCAGGAGTTCGCCGCGCTGCGCCCGCTGCTGGGCCAATACCTGGAACAGGTGTTCGCCACCTCCAGTTTTGAAACCCGCTTTACCCCGCGCGGTATCTATTTCACCAGCGGCACGCAGGAAGGTCTGCCGTTCGACCGGGTGATGGGCGAGCTGAACCGCTACCTGCAGCTGCCAACGGCAAACTCAGGGGCGCAGGCCAACGCGGCCTGGGACAGCGTGGGCCAGGAAGCGCCGATCCCGGCGGCCAAAGGCCAAAGCTTCTTCCTGAAAGAGACGCTGGAATCGGTGGTCTTCCAGGAGTCCGGGCTGGCGGGCAGCAACCGCTGGTGGGAATACCGCAATCGCGCCCTGCACTGGGCGGGTTACATCGCGCTGGCGGTGATCCTGGCAGTGCTGGCGATGCTCTGGTTCACCAGCTACGGCAACAACAAGGCCTATCTGGCGGAAGTGGCCGCCAAGGTGCCCGGCGTCGAGCGCCAGGGGCAAAACCTGACGCAGTTGGGTAACGGCGACATGTTCTCGCTGCTGCCGTTCCTCAATAGCCTGCTGCACCTGCCGGACAGCCAGAACTTTTCGCCGGACGATCCGCCGTTCACCTACCGCATGGGGCTGTTCCGCGGCGATCAGGTGGGCGACGCCGGCAATGCGCTGTACCAAAAAGCGCTGAAAGAGCTGCTGCTGCCGCAGGTGGCGCAACAGATCGCCACCACGCTGCGCAACGACAACCACGGCGATGCGGACTTCAGCTACGAAGCGCTGAAGGCCTATCAGATGCTGTATCTGCCAAAGCAGTACGACGGCAAATTCCTGCGCGCCTGGGTGATGCTCAACCTGCAGCGCAACCTGCCGCAGGGCAGCACGCAGAAACAGCTGCAGCAGATCGAATGGCACCTGAGCCAGCTGCTGGATACGCAGATCCAGGCCTCGCCTTACGCCAAAGACGAACAGTGGGTGGCGCAGGCGCAGGCCGCCATCAATCGGGCGCCGCTGTCGCAGCGCGTCTATGGCCGCCTCAAACGTCTGCTGCTGAAACAGACCGACATCAAGCCGGTCAGCCTGGTCGATTTGGCCGGCCCGCAAACCGAGCTGGCGTTCAGCCGCAAAAGCGGCAAACCGGTCACCGACGGTGTGCCGGGCCTGTTCACCTCACAAGGGTACTGGAAAGCGTTCAGTGACAACATCGACCCGGTGACCGACACGCTGCGCAAAGAAGACGTCTGGGTGTTGAACAGCCCGACGCCGGAGCAGAAAAGCGCCGATCTGACCAAAACCATCCGCCAGCTGTACATGCAGGACTTTATCAGCGCCTGGGATGAGCTGCTGGGCGATATCCAACTGGCCAACATCGGCAACCTGACCCAGCGCATCAGCAGCGCGCGCCTGCTGTCCGGCAATCCGTCGCCGATGCGTAACCTGCTGGTCAACGTCAGCAAAAACGTCACCCTGCGCGACGAGAAAAGCGACGCCGATTCCCGCTCGCTGCTGGCCAAAACCGAAGACAGGCTGAACCAAAACGCCAACCGCACGCTGGAGGCGTTGTTCACCAACCGGCCGGCCAGCGCCGACGGCGACGTGTCGGCCCAGCCGGAACAGCTGGTGATGGCGCACTTCGCGCCGCTGCTGGAGCTGGCGCAAAGCCAGGGCGAAGGCAATAAGGCGATCCCTTTCGACAGCGTGCTGAAGCAGGTCGATGAGCTGTACAGCTATCTGACGGCGGTACAGGGCGCGGCCAACAGCGGCATGTCGGCGCCGCCGAGCGACATCATCCCGCGTCTGCAGGCCGAATCCGGCCGTTTGCCGGTGCCGTTCAAACAGATGCTGCTGTCGCTGGCGATCGGCGCCAGCAGCGACACCCAGCGTAAAGAGATGGAGAACGTGAAAAAGCGTATCAGCTTCGAAGTCGGCAGCTTCTGCCGCCAGGCGATCGCCGGCCGTTATCCGCTGGTGGCCCGGGCGCGCCAGGACGTGACGCCGGACGATCTGGCACGCATGTTCGCGCCGAACAGCGGGCTGATGGACAGCTTCTTCCGCGACAATCTGCAGGGCAAGGTCGACACCACCCGCGCCAACTGGCGCTTTACCCCCGGCGTGGACGGCAAGACGCTGCCCGGCGGCGAAGGCATCCTGCGTTCGTTCCAGCAGGCGCAGCGCATCCGCGACGCCTTCTTCGCCAACGGTACCGCGACGCCCTCGTACCGCGTGACCGTGCGGCCGGTACGGATGGATAACGATATCCTCAACCTGACGCTGGATATCGACGGCCAGCTGTTCAAATACAGCCATGGTCCACAGGTGCCGCTGGTGGTCAGCTGGCCGGGCACCCGCAATACCAACCAGGTGCATTTGCAGCTGGCGCTGGCCAACGGCACCACCGCCAGCCTGGTGACCAGCGGGCCATGGGCGCTGAACCGCCTGGTGGACATGGCGCAATCCTCGGGCACCGGCGGCCTCGGCCGCCAGGCGACGTTCAACCTCGACGGCCATCGCGTCACGCTGGAGTTCACGCCCAACAGCATCCGCAATCCGTTCCAACTGCCGGCCTTCTCGTGCCCGTAGCCCCGAAAGGACATGATCATGAGCACTGATTCAAGCGCCCCGACGAGCCTCGGCTGGTACGGCAAACTTCCTTCCGCCGGCGATTTTCTGCAGCGCCGCCTGCCCGATCCGGTGGTCAACAACTGGGCCCACTGGTTCCATAACGGGCTGGTGAATTTGCAGCGCGATGCGCAGGGGCCAAACGGCCACCCGTTCAGCAACGCACCGGTGTGGAACTTCGTGATCCCCGCCACGCTCGGCAGCCCGTACGTGCAGATGGGCTGCCTGTTGCCGGCGCGCGATCGCGTCGGGCGGCGCTACCCGATCTGCGCGCTGCGCCTGTTCAGCCTGCAAGAATGGCGCCCGCAACAGCTGAACATGGCGGCGAGCTGGTACCAGCAACTCGGCCATACCCTGCTGAACGGCGTGCGCAACGGCTTCTCCGCCGAACAGATCGACCGCACGCTGCAGGCAATCCCGGCGCTGCCCAGCCCGCCGGCGGAAGCGGATTCCGAGATATTGTCGATTATCGGTTTTCAGCATCCGGACGTGCCGGGTCTCGGCTGGCAACAGGCCGCCGACTGTTTCGACCCGGCGCAGTACACCAGCTTCTGGTGGACCAATCAGGCCGACGGACACCCGCTCTACACTCACGTACACAGCGGCAACCTCACCGTGCAGCTGTTTTCACTGCTGTTCGAGCCCAACGGCTGGGCACGCCCCGGCCGCGGCGGCCAGTACCCGCAAATGTTTGATTAACATCGTTCGTTGAAGGAAATTCTATGGCTATCGACACCGATACCCTGCTGGCCCCGGTTGACGCGGACAATCCCTGCGGCGACAACCTGGAATACGACGCCGACTTTCTGGCCATGGCGCGCGCCGCCACCGGCAAAGCCGAACAGCAGTTCGGCAGCACCATCATTCCGGAAGAAGCGCCGGATTGGGTGCAGGTCGAACGCCTCGCGACCTCGCTGCTGGCGCGCACCAAAGACCTGCGCGTCATGCTGTATCTCACCCGCGCCTGGACCCAGCTGCGCGGGTTGCCGGGCTACGCCGACGGGCTGACGCTGATCCACCAGTCGATACTCCGTTACTGGGATGCTCTGCAACCGGCATTGGAGTTCGACGGCGAAGCCGACCCGCTGTTTCGCATCAATGCGCTGGCCGACCTTGGCGACAAAGCCGCGCTGGCCGCCAGCGTGCGCACCGCGCCGCTGCTGAAAAGCGCCGCCGGTGAAATCTCGCTGCGCGATGCCGGCGCCCTGCTCGACGGCAGCAAGCAAGAGTGCCCCAACTTTCCCGGCGGCCGCGCACGGCTGCAGGATGAGCTGGCGCAGCAGGGCCGCCCCGAAGGCGCACTGGTGACGCACATTGCCAATACCCTGGGCGCCATTCGCAGTGAAGTGACCCGCCATCTGGGGGAAAGCGCCCTGCCGGAAATGGGCGCGCTGACCAAGGTATTTTCCCTGGTGGCGCTCGCCGGCCAGAGCGATGCCCCGGCCGCCGCCGAACCCGACGCCCCGCCGGAAACCGCCGCCCTGCAACAACCGGCTGCGATGCAAAACGCCACGGCACCGCTCAACTGGCGCAGCGCGCAGATCCAGTCGCGCGACGACGCCCAGCTGATGCTGGACAAGGTGAAAAACTATTTTCGTCTTCATGAGCCGAGCCACCCGGCGCCGCTGATGATCGATCGGGTCCAGCGGCTGATTACGCTGGACTTTATGCAAATCGTCCGCGATTTGGCGCCCGATGGGCTTAACCAACTGGAGACCATTCTCGGTCGCCCCGACCACGAGGAGAACAGCTAGCCGCCGACCTTTGTTCTCTTGACGCATCCGATACCGTCTGCCCCGGCGCAGACCCGAATCAGAACCTGACTCTCCCAGCCGGACGAGGCGCGTTCCCAATCGCCATTAGATGGAGTAAATCATGTCAAACTCGAAATCCCGCAGCGGGCAGAAATTCATCGCCCGCAACCGCGCGCCGCGCGTACAGATTGAATACGATGTCGAAATTTATGGCGCAGAGCGCAAAATCCAGCTGCCGTTCGTGATGGGCGTGATGGCAGATCTGGTGGGGAAAGCGGTCGATCCGCAAGCCAGCGTGGAAGAACGCAAGTTCATGGAGATCGATGTCGACAACTTCGACGAGCGCATGAAATCGCTGAAGCCGCGCGTCGCTTATCAGGTCGATAACACCCTGACCGGCGAAGGCAAGCTGAACATCGATCTGACCTTCGAAAGCATGGAAGACTTCTCCCCTGCCGCTATCGCCCGCAAGGTCGACGCGCTGGGCAATCTGCTGGACGCCCGCACCCAGCTTTCCAACCTGCTGTCTTATATGGACGGCAAGAACGGCGCCGAAGAGCTGATCTCCAAGATCCTGCAAAACCCGGCGCTGCTGCAATCCCTGACCGACGCGCCGAAGCCGGCGGTTAACGACGACAACAACGAGCGTGAGGATTAATCGATGAGCAACTCGCCTCAGCAACAAAATGCGTTGCAGACTACCGAGACTTTTTCCAGCGATGAATTCAGCGCGCTGTTGAACAAAGAGTTCCGGCCGAAGACCGATCAGGCCAAAGAAGCGGTCGAGAACGCGGTGAAAACCCTGGCGCAACAGGCGCTGGAAAACACCGTCACCGTCTCTTCCGACGCCTACCGCACTATCCAGGCGCTGATCGCGGAAATCGACGAAAAGCTGTCGCAGCAGATCAACCAGATCATTCACCACGACGACTTCCAGAAGCTGGAAGGCGCCTGGCACGGCCTGCATTATCTGGTCAACAACTCCGAAACCGACGAGATGCTGAAGATCCGCTTTATGAGCATTTCCAAACAGGAGCTGGGCCGCACGCTGAAGCGCTATAAAGGCGTGGGCTGGGACCAGAGCCCGATCTTCAAGAAAATCTACGAAGAAGAGTATGGCCAGTTCGGCGGCGAGCCGTTCGGCTGCCTGGTGGGCGACTACTACTTCGATCACAGCCCGCAGGACGTGGAGCTGCTGGGCGAAATGGCCAAGATCGGCGCCGCCTCGCACTGCCCGTTCATCGCCGGCACCGCGCCAAGCGTGATGCAGATGGAGTCCTGGCAGGAGCTGTCCAACCCGCGCGATCTGACCAAGATTTTCCAGAACACCGAGTACGCCGCCTGGCGCAGCCTGCGCGAATCGGAAGACGCGCGCTACCTGGGCCTGGTGATGCCGCGCTTCCTGGCGCGCCTGCCGTACGGCATCCGCACCAACCCGGTGGACGAGTTTGACTTCGAAGAAGATACCGACGGCGCGACCCACGGCAACTACACCTGGACCAACGCCGCCTACGCCATGGCCGCCAACATCAACCGTTCGTTCAAAGAGTTCGGCTGGTGCACCGCCATTCGCGGAGTGGAATCCGGCGGCGCGGTGGAAAACCTGCCGTGCCACACCTTCCCGAGCGACGACGGCGGCGTGGACATGAAGTGCCCGACCGAGATCGCCATCAGCGATCGTCGCGAAGCCGAGCTGGCCAAAAACGGCTTTATGCCGCTGGTGCACCGCAAAAACTCCGACTTCGCCGCCTTTATCGGCGCGCAGTCGCTGCAGAAGCCGGCGGAATACTACGACGCCGACGCCTCCGCCAACGCCCAGCTTTCCGCGCGCCTGCCGTACCTGTTCGCCTGCTGCCGCTTCGCGCACTACCTGAAGTGCATCGTGCGCGACAAAATTGGCTCCTTCCGCGAGCGCGACGACATGGAACGCTGGCTGAACGACTGGATCATGAACTACGTGGACGGCGATCCGGCCAACTCATCGCAGGAAACCAAGTCGCGCAAACCGCTGGCCGCGGCGGAAGTGCAGGTGGAAGAGATCGAAGACAACCCGGGCTACTACAGCGCCAAGTTCTTCCTGCGCCCGCACTACCAGCTGGAAGGCCTGACCGTCTCCCTGCGCCTGGTGTCGAAGCTGCCTTCGCTGAAGCAAAACGACGCGTCCTGATGGACTGGAGTCAGGCCGCGATCGCGCGGCCTGATAAATAAAACATGGAGGTAAATCATGGGAACAAGACCCCGTTTTCTGGCTGCCTGGACTGCGGCTAAAAATATTTATGACCCAAACGATCCTCTGGGAAAAGTTAAAAATACGATTGGCGGTGCCGTAAAACGAAACTTTGAGATACCCGCCGAATCAGGTGGCTGGGAAAACAGCTGTGCTGTAAGGATGAGTTACGTGCTCAATTACACAGGCCATCCAGTTCCCAGAATAGGTCAGTTAACCGTCTCAGGCGCAGATAAAAAATGGTACTTTTTCCGCGTGCGGGATTTGATTCCCTACCTGACTAAAACGTGGGGAAAACCTGACATGATTGTTAATTACCCTCAATTACCTGTTACGCAACTGGCCAACAAAAAAGGATTAATACTTTTTGAAGTATCAGGTTGGGGAAATGCGGGCGGGCACGCCACTTTCTGGAACGGAAACAGTTGTTCAGATCATTGCTATTTCAATGAGCCCGGAACCAATTACTCTACTCCGCGAGCCAATTTTTGGGAGTTGCCATGAACAAGTTAATCACAATCGGATTGGCAACTACCTTGTTGGGGCTCTCGCAGTCATCGCTCGCCAAGGACATTCAAGATCCGGTGGCATTTATCAAACAGATGCCTTATCACCAGGTCGTAAAAGAACTGGCATTGTCACGCTGCCTGGCACAGGTCTCCGATTCGGATAAAGCGTTCTCTCTTGATGCAGCCAGAACGGCGAATGCGATGAGAGAATGGATGCCATTCGATATCGAATCAGGTGATGAGAAAATCAATGCTCTCATCGGCAAATATAAATCCAGAGTCAATGAGTTTCACAGTGAAACCAAAGGCAAGAGTCAAGGTGTCACCTTAAACTGCCTGCGGTTGTACCATAGTCCGGAATTGGACAAGCTTTCCCGACAGCTCATTGCAGGCAATCCAGATCGCACGTGGAATCAAGATAACGCGAAATAATTAAGCATTGAGCCATTAGCACTTAATAGTGGCTCGGTAACCCGTACCGATAGTTTTCGGTATTTAAGAAGGTGCATGGCACAAGGATATAAATTGGTAATGCATTACCACACTTGCAATTCCTGCTGCTATTACCTGAGTTTTCAACGTAACGTTAATACTACTGTTAACCCTTAATAAAGAGTGAAGAAACTATGGCTATTGATATGTTCCTGAAAGTTGAAGGTGCCAGCGGCGAATCCAAAGATTCGAATCACAAAGGCTGGACCGACATTACTTCTTTCTCCTGGGGCGCTTCTCAACCGGGCAATATGGGCGTTGGCGGCGGCGGTGGCGCCGGCAAAGTGTGCTTCAACGATCTGCACGTCAACGCGCTGATCGACAAGTCAACCCCGGCCTTGCTGAAACACTGCTCAAGCGGCAAACACCTGACCAAGATTGAGCTGTCGGTTTGTAAGGCGGGCGGTAGCCAGGTTGAATACGCAAAAATCACCCTGGAAGACGTGCTGGTCACCGCCGTGCAGTACACAGGCGCAGGCGGCGAAGACACCGTTGGCGTCACCTATTCCTTCCAGGCGGCGAAAGTGAAACAGCAATACTGGGAGCAGAGCGACAAAGGCGGCAAAGGCGCCGAAAGCAGCGCAGGTTGGAACATCAAAGAAAACCGCGAAGCTTAATCTGCATGCCCCCGGCTACGGCCGGGGGTTCATAACATGGATACAATGGAGAGTCAGGATGAAAAAACCTCTATTTGGGCCCGCATGGATTCGTTTTTCTGAAGTCAATGTCAATGTAAAAAAAGTGGGTGCATTGATTGGTGGAAAAGTAGAAAGCAATATTGAAAACGGTATTTTTGAAAATGCTTGTCCTATACGAATGAGTTATGTACTCAACTATACAGGCATACCAATTCCCTCTAACTCCGGTTATGCGACTGTGTCTGGTAAAGATAAAAAATGGTATCTTTATCGTGTTAACGATATGATTCTCTTTTTAGAAAAGAACTTCGGCAAGCCTGATATCACGGTGAAATCCCCTACCCCAGCTAAATTTTCAGGTAAAAAAGGGATAATGGTTATACAAGGAAATGGCTGGCGAAATGCCAGAGGACATGTCACATTATGGAACGGTGACATTTGCTCTGACTCTTGTCATTTCATGGGGGATCCTGAGAATGGATCTTTTGTTCCTGAAGTCGCATCACTTTGGATATTAAAATGAAGACTACCCACATCGCCCTTGCTCTTCTTCTCGTTTCTCCTATGTTGCTGGCGGAAGATATAAAAATAGAAAACTTACCTCAAAGCGAAATTTATGAAAATTGGCTGATTAGCCGCTGTATTGGGAAGTCTACTGACTCAGAAAAAACCAAGCAAGATGCCTTCCGTTCCGCTTCCGCCTATTTAGAATTCAGTAAACTCCCCATGGATGCATTCGAACAAGGCGAAAAACTGGCTGAACAGTACGCAAATAAAAATAGTCAAGGCTCAGTTAAAGGAAGTTTTCATACTTTAGATTGCCTTTCGCTGCAGAGTTCCAGTGAGGCTAAAGCCATCTTCGAACGTTACTCTAATTAATAATTAATATTGTAAGTTGCAATTTTATAAAACCATCAATTTAAGCAAATTAGAGTTTTATTAATTATTTTCACTGGGCATTAACCATCAAGCATTGAGATACTCATGCGCTGGTTATGTATTACTCTGCACAAACCATACGGATTTGGAGTGTTGAGATGAAAAAAATCCTTATCTCCTTTTTTTGTCTATATGCCACTTGTGCTATAGCACAGAAAAATCAAGAAGAACCGATTGAAAAGTGGCCACCGCAGGCAGCATACAGAAACTATTTGCAAAACTATAAAGATATCGCTCTAACCTACTGCATTTCAGTCGCTTATAAGACATCACCTGAAGCCAGCAAAGATGCAATTGCCTCATCGAATGGAATCGATGCTTGGTCATACTATGCAATTCGTGATGAAGAATCCCCTATCATTGCGCTGACAAAACAGTACTTGCAAAAGAATTACATTGCTCAGGACGGAAAAAGCCGCTTAGACTTAATGAAGTGCATGGATATGTACCATAGTGAAGATCTTGACAAACTTGCGAAAGACTATGTACAGCATCCTAATGATAATTGGGTGAAAGACAATCTGGATAGAGTAAATGAAAATCATCCTCGGAAATAATCAGTGCAAAAAATCTCACTCACTGTGGCCATCGCCGCAACGTTGAACGCTAATGCAGTGACAAAAATTGACTATTCCCCTGCCGAGTACCTCAGAAACTACGCGCTTAGCGTTTGTATCGCCGAGGGGTACTCCGCAAAAGAAGTCAAAAACGATGCCGCGGCCGCCGCTCGGGGTTACATGGAGTTCGGCGATTATTCTCTGGAAGCGCATACCGCCGTCAGGGCGCTGGCAAAAGAATTTCTGGCAAAGCCCTATGACAGCATGTCTGGGGAGCCGATGACGATGGCCAAGTGCATCGATCTTGTACACAGCCAAGAGCTGCAAGCCATCATCAAGAAATACCAAGGGAAAGGCGATAACTGAGAGTAAATCCGTATCCCTTCACAGGGTAAATGTTGGTATAAAGAATAGGAAAGGAATCCTTATGCAATACAAAACAAAAGCAGATCTGGATAGATCTATCGATGAACTCAAAAAACTATCAAGAACGTTTTCACGACAGTATCTATACACTAACGAATCCAGAGCTAATTTCTCACTGGAAATAGACCAACTTATTCAGTTTGCAAAAAGGGATATCAGTATACACTGCACATCCTACGCTGGGGCAATCAGTATAATCGAAGAGGAAATCCACAACCTCAAACAACAAGAATTCAACATTAATACAGGTAAAGCCAAGCTCTTTGTCGCAATAGAAAAAGAAAAAAGAGAAAGATTTTCAAACCTGGTGATGAAACAAGTTGGTTTTGTCAGTGGCGGCTCTCAGATATTTGCCGGAATCGGAACCTGTGCACTTTCTGCAGGCATGGCCTGCGGGGGCGTTGGCGTACCGTTAATGGCTCAAGGAGCAAATAATGTTTACGAAAGTGGCTATTATTTACTTTTCAGAAAAGATAAGGTTGGCAGTATAAGAGAGGCATACCACTACGCGGCTAACTATCTAGGCTATAATAAAAATGAAGCTGACATCGTTTATAGTTCCGTTGACATCTCACTATCTGGGTACGGTATATTTAGCAAGTCATTAAGACCTGACTCTTGGCGGTTGTTTAAACACATAAATAACGATTATATTATTGGATGGAAAAAGCTTGGCACGGTTCCATTAGGCACCGAGGTTTTTTCCAATGCCATAACCGGCTATGGAATTTACAAATTAATCGATGAGGAAACAAAACAGTGAGCGATGACGTCACGCTTTCCACCTACTCTTACTCATTTGTGTTTTTATACTTTTTCCTGTCAGTTGTAGTTTTTGTCGGGCTGTATCACCTAAAACAGAAAGTTAACAATAAAAAATCTTACTCTCTTTTTGTGATAGTTACCATAGTAAATCTATTTGCAAGCATCACCCAAGGTTTAATATTTAACTATGGTTCTGAGATACTGGATTCGATGCTCAATATAAAATTCCAAGATTATGACGAGGTATGGTACGCCAGTATTATATTCGCCCTAATTTACTTGTCTCAACTACCGACTAATCTCTATTACAAGAGAAAGGGTAAGAATAATGATAGCAATAGCAAAGGCATCACCTGACACATACAGCATCACGTTATTACATTGAAGTTTTCGACCATATAATGCGTTAACCAAAAAAAATTTAGTCACTCACGTTCAAAGATCTCTCTTAGGAAAGAAATAAAGTCGAACTCATCCCGTTATTGAGTTCCACTGTCTAGCCATAAGATCTTATCAGCAGGAATGCCTTATGCGATTTTCCATTGTAAAAAATAAAAGTGGCCAGGTTCCGCCGCAGAGCAGTTGCGATTTTCTGCCGCCGGGCGGCACCATCGGCCGCAGCGTGGACAACAACCTGGTGCTGCCGGACGAAGAGCGCGCCATTTCCCGCCTGCAGGCGATCGTGCATATTTCCGCTGACGGCGAATGCCGCATCACCAACCGCGGCAACGTTACCCGCGTGCTGCTGAACGACATTCCGCTGGAACGTGGCCGCCAGGTTGAACTGCAGGACGGCGACGTGCTCGGCATCGACGATTACCAGATTGAAGTCAGCGCGCTGCACCAGCACGCCGCGCCACAGGCTCAACCGGTGGCCAAGGCCGCCGCCGTTGCCGCTGCTGCGGCCCCTGCAGCCGCCACCAAAGAAAAATCCGCCGCGCCCATCCCCAACGAAATCTGGGACAGCCTGGTGGAAGAATTTACCCCGAATGCGCCGGCCGCCGTCACGCCGCCGCCGGTCGCCAATCCTGGCAATCACCCGCTGCTGGACACCCCCGCTCGCGAGCTGAACCCGGTCGATCCGCTGGCGCAGCTGGCGGGCGATGTCGATCTGCGCCAGCTGCAGCAGCAGCAAACCGATCCGGCGGCGCTGTTCAACACCGACACCACCTTTGAGCGCGAACACATCCTGGCCGATACCACTCCCAGCGCGCTGCTGGCGGAACAGGCTGCGCCAGCGCGGCCGGCAACCCCGGCTCAGAATGCGCAGCAACCGGAGCAAGAGCTGGATCCGCTGGCGCTGTTCGGCGGTTCATCCGCTCCCGCGTCCGCTCCCGCGTCGCCCGAAGCGTTAAACAGCAACGATCCGCTGGGGCTGCTGATGGGCGGCGCCGTGCCGCTGGCTCAGCCGGAGGAGCCGGTACAGCCGCCCGCACCGCCGTCTCCGCCACCGATCGCCGCACAACCGCAAGCGCCCCGCCCACAGCCGACGCCGCCACCCGTGCAGACGCCTGAGCCGCAACCCCAACCTGCGCCGCAGTTCTGCCAGCAGGAACCGCCTGCACAGCCGCCGCGCCCGCGCCAGGGCAACCGCCTGGGCATCGATCCAGTCGCCTACCAGTCCGCTCAACGGCAGCACGCCGCCGCGCCGAATGGCGACACCTTAGAGGGGCCGCTGCTGACGGCGCTGTTGCAAGGCATCGGCCTCGACGATCTGCAGCCGCAGCCGCACTTCGACGAACGGCAAATCCGCCAGGCCGGCCGCCTGCTGAGCCTGTTCTCGCAGGGCACCGTCGCCCTGCTTTCATCCCGCTCGATCCTCAAGCGCGGCGTGAAGGCCGAGATGACCATGATCCTCGACGAGGCCAACAACCCGTTCAAACTGCTGCCTTCGGGCAAAACGGTGCTGATGCAGATGTTCGGCAGCCAGATGCCGGGCTTTATGCCGCCGGAGCAGGCGGTGCGCGACGCGCTGATCGACCTGCAGGCGCACCAGCTGGGGATGATCGCCGGCATCCGCGCCATCATCGCCGCCATGCTGCAGTCGTTCAACCCGGAGCGCCTCGAAGAGGAAGCGCGCAAGGAAGGCGTGGCGCCGCGTCTGTCGCTGCCCGCCAACCGCAAGGCTGCGCTGTGGGACTACTTCGTGAAGAACTATCAGCAAACCTCCGGCGAGATCGAGGACGATTTCCACACCCTGTTCGGCGAAGCCTTCCTGCACGCCTATGACGTTGAAGTGAATCAATACAAAGACTCACAGACCAAACCGGACGCGTAATGAATATCACCATAGCCTCTACCTCCAACCAGGGCGGCCGCGCCTCCAACCAGGATCAGACCGGCGAGGTGCTCGGCAACCGCGCCGCCTGCTTCGTGGTGTGCGACGGCATCGCCGGCTTTCCGGGCGGCGATATCGCCGCCAAACTGGCGCGCGACACCATTTTGCATAACTTCGACGGCGAAAAGCACCTGAACGCCCAAAGCATTCGCCAGCACATTACGCGCGCCAACGCCGCCATCCACCAGCAACAGCGGCAATCGGACGAATACAGCAAGATGGGCACCACGCTGGTCAGCCTGTTTATCGATCGTGATTACCAGCTGGCCTACTGGGCGCACGCCGGCGACAGCCGCCTGTACCTGTTCCGCCGCGGCTACCTGCATGCCGTCACCACCGATCACAGCCTGATCCAACAGATGCAGGACGCCGGTTATCAAACCAACGGCATCAACAGCAACCTGCTGTATTTCGCGCTGGGGCTCAATGAAGAGCGCGACGCTACCTACAGCGACGTGCTGCAGCTGGAAGACGGCGACGTTTTCCTGCTGTGCACCGACGGCTTCTGGCACAGCTTCAGCCAGGCCGAACTGGAACAGTCGCTGCACATGGTCAACTCCCCCAGCGAGTGGATCGCCCTGATGCAGCAGGCATGGAAGAAAAACAATAACAGCGATAACTACAGCGCTATCGCCGTCTGGATTGGCTCACCGCAGGAAACCACCCTGCTGCATTCGCTGGCGGATGCGGAACGGTTTCTGAGCCGCGACTGAGCAGCGCACATTCACAGCAAGGTTCACTATGAAATATTGGATGCCGGGGCTCGTCGCCCTGATGGCGGTACCGACCGCGCAGGCGATGAACTATCGCCTGGTTTACTCCCCCAGCCAGAAGCTGGAAGTGTTTATCGATGACGTCAAAAACAGCAATCCCGAAAGCTGGTGCGGCAAGAGCATCCCGCTGCGCATCGTCTCGGCGCAAAGCCAAGATCCGGCGGTGCTGAACGACTTTCTGCCGCGCGTCGGCAATCTGTTGGAAAAACAGTGCCCGAAAGCCGGCCACCTGCCCTGGACGCTGACCGACAAGCGCGGTGAAAAGCAGGCCAGCGGCGAAGCCGCCAAAGTGCACGGCTGGAAACCGGTGGTCAAACAGGAGGCCGTCGAGCAGCCGGAAACCCCGCCGCAGCCGGCGATCCCTGCGGCGGTAGCCGTGACCTCTCCGCAGGCGGACACCGCGCCGCCTCAGCGTTTCAACCTGCCGCAGGGCTGCCACTTCCGCACCTTCTGGCATGACGACGCCAACGGCGGCGCGCTGTTCATTCCCGCCGGCGAGGCGCTGCGCTGCGGCGAGGACGGCTGGCTGCAGGGCAGCGGCGCGGTCACGCTGCAACAGGGTGGCCAAACCCTCTCGCCGACATTGTGGTTCCTGCAGGGCTATCCGCTGGCGCAGATCAACGGCGGCGATCGCGCACTGACCGTCGTCAGCGCCAACGCCCAACGGCTGGTTCTGGGCGGTAACCCGCAGGCGCCGGGCAGCTTCCTGCTGCTGAGCTTCGAACCGCAGTTGCACGCCTGGGCATTCAACGGCGAAGCGATCGTTGAAATGCCGCGCGTCGATGCCGCTGACGAGAACAAGGTCAAACAGCGCGTGCAGCAGGTGCAAACCGCCTGGCAACCGTTGCTGAGCGCCCCCGCTCCGCTGACCTTCAAGCTGGTGGAAAAGCTGGCCGCAGACCGGGTCGATCCCGCCAGCGGCAGCTACCTGTCGGTTAACGGCGCCACTCACTGATTATAAGGAAAGCCTGTGAAATCATTAGCAAGCATGCTGCAAGGCCACTCGATCGGCGCGGCCATCACCGCCGTCGAAAACGAGATCAAGGGAAAACCGGCGGATGCCGACCTGCGCGCCGCGCTGGTGCAACTGCTGTGCCTGAGCGGCAACTGGACGCGCGCCAACGCGCAGCTGAAATCCTGGCAGGCGCTGAAACCGATCGCCCAACCGACCACGCTGCTGCTGATGCAGTCGGTCAACGCCGAGCTGCAACGCCAGGCGGTGTTCGCCGGCACGGCCGCGCCGGCGCTGCAGCGGCAGGATCAGCCCTGGCTGAAACTGATGGTGCAGGCGCTGCATCAGGATGCGCAAGGCGCGGCCGAACAGGCCCAGGCGCTGCGTGACGAAGCGCTGGAGGCCGCCCCGGCCGGCGCCGGGCGGTTAACGCTGGCCGAAGGCGACCAAGAACGGCAGCTGAGTTTCGACTGGCTGACCGACGGTGACGGCCGCCTCGGGCCGGTGTGCGAGCTGGCGCTGAACGGCGTTTACTACTGGCTGCCGTTTGCCGACATCGCCACGATCCAGTTCCAGGCGCCGCAGAGCGCCATCGATCTGGTGTGGAGCCACGCGCTGGTGCGCCTCACCGACGGCCGCGAGCAGGTGTGCCAACTGCCCGCCCGTTATCCGCTGGCCGAAGGCAGCGACGACGCGCTGCTGCTCGGCAAACGCACCGAATGGCAACCGCTGGGCGACGGCACCCACTATGCGGGGCTGGGCCTGAAGACCTGGCTCAGCGAAAGCGACGAATTCCCGCTGCACAGCCTGCGGCAGCTGAGCTTCGACGCGAGCGCCTGAACATGAATGATAAGCGCCCCCCCCACTACGACGGCGGCGATCTGCGCCGCCAGGGCTATCGCTATCGTCAGGACAGCGAGCGCCTGACGTCGCGCGACAAAATGCAGCCGGTGCTGCTCGACATGCTGACCGACGACGAACCGCAGAAAAAGCAGGAAGCACAGGTGCGCAACCTGGTGTCGCACAGCGAGCTGCGCCGCCGGGTGCTGCGCGATCTGCAGTGGCTGTTCAACTGCGTCAACAGCGAATCCAATCTGGATCTCGGCGACTTTCCGCAGGTGCGGCGCTCCACCCTTAATTACGGCATCGCCTCGCTGGCGGGCAAGCGCATGTCGGACATCGAATGGCTCGACATTCAGCGCGCGCTGACCGAGTCCATTCTCCATTTCGAACCGCGCATTTTGCCCGAGGGGCTGCAGGTGCGCTGCATCTCGGACACCGGCTCGCTGGAGCTGCACAACGTGCTGTCGATCGAAATCAAGGGCCGCCTGTGGTGCGTGCCCTATCCGCTGGAGTTTCTGTTCCGTACCGACGTGGATCTGGAAAACGGCCACTTCGATCTGAAAGACATAGGATAAGGCGATGGACAGTAAACTTTTAGACTATTACAACCGCGAGCTGGCCTATCTGCGTGAGATGGGCGCCGAGTTCGCCGAACAGTATCCGAAGGTCGCGGGCCGTCTCGGCATGCGCGGCATCGACGTGGCGGATCCCTATATCGAGCGCCTGATGGAGGGCTTCGCCTTCCTCACCTCGCGCGTGCAGCTGAAAATGGACGCCGAGTTCCCGCGCTTTTCTCAGCGCTTGTTGGAGATCATCTACCCCAATTACCTGTCGCCGACGCCGTCGATGGCGATCGCCGAGCTGCAGCCGGACAGCAGCAAAGGCGACATCAGCAACGGCTTCGTGGTGCCGCGCGGCACCATGATGGACAGCCAGACGCTGAAGAAAAGCGGCATCACCTGCAGCTACACCACCGCCCATGACGTCACGCTGCAACCGGTGCGCATCGCCGGCGTCGAGCTGGGCGGCATTCCGGCCGATATTCCGCTGGCCTCGCTGGGGCTGCAGCACAGCGGCTGTGTCAGCGCGCTGCGCATTCGTCTCGAGTGCTACGAAAGCGTGACGCTCAACAACCTGCAGCTGGATCAGCTGATGTTTTACCTGGCCGGGCCGGACATGCAGGCGCAGCAGCTGCTGGAACTGCTGATGCAGCACAGCGTCGGGCTTGTCTGCCAAACGGTGGAGGCGCAGCCGCAGCGGCGCGCGCTGGCGCTGGACGGGCTGCGGCAGGAAGGCTTCGCCGCCGAACAGGCGCTGCTGCCCAACGATCTGCGCAACTTCGAAGGCTACCGGCTGCTGCAGGAGTACTTCGCCTTCCCGGCGCGCTTCCAGTTCTTCAGCGTCAACGGCCTGCGCCCGCTGCTGCAAAGCGTGCGCGAAGGGAAAAAGGCGCTGCGCCAGTTCGAGATCGTGGTGCTGCTGGATCGGCACGACGCCGCGCTGGAACGGGTGGTCGACGCCGCCCATTTGGCGCTGCACTGCACGCCGGTGATCAACCTGTTTCCGAAGGTCGCCGAACGCATCGCAATCAACGAAAAAAACCACGAATACCATCTGGTGGTCGACAATATCCGGCCGCTGGATTACGAAGTGTTCTCGGTGCAGCGGCTCGGCGGCAGCGCCAGCGAAAAACGCTACGAGCAAGAGTTTCGGCCGTTTTACAGCACCCTGAGCGCGGACGACGGCAACTATGGCGCCTACTTCTCGCTGCGGCGCGAACAGCGTACGCTGTCGGAGCACGCCCGCCGCTACGGCACCCGCACCGGCTATGCCGGTTCGGAAGTGTTCGTGTCGCTGGTGGACGAGCGGCAATCGCCGTGGCACAGCGATCTGAAATACCTCACCGCCGACGTGCTGTGCACCAGCCGCGACCTGCCGTTGATGCTGCTGCAACAGGATCAGGGCAACTTCGTGATGCCCGACTCGATCCCGATCAAGCAGGTCTCGCTGCGCAAAGGCCCCACCCCGCCGCGCCCGGCGCTAGCCGAAGGCATGATCACCTGGCGGCTGATCAGCCAGCTGCAGCTGAACTACCTCAGCATGATGGACGGCGATCCGGAACAGGGCGCCGCCAGCCTGCGCCAGCTGATGGGGCTGTACGGCAACCTGAGCGAACCGGCGATCGCCAAACAAATTCAGGGCGTGCGCCACTGCAACCTGCGGCCGGTCTATCGGCGAGTGCCGGAGCCGGGCCCCATCGTGTTCGCACGCGGCATCGCCATCGATCTGACGGTCGATGAGCAGGCGTTCTCCGGCAACAGCCCCTATCTGCTCGGCAGCGTGCTGGAGCGCCTGTTCTCGCGCCTGGTGGCGATGAACACCTTCACCGAGATGACGCTCTCCAGCCAGCAGCGCGGCGAAATCGCCCACTGGCAGGCGCGCATGGGCAAAAGGACGCTGATATGAACGCGGAGATGATTGCCACCGAACTGGCGCCGCCGCAGATCAACGCGCTGTATCGCCTGCCGGACGACTTCTGGCCGCGGCTGCGCGGCGCGCCTTACAAGCACGATCTGTTTCAGCTGCTGCGCCGTATCGACGCCCAGGGCGGCCAACCCTACCTGCTGGGGCGCGCGCCGCTGCCGCGTCACGAGATGCTGCGCCTGGGCCAGGAGCCGTCGCTGTCATTCGCGCCCTCCACGCTGGCGCAGGTGGCGCCGCGCGCCAACAGCCCGCTGCACGACGTCTCGATCTTCAGCTTCGGCCTGTTCGGCCCCAACGGACCGCTGCCGCTGCACCTGACCGAATACGTGCGCGAACGGGTGTACCACCATCAGGACACCACCCTGCTGGCGTTCACCAACCTGTTCCATCACCGGCTGACGCTGCTGTTTTACCGCGCCTGGGCCGACGCGCAGCCGACGGTGTCGCTGGATCGCCCGGACAACCGGCGCTTCGACGAATACCTGTCGAGCCTGATCGGCATCGGCCAGCCGGCGCAGCAGGAACGCGACAGCATCAACGCCCACGCCAAACATTTTATGGCCGGTCATCTGATTCGCCACAGCCGCGATCCGGAAGGCCTGAGCAAGATTTTGCAGCAGTATTTCAAGGTGCCGGTGCGCATCGTCGAAAACGTGCCGCACTGGCTGCGGGTGGAGCCGCGCGAGCAAGCTCGGCTCAAGGCCGGGCGCGGTGCGCCACGGCTCGGCGAGTCGGCCTTTCTCGGCATCGCGGTGCGCGATATTCAGCACAAATTCCGCATCGAGCTGGGGCCGATGCCGCAGCGGGACTATAACCGCTTCCTGCCCGGCGCCGACCTGTGCCGGCAGCTGCGCGACTGGGTGCGCCAATACCTGGGCATCGAGTTCGTCTGGGAAGTCCGTCTGATCCTGGCGAAGGAACAGGCGCACGGCCTCCAGCTCGGCGGCGCGCAACGATTGGGCCTGAGCAGCTGGTTGGCCGACGATCGGCGGCAACGCGATCTCGACGACCTGATCTTCAGCCCTGAACCGCTGGAAAATCCGTTCTGACCCTATTTCGGCCGGCGCCCTGCGGCGCCAGGCCACTCTGAGACCTGAGGAAAACCATGTCTGAAATCAGCCGCTCGGTATTATTTGGCAAACTGGATAGCCTGTTATTCACCTCTCTGGAAAGTGCAACGGCGTTTTGCAAGCTGCGCGGTAACCCCTACGTCGAACTGGCGCACTGGCTACATCAGCTGATGCAATCGCCGGACGGCGATCTGCAGCAGATCGTCCGCCACTTCGCGCTGGACGAGGGGCAGCTGGCGCGCGACATCGTCGAGGCGCTCGATCGCCTGCCGCGCGGCGCCAGCGCCATCTCCGATCTGTCCGAGCACATCGACAGCGCGGTAGAACGCGCCTGGGTCTATGGCTCATTGAAATTCGGCGCGGCGCGCATCCGCGGCGGCCACCTGCTGCTCGGCATCCTGAAAACCTACAGTCTGCGCCATCTGCTGAAGGCCATTTCCCCGCAGTTCGAGCGCATCAACGCCGATCTGTTGATGGAGCAGTTCGCCGCCATCACCGCTCACTCGGCGGAAAACGCCCAGGATGCGCCGGCGGAAAGCAGCGCCGAGAACATATCCGGCGCGCCGCGCAGCGGTGAAAGCGTGCTGGCGCAGTATGCCCAGGACCTGACCGCCAAAGCGCGCAACGGCGAGATCGATCCGGTGGCCGGCCGCGACGAAGAGATCCGGCAAATCATCGATATCCTGATGCGCCGCCGCCAGAACAACCCGCTGCTGACCGGCGAGGCCGGCGTCGGGAAAACCGCGGTGGTGGAAGGCCTGGCGCTGCGCATCGTGGCCGGCGACGTGCCGCCGCAGCTGCGCGACGTGAAGCTGTGCCTGCTGGACATCGGCATGCTGCAGGCCGGCGCCGGCGTTAAAGGCGAGTTTGAAAAACGGCTGCAGGCGGTGATCGACGAAGTGCAGTCCAGCCCGACGCCGATCATCCTGTTTATCGACGAGATTCACACGCTCATCGGCGCCGGCGGCGCCCAGGGCACCGGCGATGCCGCCAACCTGCTGAAACCGGCGCTGGCGCGCGGCCAGCTGCGCACCCTCGGCGCCACCACCTGGTCGGAATATAAGAAGTACATCGAGAAGGATCCGGCGCTCACCCGCCGTTTCCAGGTGGTGCAGGTACACGAGCCGAGCGAAGACAAGGCGCTGCTGATGCTGCGCAGCACCGTCAGCCCGCTGGAGCAACACCACCGCGTGCTGCTGCTGGATGAAGCGGTAGACGCCGCGGTGCGGCTGTCGCATCGCTATATTCCGGCCCGCCAGCTGCCGGACAAGGCGGTGGCGCTGCTGGATACCGCCTGCGCGCGCGTGGCGGTCAGCCAACACGCCGAGCCTGCCCAGGTCGAAGACTGCCGCCATCGCATCGATGCGCTGCAGATAGAGTTAGATATCGCCCGCCGCGAGACCAAAGTGGGCATCGGCGATCCCCTGCGCCCGCAGGAGATTGAAGCCCAGCTGACCGCGCTGCACCAGGAGTTGGAACAGTTGACCGACCGCTGGCAGCAGGAGCTGGCGCTGATCCAAGAGATCATCACACTGCGCGCCCAGCTGCACCGGCAGGAAGAAGAGTCTACTGAAGAAGAGACGCAGGCGGGCCCTGACGCGGACGCGCTGCGCGCCCAGTTGGGCGAACTGCAGCAGCAGCTGAGCGCGCTGCAGGGCGAAGCGCCGCTGATCTTCGCCGCTGTCGACGCCAACATCGTGGCGGCGGTAGTGGCTGACTGGACCGGCATCCCGCTGGGCCGCATGGTGAAAAACGAGATTGAAGCGGTGCTGCAACTCTCCGACACCCTGAACCAGCGCGTGATCGGCCAACGCCATGCGCTGGATCTGATCGCCCGCCGGGTGCGCACCTCACGGGCGCGGCTGGACGATCCGAACAAGCCGGTCGGGGTGTTCCTGCTGGCCGGGCCATCCGGCGTCGGCAAGACCGAAACCGCGCTGGCGCTGGCGGAAACTCTGTACGGCGGCGAGCAGAACGTCATCACCATCAACATGAGCGAATTCCAGGAGTCGCACACCGTTTCGACGCTGAAAGGCGCGCCCCCCGGCTATGTCGGCTACGGCGAAGGCGGCGTGCTGACCGAGGCGGTGCGCCGCCGCCCATACAGCGTGGTGCTGCTGGACGAAATCGAGAAGGCGCACCCGGACGTGCATGAAATCTTCTTCCAGGTGTTCGACAAAGGCTGGATGGAGGACGGCGAAGGCCGCCATATCGATTTCCGCAACACCATCATCATTCTGACCTCCAACGTCGGCACCGATCTGATCGCCGGGCTGTGCAGCGATCCGGAGCTGCTGCCGGAGCCGGCAGCGCTGAGCGGCGCGCTGCGCCAGCCGCTGCTGTCGGTGTTCCCGGCCGCCTTGCTCGGCCGCCTGCTGGTGGTGCCGTATTACCCGCTGACCGATGCCACGCTGGGCAACATCGTGCGCCTGCAGCTGGGCCGCATCCAGCGTCGCCTGGCGGAGAATCACGACATCGTCTGCACCTTCGACGACGCGGTCATCGAGCAGATCGTCAGCCGCTGCACCGAGGTAGAGTCCGGCGGCCGCATGGTCGACGCCATCCTGACCAATACCCTGCTGCCGCAGATCAGCCACACCCTGCTGACCGGCAGCGCCAACGACCAGCGCTATCGCCAGCTGCATATCGCGCTGCAGAACCACGAATTCATTTGTCAATTTCAGGCATAACGCCGCGGCCGCCGAGACGGCGGCCCTTTGAACACAGAGAGTCATCACTATGTCGGGAACCGGGATAACCAAACCGAATTCGAACAGCCTGCCGAGCGGCTATCGGTTCAACGAATTCGAGATCCAGGAAGCGATCGGCGAAGGCGGCTTCGGCATCGTCTATCGCGCCTACGATCACCAACTGGAACGCACCATCGCCATCAAAGAATACATGCCGACCTCGCTGGCGAAACGCAACGACGATCTCAGCATCGGGCTGCGCGGCGAGCGTTTCGGCAAAACCTTCCAGGCCGGGCTGAACAGCTTTATTCAGGAGGCGCGCCTGCTGGCCCGCTTCTCGCACCCCGGCCTGCTGCACGTGCTGCGCTTCTGGGAAGAGAACGGCACCGCCTACATGGGCACCCAGTTTTACAGCGGCACCACGCTGAAGAACCTGCAGGCGCAGCAGCCGGAGAAGATCGACGAGGCGTGGATCCGTCGGCTGCTGCCGCCGCTGTTCAGCGCCATCAACACCATCCATCAGGAAGGCTACCTGCACCGCGACATCTCGCTGGATAACATCCAGATCCAGGAGAGCCAGCTGCCGGTGCTGCTGGACTTCGGGTCGGCGCGCAAAGAGATCGGTAACCTGTCTGACGAAACGGAGATCATGCTGAAGCCAGGCTTCGCGCCGATCGAGCAGTACACCGAGAACAGCGACGGCGAGCAGGGGCCCTGGACCGATATCTACGCGCTGGGCGCCGTGCTGCACACGCTGATCGTCGGTTCACCGCCGCCGGTCAGCGTGGTGCGCAGCATCGAAGACAGCTATCAACCGCTGGCCGAGCGCCGCCCCGCCGGTTACTCGCCGGAACTGCTGCGCACCGTCGACCGCGCGCTGGCGCTGAAGCCGGAAGACCGGCCGCAGACCATCGATGAAATGGCCGAGCTGTTGCAACTGCCGATCGCCGATGAAAACGAAATCGTCAGCACCCCGGCCGCCGCGCCGGAGAACCTGCTGGTGGCCGCCAATCCGGCAGCCGCCGCGGCCGCCGGCGCCGTTACCGCGCGCAGCACCCAATTCTCGCGGCCGATGATGGCCGGCGCCGGCGTCGCGGCGCTGCTGGTGATTAGCGCCGTCGCCTGGCTGAGCGGCGGCAAGGACGATGCCCGGGCCGTAGCGCAAAATACCGAGGCGTCACCGGCGCAGAAAACCCTGACGGAGCAGCCGAGCGCGCCGCAAACCGCGCCATCTGCGCCGGTGGAACCAGAAAAGGCGGCGCCGCCACCGCAGCCGGTGGCGCTGGTGTACTTCAAACTGCAGCCGGGCGAACAGGTCAGCCTCGACGGCAAGCCGCAGCAGGTAACGCCCGGCGAAAACGGCTTCGCCAGCCTGAATCTGGCGCCGGGCCGTTATCAGCTGGAGATCCGCCACAACGATCGGCTCCGCCGGCAGCAACTCAGCATCGACACCGCCGGCACCTGGCTGGTCAATCCGGCCAGCGCCGGTTAATTCCGTTCTGAATCCCCGCCGCAGCGGGGTTTCCCCTATTTCATGAGACTGACGCACCGCTGCCCACCCTCATTGGCCGCGCGGCAAGGCCGCTGCAACGCTGGGGTAAGCAGAACACGACGTCAATCACAGAGGATGTTCTCATGTTGGATCGCATTATTGCGCACACGCCGCTGGGCCAGGAGCAACTGTTGTTCCGCTCACTGGACGGCATCGAAGCGCTTTCCACCCCTTTCGACTTCTCTATTGAATTGCTGAGCACCGACGCGCGGCTCGATCGCAAAGCGCTGCTCGGCCAACCGCTGACGCTGGAGATCCCGACTCAGGGCTTTCTCAGCGCCCCACGCTACCTGAACGGCAAGATCACCGCCATCGCCGTCAGCAGCGAAGAGATCGGCGGCACCCGTTACGCGGTGTATAGCCTGCACGTGCAGCCGGATCTGTGGCCGATGACCAAGGACCGCAACTTCCGCATCTTCCAGGAACAGACGGTGCCGCAGATCGTCAAGACTCTGCTGGCGGAGCACAACGTGCAGTTGGAAGATCAGCTGACCGGCGACTATCGCCTGTGGGGCTACTGCGTGCAGTACAACGAAAGCAGCTTCAACTTCATCAGCCGCCTGATGGAGCTGGAGGGCATCTATTACTATTTCAAACACGAGATGGGCAAACACACGCTGGTGCTCGGGGATGCGCCCCACCATCATCAGCCCTATCCCGGCTACGAGATGATCCCCTACCACCTGACGCCATCCGGCGGCAGCACCAGCAAGGAAGGCATCAGCCAGTGGACGTTGTCCGATCGCGTCACGCCGGGCATCTACAGCCTGGACGACTACGATTTCCGCAAGCCGAACGCCTGGCTGTTCCAGGCGCGGCAAAACCCGGTCTCGCCGACGCCGGGGCAGATTGACGTCTACGACTGGCCGGGCCGCTACACCGAGCATCAGCAGGGGGAGTTCTACGCCCGCGTGCGCCAGGAAGCCTGGCAGGCCGAGCATCAGCAGATCCGGGGCACCGCCACCGCGCTGGGCATCGCCCCCGGCAGCACCTTTACGCTGTATAACGCCCCGCACGCCGACGACAATCGCGAGTACCTGACGCTGCAGGCCAACTACCATCTGAAAGAGAACCGCTATGCCAGCGGCGACGATCAAAGCAGCGAACACCGTATCGATTTCATCGTGCTGCCGGCGGACGTGCCCTGGCACCCGCCGCAGCAGGCCACCTGGCCGAAAACCCACGGGCCGCAGACCGCCCGGGTGGTCGGCCCGGCCGGCGAATCAATTTGGACCGACAAATACGGCCGCATCAAGGTGAAATTCCACTGGGACCGCTTCGGGCCGAAGGACGACGGCAGCTCCTGCTGGGTGCGCGTCTCCAGCGCCTGGGCCGGCCAGGGCTACGGCGGCGTGCAGATCCCGCGCGTCAACGACGAAGTGGTGGTGGACTTTATCAACGGCGATCCGGATCGGCCGATCGTCACCGGGCGCGTTTATAACGAAGCCAGCATGCCGCCGTGGGCGCTGCCTGCCGCCGCCACTCAGATGGGCTTTATGAGCCGTTCCAAAAATGGTACACCTGATAATGCCAACGCTCTTAGGTTTGAGGATAAAATGGGCAAAGAGCAGGTTTGGATTCAGGCAGAACGCAATCTAGACGTTAATGTCAAGAACGATGCCAGTCGAACCATTGCAAACAATCATACTCACTATGTCGGTGCTGACGAGTTGTACCGTGTTGAAACAAATCGAGTTCAAGGAACCAAAAGTGAAGAGCATTTATTGACCGGAAAAGGAAAAAGTGACTCTGTCGTTGAGGACTATATTATTGCTTCAGGGACCCGCTTGCGCCTCGAATGTGGAGAAAGCGCTATTGAGCTTACTGCCGATGGACAAATTAATATTGTCGGTAAAAATTTTAACTTCCATGTAGAAAGTGATGGTTTTATCAACACGGGCGGTAAGCTTAACCTTAACGATGGAACGGGTGCCGCGATCGTCGCTCCTGGTTCGGGTCATAAAGAAGATATTAACAAAGCGGTAATCGAGCTGTTTCCCCCGAAAGAAAAGGGAAATTCGGCTTTGTCCCCGAGAGGGCCAAATGTGACTAAGTCAAACTCTTCTACAGCAACACCAGAAAAAACACCGTTGTTAAATTCAAACAGAGAAAAACCAGATAAAGCTACATTTGTCAAAGAGGTTCATGAAGCCGCGAAAATTGAGGAGCAAAAGACAGGTGTCCCTGCCGCCGTCACAACTGCACAGGCGATACTAGAAACGGGCTATGGTAAGTCCGTTCCCACTGATGTCAACTCAGGAAAATATAGTCATAATCTCTTTGGCATAAAGGCGCATGGTAATCCTAATTATGTTGAGGTTTGGACACATGAAAACTTGAATGGTAAAAGAGTAAAGATCCTCGACAAGTTCGCTTCATATGACTCTTTCGAAGATAGTATTGCTGGCAGGACAGAGTTTCTGACAAAAAACAAAAGATATCATGATCTATTTAAGAGCACAGACCCTAAAGAATGGGCTCAAGGGTTGCAGGATAAAGGCTACGCTACGGATCCTGACTACGCTAAGAAACTTATTAGCATAATGAACTCACAAGGACTTCTTTAATGAAAAAATTATCAGCTCTACTTTTCCTGCTATCATTCAGCTCAATCGCCAATGTTAATTGTGATGTTCTGGACAAAAGAGCCCAAGATAATGCTGTACACTTTGAAAACTCAAATAATGGGTTTTCTGTTATCGGCAAAGGACGTTTGTATTTTCACTCTGCTCCCGACTTAAGATGTAAAGAAAGTGAGGTATTTATTATACCTAACGATAAGGTCAATGCTTACCTCGACTACCACGGTTACTATTACGTCATGTACTTCAATCGTAAAGGAGAACAAGTTGAGGGATGGGTAGATAGCAACCGACTAAAGGAAAACAATACGGGTATAGGTCCGGTAGAAAAATAAACTTACACTCTCGCTCGCCTGTTCACGTCCCTCTAAATTGAGCGGAATGACAATCACAGGCTGAATCGGCACATCCCATCGATTCAGCCTCTCTTCGCATCACCCTGCTCTCACCACTTCCTCACCGTCTGGTAAATCTCGAGGTCGAAATAGCCGTCGGCCTCGCAGTCGTTGAGATAGTGCTCATAGCTCACCCCCTCAACCGGCTGATAGCCGCTGGCCGGCAGCAGCTTCTGGTAGAACTCGCCCCACACCCGTTCGAAATCGCCATCGCTGATGCGTACGCGGTAGACCGCGTACTGCCCGGCGGGCAGCGTCTGCACGGTAACGCCCTCGCTGCCCGCCGGCAGCGCGAAATCATCCGCCACGCTCATCACCACGTCGGCGCGCAGCTTTTCCGGCGCCACTTCCGCCGGATCGTCCCAGTACAACACCAGCCATTTGCCGAACGGCACGCCGTGGCGCTGACGCCAGGCCAGCAGTTGCTGCGAGCCCTGCGGAATCGTCTGCGGATACGGCCCCACGACTCTCACCCCCACCACCTTCTCCGCCGCCTTATCGATAATCCTCACGCTCATCGCCCTTCCCCCTCACATTGTCTCAGGCGCCGATTTCGGTACGCACGTCCAGCAGCTCGGGGAAAAAGGTCAGATCCAACGCCTTTTTCAGGAAGCTGACGCCGCTGGAACCGCCGGTGCCTGACTTAAAGCCGATGATCCGCTCCACCGTTTTCATATGGCGGAAGCGCCACAGATGGAAACTCTCTTCGATGTCCACCAGCTTCTCCGCCATTTCATACGCTTCCCAGTAGGTCTGCGGGTTGTCGTAGATCACTTTGAACGCCGGCAACAGATCCGGGTTGCGCTGGTAGGGCTGCGTCCAGTCGCGCTTGAGGCATTCCTGCGGGATCGGCAAACCGTGGCGCGCCAGGTACAGCAAGTATTCGTCGTACAGGCTCGGCGCTTCGAGGATCGCCTTCAGCGCGGCGTGTTTTTCCGCGTCGTTGCTGAACACCGCCAACATGGCGGCGTTCTTGTTGCCGAGCAGAAACTCGATCGACCGGTACTGGTGCGACTGGAAGCCCGACGAGCTGCCCAGCACATCGCGAAACTCGACGTATTCCGACGGCGTCAGCGTTTCCAGCACCGCCCACTGTTCGAACAGCAGCCGCTGGATCTGTTTGACGCGCGCAAGGATTTTGAAGCAGTGGCTGAGTTTGTCCTGCTGCACCAACCGCACCGCTGCCCGCAGCTCGTGCAGCATCAGCTTCATCCACAGTTCGGAGGTTTGGTGCTGTATCACGAACAGCATTTCGTCATGATGCGGCGGGTTGGAGAGCGGGTGCTGGCAGTCCAGCAACGAGTCCAGGCACAGGTAGTCGCCGTAGCTCATGCGTTTGGAAAAATCGGTGACAATCGCGCTTTCTAATTCCCGTTTGTTCATCTGTGATCTCCGTTGCGCCCAGCGCCCCATCGGCCTGGAACGTGCCGCAAAGAGAAAACAATAGTACAGAACCCGCCGCCCCGAAGGGCGATAAACGAGAGGTGCTTCGCAGATCTCACTCATCTGCGTCAACACATTGCCGTCTCCCCACTGTTGTTTAGTAAACACCCGGTCCTGCGCCTGACGATTCTCACAAATGCGCGATCCCAAGCGCTCTGCGCCCCGGTTGCGGCTTGCCTGCGGCCGGCTTCCCTTATAGATTGCAGGCTAACGGCAGGCAGCAAGGGATCGGCAAATGGCAAATATTCGTGATGTCGCGCGGTTGGCCGGCGTCTCCATCAGCAGCGTGTCGAACCTGCTGAATAACCGCAGCCACCAGATGAGCGCGCAGACCCGTGAACGCATCGAACAGGCGATGGCGACCCTGGGGTATCGGCCGGCCCAGGCGGCGGCGCTGCCCGCACCGCAGGCCAAGATCATCGGCCTGCTGCTGCCGTCGATCGTCAACCCGAGCTTTTCAGCGCTGGCGCATGCGGTCGACGGCGCGGCGCGGGCTCACCGCTACCGCGTCTTGCTCGGCAACGCCTACCGCCAGGAACAGGAAGAGGCCGCGTTTATCGACGATATGTTCCTGCATGGCGTGCGCGGCATCATCGTGGCGGCGAGCGACATTCGCCAGACCCATTTTGTCCGGGCCGCCGAGCGGGGCATGAAGATCGTCAGCTACGACAATCCGTTTCCCGCGCGGGCGGCCATCGATACCCCGCTGTTCGACAGCGTCTCGATGGACAATGTCGCCGCCGGGCGCCTGGCCGCTCAGCACCTGCTCGAACGCGGCTGCCGACACATCGTGTTCGCCACCGAAGCGACGCTGACCGTCGGGCGCAGCCACAAAATCGACGGTTTTCTGAGTGCGCTGGGGCACAGCCTGAGCGAACGCCAACGGGTGATCGAAGGCAAAGCCAACAGCGCCTACGGCGACACGGAAATGTTTGAATTGGGGCTGACGCTGGCGCCGCGCGTGCTCGCGCTGACGCCGCGCCCGGACGGCATCGTGGCGATTAACGATGCGCTGGGTATCGGGCTGATGGTGGGATTGCGCGCCGCCGGCGTCCAGGTGCCCGCAGACATCTCGGTGATCGGCATCGATAATATCGCGCTGGCCGGCCTGGCCGAACCGGGGCTGACGTCCGTCAGGCCGCCGCTGGCGGAGATGGCACAGCTGATGGTCGAGCGCCTGATCGGCCGCATCAACAATGATGCACAACCGCCCGGCGAGTTTCTCTTCCCGCCGACGGTCATCAGCCGGCGCTCGGTCAAAGCCGCCGGCTAACTGAAATAACAGCGTCTTCCCCAGGCGATGCGCAGCGGCATCGTCCGGATCGGTGTCAGCCAAAAACAAAGGAAAAGGCCGTCGCGCTTAAGGGATGCCCACGCCTCAATGAATCAGCGTCGTGCCGTTATTTAACGTTCAGCTCAGGGTTATGGGCCGGGCCTCTATTATTCCGATTAACCACATTGGAAATATCAAAATGAAAATAAGCAAGCCGCATGATATTGAACGCAGCGCTATCAGGAAATTGACGCTGCATATTGTCCCCCTCATGATTTTATTGTATTTCCTGGCGTTTCTCGATCGCAATAACATGGCCTACGCCGCCAAAGCGCTGGAAGATAACCTGGGCCTGACTGCCTCGGCCTTCGGCTTCGCCTCCGGGATTTTCTTTATCGGGTATTTTCTGTTTGAAATACCCAGCAACGCCGGCACCATTAAATTCGGCCCGCGCATCTGGTTCGCCAGAATATTAATTTCCTGGGGCATCTTCGCGACCCTGCTCGGCTTTGTGCGCACGCCGCTGGAGCTGTATATCTGCCGTTTTATGCTGGGCGTGTGCGAAGCCGGATTCTTTCCCTCGGTGGTGTATTACTTCACGGTGTTCTTCCCGGAAAAATACCGCACCAAAATTCTCGGTATGTTCATCATCGTCCAGCCGCTGTCCAACGCCGTCGGCTCGCCGATTTCCGGCTTTATTCTCAATATTCAGCATGATTGGTTCGGGTTCGCTCCCTGGCAACTGCTGTTTATCCTCGAAGGGCTGCCGCCGATCGTCATCGGCCTGCTGATCCCGTTCCTGATCAAGAACTCGCCCAAGGACGTCAGCTATCTGAACGTGGAGGAAAAGGCCTGGCTGATGAGCAACGCCGGCCGCTCCAAATCCGGCTCTAAAATCACGCTGGGCGACTTCCTGAAAGGGATTAAAAACAAGAAATACCTGCTCTACGCGCTGCTCAACTTCGGCATGGTGTGCGGCATTTATGGCTTCGGCACCTGGCTGCCGTCGATCATTACCGCCCTTTCCGGCAGCGATATCTTCCGCGTTAGCCTGCTGGCACTCATTCCCTACGGCCTGGCCGCGCTGCTGGTGTACCCGTGGAGCCTGTGGGCCAGCAAAACCAAAAAGCTTGGCGTGTTCGCCGGCCTCAGCATGGTGGTCGCCGCTATCGGCCTGATGGGGGCGGTAACGTTTTTTAAATACGATCCGCTCGTCGCGCTGTCGTTCCTGTGCATCGCCGCCATCGGCATCTACACCGCCGTACCGCCGTTTTTATCCATGCCCGCCAACATTTCCACCGGTGCGGCCGCGGCCGCCGGGCTGGCGGTGGTCAGCTGCATCGGCAATATCGGCGGCTTCGTCGCGCCTTATGCGGTGGGCGTGTTGAACGATCTGACCGGCAGCAGCGCGCCTGGGCTGTTTTTCCTGGCCTCGTGCCTGCTGGCCACCGGGTTGATCTGCATTTTCTACTGCGCGAAACAGCGTGAAGGCGTCATCAATGCTTAACGAACCAATGAACCAATAAGGAGTCAATTATGGGCGATCTTGCGGGCAAAAAGGTCTTTATCACCGGGGCGGAACAGGGCATCGGCCGCGCCACCGCAGAGCGGCTGCTCAAGGCCGGTTGCGACATCTATTTTCACTATCACAGCGACGAAAGCGGCCCCAAAGCGCTGGTGGCGCTGGCCCATTCATTGGGGCAAAAGGCCGCTTACGGCTACGCCGATCTCATCGATACCGACGAAACGCTGCGCTGCATCTCGGCCGGCGCCGAGTTTCTCGGCGGCATCGACATTCTGGTCAATAACGTCGGCGGCATCGTCGGGCGCAAATGGCTGGGCGAGATCGACCGCGCCTTCTGGCAAACCGTGATCGACGTGAACATGACCACCATGCTGAACGTGACCCAGAGCGCACTGCCGTTCCTGAAGGCGGCAAACGGCGCCAGCATCGTCAACCTGGCCTCGCAGGCCGGCCGAGCCGGCGGGCACTCCGGCTCGCTGGTCTATTCCGCCACCAAGGGTGCGGTGCTCACCTGGACGCGCTCGCTGGCAGCGGAGCTGGGTGAATACGGCATCCGGGTGAACGCGGTGGCGCCCGGCCTGATCCTCGGCACCCGTTTCCACAATCGCCACACCACCCAAGAATCGGCGGAGGAAACCGTTCGCGCCATTCCGCTGGGCCGCGCAGGTACGCCGGACGACGTGGCGCGCGCCATCGCCTTCCTGGCGGCGGAATACGACGGCTTCATTTCGGGTGCCACCCTCGACATCAACGGCGGCATCTACCGCATGTAGTTCAGCCGCGGGCGGCACGGCTGCCGCCCTTTCATTCAGGAATCGCTTTATGATCAAATCCGCCATCACCCACCCGCCGCTGCTCGCCGCGCTGGCGCAATGCGGGCATAAAACTCAGGTGCTGATCGCCGACGGCAACTACGCCTGCGTGACCCATGCGCCGAAAGACGCCACCGTGGTCTATCTGAACCTGGCGCCCGGCACGCTCGCCGCCCCGCCGATCCTGGAAAAACTGCTGGCCTGCATCAACGTGGAAAGCGCGGCGCTGATGGCCTGCCCGCCGGACTTCACCAACACCATCGAAGCCGAATACCGACAGCTGCTGCCGGCGCATTGTCCGGTAGAACACCTGCCACGCGAGGCGTTTTACGCCGCGGTCAAATCGGATCGGACGCTGCTGGTGATCGCCTCCGGCGAACAGCGCCGCTTCGCCAACCTGCTGCTGACGGTGGCGCCGGTGGTGTGATGACGCCATTGCGTTAATGGCGGTTGTGCCCCAACCGCCATACCTGCGCTTTACGCCAGCTGCTGATTCACGATATCCGCCACTTCTTTCGGCTGATGATTGATGAAGAAATGATCCGACGAAACGGTGTGCAGACCGATATGCGCGCTTGTATAGCGCGCCCAAGCCGCCATGTCCGTCTTGGAAACAGTGCTGTCGCAGCTGCCGTGAATCAACACCAAAGGATAATTGATCGTCTTCTCCTTCAACGCCCGTTTCATATGAAAATTAATCGACAGCTCGTTGCGTATAATAGGAAAAAATAAGCTTCTGAAATCAACGTCATCCAAAATATCAGGTTGAGTTCCGCCATAACGACGCAATACTTCGGCCATTTCATCATCATCTGAATGCATCGGATCATGCTTAAAATCCGTAATGTGCGGCGGTGCTTCTGCGGCGATAAAAATTCGCGCCGGCGGTTTATCCTGAGCGATAAAACGACTCGCCAATTCAAAGGCGAATAATCCGCCATTGCTGTGACCAAGAAATGAGTACTGTTTTCCCGACATCAGGCTCGTGGCTTCTCGTTCAACCTCATCCAGAATTTTGCAGACATCATTGCACAACGCCTCTGAAAAGCGGCGTCCATTGCCGGGCAGTTGCATGGCGTACACGGACGTATTGCTATTGACGTAGTGAGAGAATGGCACGAATACCTCGGCATTTCCGGCGGCATAAGGGAAACAAAATAAAATATGCTCATCATCCCCACCGGTACCCCTTTTTATTTGCTCAATCCACATACGGCTTCCTCTGCTTTGCAAGAATATGACGCTATCCGCCACCGCGGAGAACGGGAGCGGCGTAATCAAAATCAATACCGTAGCGGGATCAGCGGAATAGTTTATCCCGCTGATTTCCTCTCAGGTATAGCGAACACACTGCGGCATCAAGCCAGCGTCCAATGCCCTAACCACGAAGTCATTTTTTCCGCCATCATTGCCGCGCCTTCTCCCGCGTTCATCGTCAGGTGGTTCCCCGGAATTACCTGCACCTCGAAGCGGCCCAACACCCAGGGATGCCAGAACTTGCTTTGATTTTCAGGAAAATCTGCAATCACCTCACGGTGAGAGAAAAACAGCACATCACTCATCAACGCATGCGGGTGGTAACGCTGCATCATCACGTTATGCCGTTGCCAGGTGCTCAAGTAACGAGGTAAGAACGCCGAGGAAAAGAGCGTTTCGGCCGCGGTTCCTTTGGTGATCTCAGATAAATAATGGATTTTATCCGCCATTTGGGTCATCGCCTTCCAGGCATCCCAATCAATGTCCAGCGACACCAGGCCAAATGAAAGCAGGTAGTCCAAAATCTGTTCATCCGTCATGGCCGCAGGCAGATTTCCCTGTCCTGGGGAATCAATCATCACTACCGGCAGAGACACATGTTTTCCCTCTTGGTACTGCCGCGCCATTTCAAACGCGATAATACCGCCGAACGAAGAACCGGCCAGGCAACATTCGCCTCGCTCAAGATGCGGCTCCAGCAAAGCCAGATACTCCCCCGCCAATTGTTCGATGCTCTCGAAGACGCCCGAGCCATTGAGCAGAGGCGAACGTATGGCATAAATCGTTCTGCTGCTCCCCAAGCATTGAGCCAACTCCCGGTAGAAATAGATGTCGCCGCCGATGGGGTGGATCAACACAAGTGGTATCATCCCCTCATCCTCACCGTCGCGCAGCCTCACCAAACCGCTTTCGCCCTGAGGCTTCGCTGTCGCATGAGCCTCCAGCGATTGCGCTATTTGCACGACGCTCGGCTGTTCCATGGCCATAAGCTCAAGACGTATACCGGTCATTTTTTGCAGGCGGCCAATCAGTTGCAATGCGCTCAGCGAGTCGCCGCCCAGTTCGAAGAACCCGCGTTGTGGATCGACCGACTCACACCCCAGAACCTCGTTGAACAACATTGCTACCCGTTGTTGCATATCCCCTTGGTGCACGGCTGCCTCCGCCGGAACCGGGGCCGGCCGCGAATGAGCGGGTGAATTCATCACACCGAACCAATGCCGCTGAGGCGCGAAAGGATATGCCGGTAGACGCAAAGACGCTTGCCCCGTGCACCGCCAGAAACGCTCCTGGTTGATTTCCACACCTGACATATGCAGCACGCCTACGGAACGCCACAGCATCTGCGCAGCCTGCCGCTCATCCGTAGCGTTGCGCGGTGAAGAAACGACAACGGCCGCATTCCCCAATGCCGGATGGCGCGACGCCAGCGTACTCAGAATTTGACGCGGCCCTACTTCCAGCAATACCCAGTTGTCATCGGCACGGCGTTCAAGCAAGGTGCGCAGGCCGGCGTCATATTGCACCGTATGCCGCAGGTGCTGCACCCAATATTCGGGCTGACAAACCTGTTCCGCCGTTGCCCACTGGCCGGTCAAATTGGAGATAAACGGTAACTGCGGCTCGTTGAAGGCAATTTCTTGCAGCGCGGTCTTAAACTCTGCCAACACAGGCTCCAATAAACGCGAATGGAACGCGTGTGAAACCTTAACCGGATGGCAAGATACCCCTTGGGCGATCAAGCTCGCCTGCAAAGAGGCGATTGCCGACGCCGCGCCGGAAATGACACAGCTTCCCGAGTCATTAACGACGGCGATATCGACGCCCAACGCGGCAGCCTGTTCGCTTACGCCCTCCGCCGACTGTTTGATAGCCAGCATCGCCCCCGGTGCGGTGTGCGCCAATAGCGCACCGCGTTTGAGCATCAACTTGAGCGCATCCTCCAGTGAAAATACGCCGGCGATACATGCGGCAACATATTCGCCCAGGCTATGACCAATCATCACCGTCGGCTCAACACCGAGGAAGCGATACCACTGCGCCAACGCATATTCATACACAAACAGCGCCACTTGAGTGACTGCGGTGTGGTGTACGCTCTCCCCGTTCGCCAATACGTCTTCCCGCGTTATTTCACCGCCCATCATCGGCTCGAGCAATGTGAGGCAACGATCGACCTCCGCTCGGAATTGCGGTTCGGCTTCATATAACGCCTGTGTCATGCCGACGAATTGTGCGCCCTGGCCCGGGAACATAAAGGCCACCTGCGCCTCGAACGCAGGTCGGGCCATCGTTTCACCCTTCTCGCGCAACTGCGCGACGACCGCTTCCCGTGAATCTCCGGACACCCAGCGTTGACATGCATAGCGGTGTCGCCGCGCCATCAGGGCATAGCCAACCGCCTCGATCGAATGCTCAGGATGCATTGCCAAATGATCGGCCAAAGCCTCACTCATCCGTTCGAGAGCTGCGTCATCCGCCGCAGAAACGCACAGCATATTGCGCTGAGCGGACCGAGGCGCGGTTGTCGGCGTGTTCGGCGCCTGCTGAAGGATAACGTGCGCGTTGGTGCCGCCAATGCCGAAAGCGCTGACGCCGGCGGTGCGGAGCCCTGAGGCGCTTTCCCAGTCGCGGGTTTCAACATTCACATAAAACGGCCCCTCAGCCAGTTTTAATGCCGGATTCTCACGCTGCATATGTAGCGTGGGAACTAACGTGCGATGCTGCAGGCACAACGCCGTTTTAATCAAGCCGGCGATGCCTGCCGCGACATCCAAATGCCCCAGGTTACTTTTCACCGAGCCTATTGCGCAGGCGTGTTCCGCCTGTTGTCCGGCGAAGGCCGCTTTCAACCCGGCAATTTCAATAGGGTCGCCCAATGGCGTGCCGGTGCCGTGCGCTTCGACATAGGAAATGTCCGCCGGCGTGACATCGGCATCGGCCAATGCCTTGGCAATCACCGCCTGTTGACGGCTCTCGCTTGGCGCAGTGAATCCCATTTTATCCCGCCCGTCATTATTTACGGCCGACCCTTTCACAACGGCATACACAGCATCACCGTCCGCCAGCGCTTGCGCCAAAGGTTTCAGCACGACAATACCTACCCCTTGTCCTTCAATGGTTCCCGACGCTTGCGCATCAAACGGACGGCAGTGACCATCAGGTGAGAAGATCATCCCTGGCTGGTACAGGTAACCACCGCGCGCTAATTGGCCAATGGAGATGCCGCCTGCCAATGCGACCTGACAGTCACCCACCTGCAAGGCACGACAAGCCTGATGAACAGCGACCAGCGAGGATGAACAAGCCGTTTGGATCGTCATCGCCGGCCCGGTCAAATTCAACTTGTACGCCGTTTTTGTCGCCAGGAAGTGGGATTGGTTATGAATCATCAACTGGTAATGATCGATCAAATCAGCCTGCGGCATGTTCGGTAGAACAACGTCTCTTTCGTAGTTGCTGTTGCCGATGGCCGCATAGACGCCGATATCACCGGCAAAGCGCTGCGGATCGCAGTTCGCATCTTCCAAAGCATGCCAGGCGCATTCCAGGAAAATTCGCTGCTGCGGATCCATCAAACGCGCTTCCTGAGCCGTACAGCCGAAGAAATCGGCGTCAAAGCGATCGATATCGTCGAGTATCCCCTGGGCGCGAACATAATGCGGATGATCCAGCAGTTCGGGGTCAACCGATGCCGCCAGCGCCTCGCGCGAGTAATGCGTAATAAACGCCTCGCCATCGCATAACCGTTGCCAGAATGCCGCCAGCGTTTGCGCGCCAGGGAAGCGGCCCGCCATCCCCACAATGGCGATATCGTCCCGGGCATTGATCGGTCCAGTCGTCGGTGCCGGCGCCGCTTCATGTTGGCGACCTTCGATATGCGCGGCAATGCGGGCAATGGTCGGCAGACGGAAGAGATCTATCAGACCGATTTTTTGCTGAACCTGGTCGGGTAACATGCCATAGAGCCGGGTCAACATGATGGAGTTCCCACCCAGTTCAAAGAACGAGGTATTGACGCCCACCGCCTCGCAACCGAGCAATTCTTGCCAGATAACCTGCAACTGCTTCACCAGCGGCGTAGCGATTTCGCTTTGCGCCGCTGGTGATGCTTCACCGGCGTCAACCGACGGCAACGCACGAACATCCAGCTTGCCGTTAGCGTTCAGCGGCAAGGCAGATAACGCAATCCAATAGGCAGGCACCATGTAGCCCGGCAGGTGTCGACCGACGTGTTCATTCAACAGCCCGGCGTCAATTTCGCCCTGCGCCACATAATAGGCAACCAACGCCTGACCGACGTTCCCATCCCCCGCCACTTGGCATATTTGCACGGTGACCTGCAAGATCGACTCGTGCTGCAATATAACCTGCTCAATCTCGCCCTTCTCAATACGATGGCCGTGCAACTTGACTTGCTGATCCTGCCGCCCAAGGAATGCTATTTCACGATTTGGCAAAATGCGCGCGCGATCGCCGCTGCGATACCATATCCCCTCAGCGAACGACAGTGAGACAAAGCGTGAGGCGGTCAGCTCAGGCTGGTTGTGATAACCCTCGGCCACGCCGCTGCCCCCGATATAGAGCTCGCCGATGGCCCCGACGGGCAAAGGTCTGCCGGCCGGATCCAACACCAGACAACGTTCTCCCGGCAGAGGGCGGCCTATCGTTAAAACGCGATCCGTCGCAGCACGCCGATAATGTTTACCGGTTGACCAAATGCAGGTTTCCGTCGGACCGTAGACATTGACAAGCGCCGTGAAAACAGCCAGGGCCTTCTGCGCCAAATGCGGCTCAAGTTTTTCACCGCCGACCAGAAGTAAACATTCCTCGTCCCCCTGCAATACCGGTAGGACAATTTCCAGCATGCTGGGCGTTGACTGGATGAAATCGAACTTACGGCAATCCAGCGCAGTGACATGGTGAGTTCCCAAGGTAACGCAGCCGCCGCTCAATAACGGCAAACCGTATTCAAGACCGAAAATATCGAAAACGGGGTTGGTCATGCTGTACGTTTTCAGCGCTTCCCTGCCCTGGAAGTACTGCTGCCAGAAACCTCGCAATGTGGCGAGCAGCGCCCCATGCCCCACGCTAACCCCTTTGGGTTTACCCGTCGTGCCGGACGTGTAAAGTATGTAGGCGGTCTTCTCCGCCGCAGATGTGAACATCGGCATCGTGGCCTGTTTGCGCCACAGCGCTTCTCCCGCGGTGCCGAACAAGGGAATAGACGGAATACCGTACTCGGCCCCTTCATCCCCAGACATCGTCAATACGGCAATAGCCTGGCTGTCACGCAGAATGAAATCGATACGCTCCTGCGGATAGTCTTTGTCCAGCGGCACATAAGCTGCGCCCAGTCGCCCTATCGCCAACAAGGCCATGACCGTCAAGACTTTGCTGTGCAGCCGCAAGGCAATAGGCGCGTGCGGCGTCTTCTCAAGGCGGCCGGCGATGAGATTGGCGAGTTGCGTCACTTCTGCGTCAAGCTGGGCGTAGTTCCAGCTGCGCTCGCCGTCACTCAGCGCCGGAGCGTCTGACCGGCTGCATGCGTAGTGCGCCAACACCTGCGATAAGGTGGCGGCATTCCCCGGCGCAGGAAGCAACAAGGGTTGCTCCGGCTCACAATAAACCGGAGCTATCGCCACCGTCTCCGTACTCGCGTCTTTCGCCATGTGGCCGACGATGTCCTTTAACAGTGCCATCGCTTGCCGCATCATCGCCGCATCAAAGTACTCCGCCGCATATTCCAGCTTAATCAGCAGAACGTCCGGCGCCTCCTCCACGCTGACGACCAATGGATAATCCCTCTGCTCATTGCGACCGACGAATTGATGACGCAGTTCGCGGTGGCGGTCTTCATCAGGCTGCGGGTAATTTTCATAAATGAACAACGAGTCAAACAGGCGTTGGCCCGCAGGCTGCAGATGAGCCAGATCGACCAGGCATCGGGTATTGGCTTCATTAATATCTTGCTGCAACCGATGTGCCTGCTGAATCAGAGGCACATCGCTTTGATGCTCCACCTTCAACGGCAGCGTATTGAGGAACATGCCCAGCGTGTTTTCAATACCATTCAACGGCAGCATCCTTCCCGCCACCACGGTGCCCACTACGGTCACGGCAGCACCGGAGTAGAGTGCGAGCACCTTGTGCCAGGCGTATTGCAGCAAGGCGTTCAGGGTCATGCCTTGGCGCTGGGCAGCGTCGAGCGCACACCGGCGCTCTTCGGCGCTCAGTTCACAGCGGCAAATCCCCGCAGCGGAGACGCTCTTAATGGCTGCTAGCGCCGATGACTCCGCATCCGGACGGCGCCATCCGCTCAGATCCGGCGAGGTGTCGACCGAGCTCAGGTAATCGCGCCAGAAATCCGTGTCCCTATCGCGATACCGTTGAATGTAGCGCTGCACTGAAGCAAAGAGATCCGGTCTGTCCGCCGGCTCACGTCCGTGAGAAAAAGCCAGGTAAGCGTCATGCAGCGCCCCCACCAGCAGCGGACTGCTCCAACCATCGAGGATCGCGTGATGTACACAGAACAGGCAAGCGAAGTGATCATCCGCCAGTTTGACCAGGCAAACACGGTACAGTCCGCTTTGTTGGAGATCGAAGCTGGCCTGCTGCTCACTTTCCTGCAGCCTGTGCAAGGCGTGTTCCCGCTCTTCAGGCGACAGATGGCTGATGTCATGGACGCGCCAAGGGAAGCGCCCTTCATGATCCACGACCTGCACGATTTCACCGCGCCAATCGAACCGCAACCGCAGGCAGGAGAACTGTTGTTGCACCCATTGCCACGCCCGCTTGAACGTCTCGGGCTCGATCGCACAGTGATAATCCCAGCGTGTAGCCACGCGATACACCCGATCGGCGTCGCCAAAAGCCAGCGAATGGTGCAACATCCCTTGCTGCAGACTATTGGCCATGAAGACCGCATCAACCGCCTGCGCATGTTGCAGCCGATCCAGATGGGATTGCGGGAGGGCGAAATCGACATCCGATTCGGTTAACCAATGCCAGGATGGCCAATTCATCGATACCAGGCCATCTTCCAACTCTCGAATAAGCCGCTGCGTCAACCAGGCCGCGTCATGCTCCCGCAGCCGGCTTTCGACCCGCAATTCAAGACGATCGCCAACGTTCAACACGACGATATCGATCAGATGCGTCCCTTCCTGGGAGGCATGGCGATGCAGCCCCACAAAGTGGTGATCCAGCGCCCAGTCACCCGCCGCCTCCATCTTGCCCAGGTAGTTGATGCTGATGCCGTCCTCTCTCACCACGGGCAAACCACACAGGACACCGAAGTTTTCCGCCCGCTGCGACCAACGTCTCAGATTATTTTTCACCGCGAGCAAATGTTCCCTGGCATCGCGTTGATAGCTAAAACGCACGGGATAACGACTGGTGAACCAGCCCATCGTCCTGGAGATATCCAGCGTTCGCTCATCCGTTTGCCGACCGTGCCCCTCAAACCATAGGCTAAAGGCGGTTTGTCCGGTCAAATCATGCAAAACGCGGCCAACCGCCCAGGCCACCATGTCCTGCGGCTGCATGCCGAACATGGCGAGGTGCTGCATCAAGCGACAGGATGGCCCTTCTCCCCACGCAAAGGCATGACGCGTCGTCGTGGTTCCGCCCAGCGCTTGCAACGCATGAACTTCGCTGCCCGGCAATTGCCCCAGCCACTCTTCACGTTCATGAGAGGTAATTTGCGCACGTTGCCGCAGATGGTTCACCCATTGGCGATAGCTGCTGGCCTTCTCCGGCAGCGTTTCCTCTTGGCTCAGGCGTCGTAAATCGTCGACGATCACCTGCAGACTGACCGCATCGACAATCAGGTGATGGCAAGCGACGAACACCCTGGCCTTGCCGTCCGCGTACCCTTCAAGAACGGCAAACGCGGCCAAAGGCCCGCTCTGCAGATCGAACGCCTGCTGCCAGTCGGCAAAACGCTGCAACAGCGCGGCGTCAAAATCCGGGTGGTCTTCCGGCAGCGACAATGCGCGAATGTCCAAAGCGTGGCAGGGCGGCAGCGCAGCCTGCGGCTGGTAGCATTGACGCCATTCTCCTTGGGTATCTTTTTCGAAGCGCAGATTGAACGCGTCGTGCTGCGCCACGAGGCGCGGCAACAGGCATTGCAGGCGGGCCATTGTCATGCCAGGCGCCACCAACAGCCCGTACTGGTTCCACTGCTGCGGATGCGGCAGATCATGTGCCAGGAACCATTGCTGGATGGGCAGCAGCGGAGCTGCGCCGCTCAAGGCTCCCGTTTCGCGCTGAACGGTCTGGATACCGCCAACGGTTTGACGGCCGAGCAGAGTGTCGTAGAACGATGCGATGGTGCGATACGTCAGCAACTCTTTCAGCGTGACATCCAGCTGCAATTCGCGTCTTAACCGCCCCGCCATTTGGATACTGGCGATACTGTCGATGCCCAACTGGAACAAATCCGCCTGGGTACTGAGTTCATCCGCCGGCACGTGCAGGATCTCGCCCCACAGCCGACACAGTTGATGTTCACGGTCGTCACGCGGCGGGCAGTAAGTCGCCTGCTCTTCGGCTGCGGGTAGCGGCAAGGCGTTGCGATCCAGTTTGCCATTCGCCGTCAGCGGCAAGGCATCCAAAGCGATAAGATGCGCCGGTACCATATATTCCGGCAATTGTTCAGCCAGTCGCGAACGGAGCATTTTCTCGTCAGCGTTCGCTTCGCCGACGTAATAAGCCACCAGCATCGGTGCCGGCTGCGCCATCACCAGTGCCACGGCCTGGTGGATCCCGCCGCATTGCAGAAGCCGGCTTTCAATCTCCCCGAGCTCAATGCGATGCCCGCGCAGCTTGACCTGGAAGTCGTTGCGCCCCAGGAATTCGACATAACCTGCCGCATGCCAGCGCCCTAAATCTCCCGTCTTGTATAGGCGTCCGTGACGAGGGTGCGAAATGAAACGCTCCGCCGTGAGCTGTGGATTTCGCCAATAATTTAATGCCACCCCCATCCCGCCAAGATAGAGCTCACCGGTCACGCCAACCGGACACATCTGTCCCTGCGGATCCAAAACATAAAGCGTCTGATGAGGCATCGCGGTGCCATAAGGGATGGAACGCCAGGCCGGATCGATCGCCTCTATCGGGTACCAAACGGACCAAATGCTGCCCTCGGTCGCCCCGCCCAGGCTGATGCAGTCAGCGTGCGGCCAAAGTGTGCGCAACGTCTCCGGCAGATTCAGCGGGATCCAATCACCGCTCATTAAAAACGCGCGCAGCCTTGGCAGTGAGCAGCCCTGCCGTGCCACGGCATCGGCCAGCAGCCCGGCAAGCTGTGGAACGCTGTTCCAGACGGTGACTTCACGCTCAGCAAGCAGCGGCAACCACCGTTCCGGATCTTTTACGCTCTCTTGAGCCGGTAAGACGATCTCCGCACCGACGCTAAGCGCGCCGAAGATGTCATAGACGGAGAGATCGAAGCTCAATTCAGACAGCGCGAACAGGGCATCTTCAGCGGTCAGCGAGAGGCGTCGATTCACCGCTTGCAGCGTATTCACTGCGCCACGGTGATCGATGGTGACCCCTTTTGGCCGCCCGGTGGAACCGGAAGTGAAAATGACATAGGCCACATCGGCGGCGCTGACGTGCGGCAAGCCGAAACACGGTGGCAAAGCGGTCGCCTCATCCAGCATATCCTCGATGACCAGAAGTTGATAACCCGCTTCGCTCAGTGTCCGGATATCCACACGCGCCGACTGTGCCCGGGTCAGCCAGAGCTGTTCTACACCGGCCTGTTGTAAAATATCGGCGATGCGCCCCGCCGGCCACTCCACATGCAACGGTAGATAGCCCTTGCCGGCCTTCATGATCGCCAGACAGGCACAGACCTGGGCGTAGCTTTTTTCCGCCAATACGGCAATCAGCGGCGCGGATGAGCCTACCCCCTGCTGCGCCAAAGCATCGCTGTCTTGTTTCAATTGGCCATAGGTCATGCCGATCGCCGCTTCCCCGTCATACACCGCGATCGTTTCTCGATGCCGTGCTTGCGTCGCCAACAGATCGAACGCGCTGAACAGGGTTTCTTCACTGAGAGGCTGAGTGACGGCATTTGCCTGCTGCATCATTTCTCTTTGTGCTTCAGGCAAATAGTTTTCGCATCCCACCGGCATTTCCCAAGGCTGCTGCGCTAATAGCGAGATCAGCCGGCAATAGGCGCGATTCAGATGCGCAATGGTTTCTTCATCAAACAGCTGTTCGACATAAAGCCACTTGCTCATAAAGCGGCCATCGACTTCAATAGCCTGCAGGTCGATCCAAGCCTGAGAGGTTTGCGCACACCAATATCGCTGCTCGCGCGCCTCGCTGTCTTCCAGATACGCCTGTTTATCCCAATCGCCGGTTTGTTGCCCTACGACGCCAGTGAAGACCAACGGCGACACCGCCGAATGGCGATCCAGGCCGTGCAGTTTCACCAGATCGCGCTGCACATCCAACCCGCTGTACAATGCATGCTGAATGTCGTCCCACATGCGCTTATGCGTCGTCTCGATGGTGGTGAACAAGTCCTCGCCGGCATCGCGAAAATGGAACAGGTTGGTCGAGGTAAAATCACCCAAAATGTCGTTTACGTCCTCGCAAACCGCGTAGCGGTTGAACAGCGTCATGGTAATGAGAAACTCGCTGTTGCCGGAATATCGCGCGATGAGGTAGCCATAGAGGCTCAGCAATACCGACGAGTATGAGACCTGATAATGCTGCGCTTGCCGTTTGAAATCCTGCCAAATTTGTTTGTCTATATATAGCGTATGCTCTGCAAAGCGCGGGTGTTCAACCGTGGCCGACGGCACCTTGAGCGGTAAGTTTGGCCGCAGCGGCATATCGGCCAGCTTGCCCTGCCAATAAGCGCAATCTCGTTGATACCAACGGGAGGCCTTCAGGTGGGCCAGATGCTCCTGGTAGTCTTTGAAGTTCACGGTTGCCAGCGGCGGCAAGACATTTCCCCGATACAGCGCATTAAGCAGTTGATACAGCGCCAGACGGCTTTGCACATCCAGCAAAATCAGATCGAGACTGATATGCAGCACGTCGCGATCGCGCAGCCGGCTGATTTCAAAAGTGAACAACGGGAAACGGTCGACCTGATAGACCTGATGGGACAGACGCTTGCGCGCACGCGCCAGCGCGGTAGCCTCATCGTCGAGGCGCAGGTCATTCACCGCCAAGGCATAATGGCCGGCCTGCGACACCGAAATGAAGCGCTGAGTCATGCTTTCCGCGTCATACACGGTGCGCAGCACCGGACAGAGGGCGATCAATCGGTTAATCGCCAGCTCCAGACGTTCGTCATCAAGGCGCGGATAAACGAACTCGTTGTAGATGTGGTTGGCGACGTTGCCGATCTCATAGTTTTCAAAACGCCCAACCAGGTAGGCTTTCTGAATCTCGGTCATGGCAAAGCAGTCGCCGTTTTCGGCACCGCCCTGCAGAGGTAAATGCTGTAAGTCGCGTTCATCCGCAACATTGATGAAATCGCCAAGGCCGTATTGGGTTCTTCCCTGCCGTTCACAGCACGCTATCAGCGTGTCTATAGCCGCCTCCCAGGCCTCCAGCAACTGTTGATTTTGCTCACCGGACAGACCACTGACGACTTCGAGCTGCAACCGACCTTGCTCTATGTAGCTAAAGAGCGTAATACCGAAAGGCAAGCCGTTGTCAGGATGGCGCGTCTCACCGACCGGCGACATGACCAGCGCCCAATCCTTTTCATCCGGCGAAGTCAGCTGTCCCAGGTAGTTGAAACAAACATTGGGCAGCGGCAACCCTAGCTCACGGGCAAACGCGCCAAATCCTACGCCCTGATGAGGCACGCCGCGCAGTTGCGCTTTGGCCGCCTGCAAACGCATTGCCGGATCGGGAGAGGATGAGAGCGCACAGGGATAAAGTGACGTGAACCACCCGACGCAACGATGAACGTCCAGAGCGGCATCAATCTCTTCGCGTCCGTGCCCTTCAACGGTGACATGGGTCAGCTCTCCGTTAAACCAGTGAGCGAGCATGCCGTCTGCACACGCCAGCAAACATTCGTCGATTTTCGCATTGAAGGCACGTAAACCCTCGGTTTGCAGCGACTGCGTCACTTTTATTGATAACGCGAGGCGGCTGCATGCCAGCGTAGCGCCGCGCGCAGCCGGCAACGCAACGTGGCGGTAGTCCGCCATCCTGTCCCGCCAGTAAGACGCCTCTTCCGCGTGATTGGCACAATATTGCTCGAAGTGCTCAGTCCACTGACGATAACTCGTTCCCTTATCCCCAAGGCTTTCACCGTGGTAGGCGTTCGCCAGATCGCGAGCCAGAATGCCCCAGCTGACGCTATCGAGCACCAAATGGTGGCAAGCGCAGAAAATACGGGCTCGCCCCTCGTCAAACCCCGTGACATAACCAAAACGATAAAGCGGCCCGTCGGCCAGATCGATATCGCTTTGCCATTCGGTCAGCACGGCGGACAGGGCCTCTTGCCATTGCGGTGCCGAGCGTTCGACATGATGACACCGCAGTTCGATGGCGTCCGTCATCGGTTGATAGCCTTGGCGCCAATGCAACGAATCCTCAGACGTAAACGTCAGGCGTAGCGCATCGTGATGTTGAATCAATGCGTGCAGCGCTGCGCGCAGGCGTTCGACGTCCAGCGCCGGCACATCCAGCAGAAACGCCTGGTTCCAATAACTCGGATAAGGGAATGCGCAGTCAAAGAACCAGCGTTGGACAGGCAGCAGCGGCAGCTCGCCAACCAATACGCCCTGCTCCCGTTTACCTTCAATCATCACCTGCTGCTGATGCTGAGCGAGCCGTAAATGGAGTGCATGCACGGTTTTGCTGGCGAACACGTCTTTCACCCGGATCGATACGCCCATCGCCTGGCGCAATTTGCTCACCAGCTTGATCGCCATGATGCTGTCCAGCCCCAACTGATACAGGTTAGCCTCACAGCTGAAATGCGCTTCATCGATCCCCATCATTTCCGCAACAATGGCGGCAATCTGCGCTTCCCTCTCCGACTGCGGTGCGACACGTTCCTGTACGACCGGCAGGGACGGCTCAGGAAGCGCACGCCGATCCAGTTTGCCATTCACCGTGACGGGCCATTCTTTCAACCAGATAAAGGTCTCCGGCACCATGTACTCGGGCAAGGCGGTGGCAAGAAAGTGTTGTAGCGTCGCCTCCGGCAACGGTGCCTGCGCCGTGTAATAGGCCACGAGGCGGGGATGGGGCTGTTGATAAACCAGCGCCACCGCCTGGCGCACCAAGTCAAACGCTTCGAGATGCTGGGCGATTTCACCCAACTCAATGCGATATCCGCGTATTTTCACTTGAAAATCATTGCGGCCAACATAAACGATTTGCCCATCATTCCGCTGATACACCAAATCACCGGTTTTATACAAACAGGCATAGTCATCCGCCCGCTCATCCCATTCGGTGCAATACGGATTGACGATGAATTTCTCCGCCGTCAGCGCCGCTTTATTCAGATAGCCGCGCGCCAGTCCGACGCCGGAAAGGTAGAGTTCACCCACCGCACCGGGCGGCAAAAGCCGCTGCCCTTTGTCCAGGACCAACACTTTCATGTTATCAATCGGCCGCCCGATCAAGACGTTATCTATATCCGGATCGTTACAGTCGAAATACAGCACATCGATGGAGGCTTCGGTTGGCCCATAAAGATTGTGCAGGGCGATATGAGGCAAACACTGCTTAATCCCTTTGACCTGGGTCAGTTTGAGTTCTTCACCGCTGCAGAACACGTAGCGCAAGCTCGGCAAGCTGACGTTTCGATCGCGCTGAATGCCCTGTAACGTCTCGGTAAAAGCCGCCAGCATTGATGGCACAAAATGCAGTACGGTGATGGTTTCGCGCTCGATCAGTTCAATCAGATAATCCGCGTCCTTGTGGCCGTCCGGATCGGCAAAAACGATGTTGGCACCGTAAAGAGAGGCCCAAATCAGTTCCCATACGGAGACATCAAAAATGTACGGCGTTTTTTGTAACACCCGATCGGCTGCCGTCAGTGGATAGGATTTATTCATCCATTGGATACGGTTGATCAAACCGCGGTGCGTGCACATTACGCCCTTGGGCTGCCCTGTGGTCCCGGAGGTATAGATGACATAGGCCAGATCGTTCGGTGATATCTGACGCGCCATGTTTTCATCGCTCAACAGCTCAAGCTCGTGGCGCAGCGATTCATCATCCAACACCACCAGCCGCCGCCCTGGCGCCGCCACCCGGTGTCGGTAGGCCTGATGGCAGATAATCACCTCGGCCCGGCTATCTTGTAGAATGTAATCGAGACGATCGTCGGGGAATGCCGGATCGACAGGCAAATAGGCGGCCCCCAATTTCAGGATCGCCCAAATACCGACCAACAGCTCGACGCTGCGATCCAGACACAGCGCAACGCATGCGCCATGCCCCACCCCGCGTGCCGATAAGGCGGCCGCCAACTGATTGGCTTGTAGATTCAACTGGCAATACGTCAATTGCCGATGCCGATCCGCACAGGCGATATTGTCCGGCGTCAGCGCGACCTGCGCTTCCAATAAAGACGCGATATGCTCATCTTCTGAATAATCGCAGCGCGTGTCATTCCATTCGGACAGCACCTGCCGACGCTGGGCTGGCGTGATTAAATCGATTTGTTCGAGCGGCGTCTCCCAGGATTGCCGATCAAACTGGCCCAGCGCATAAACCAAAGCCTCGAGAATATTGCGAACGTAGTCCTCTTCGTAACGATTCTCCGCCGCGGTTAACGTGAAATCGATTTGACCGTCTCGTTGAGCGGCAAATAAGGACATGCCAAACTTTTCCGCCAGATCGGGATAAGGCTCCAGACGATATTCCACACCGGGGACGGCGATATCGCCGTTTTCAAAGTTATGGAAGGTAAACAGCAGCTGAACCAGTTCATTGATGCGCACCGCGCCACCGTCGATCTCCGGGGCCAAGTGCCCAATGTTTACCCACGGATGTTCCTGCAACTGCAGAATATCGTGCTGAATGCTTTTGACATTGCTCAACACGCTTTGGTCTGCGCGCAATGCGGCGATGACCGGCAGGGTGCTGATAAACGGCCCAATGGCGCGGCTGAACGCCTCGGGGCGATTCATCACTGTCAGTCCAATAGGGAAATCGCTGTCCTGGCCGCTAAAGGTCCGTAATACATGGGCGAACGTCGTAAACAACAGAGAATAGAGCGTCAGTCCCCGTTCGCCGCATGCCTGCGTCAAACGCGCGACAACCTCCGACGTCAATCCTGCCTGCACGGCAAAGGCACGATTCTCCACGCCAGAGAGATGGCGCTGCCGCAATGCCGGCGGTTCCGCCTGATTCAAACGGGCGGCCAACGATGTTCTGAACGCCTGAACATCATCTTGCCGCACCCGCCACTGCTGATATGCGGAGTAATCCAGGTACCCCGCTTCAGGCTGCGCCGATACAGACGGTGTGGCGTACGCACTCAACAGTTGATGAGCAAAATGCTGGACGGAAGGGGCATCAGACAGCATATGATGGTGAACGCACGCCAAAACGGCCTCTTGCGTCTCAGCCCGCACCAGCAGCACAAAGCGCGCAAACTGCCCTTCCGGCATCGGGAAGGTTTGTTGTGCCAACGCCCGTTTCTTACTTTCCAGCTCGGACCAGGAAATCCTTTCTACTTCCAGTGCAAACTGCTCAGGCGCCAGAAAAACGCGCGTCATATCGCTATCAATCGACTGACGCAACAGGGGCTGATGCCGTAAAAAGTTTTGCAGCGCGTTCCGCAACCGCGCGATATCCACCTGCGGCAATCCAATGAACAAGGGTACCGTATAGGTGTACGGCAAGCCGTCGATGTCGCTTTGCAGATACATGCCTTGCTGAATTGAGTCCAGCGCAAGTGGCCAGCTACTTGGCGGCAGCCTCAGAAAAGACTTTTCCTTCGCGAGCTGTTCGCTGGTCACGCCATTGTCCTGTAACAGCGTCAACAATTCGTCTTTGCGTGCCGCTACTTCAGCCTTCAGATCGGCATCAAAGCCGATATCCTTGTCGACAGAAAAACCCAACCGATCGTCCGCTTTGGCCCACAATAAAATGTTATTTTTTTTCAGGTTGTTCAATAAATCCGTCAACATCATTACAGCGCCCCTTCTTCTCTGCCGTTGCCACAAGGTTGCCCGGCGACCCACGCCGCCATTTCCTGAATCGTATTGTTGTTGTAGAGGTCTTCCAGACGCATCTCGGTTCCCGTCGCGAGGCTGATCTTGCGTACCAGTCGCATAGCCAGAAGCGAATTCCCCCCTTGAGTGAAAAAGCTTTGGTCACAACCGATTCGCTCTTCACGCTTGTCCAGAAGCTCCGCCCAAAGTCGGCGCATCCGTATCTCATCATCGCTGCGCGGAGCCAGACATTCGCTGTGCTTGACGACTTTCGGCAAGCGTGATGTATCGACCTTACCGTTGTTAGACAAGGGGATTTCCGGGATCAAAGTAATGTGCTGCGGCAACATATAGTCCGGCAAACGACGCGCCAAATGCCGTCTGATCGCCTGGGTCATCGAGACAGTGAGCGCAGGAACGTCAAAGGCCGGTTCATCTTCGGCCCGCGCATACCCTATCGCCATGCTGCACAACGTGTCCTCGGCCGGCGTGACGCCAAGAATGCAGCCGCCAATTCGCCGCTGGGCGGCGAGTGCGACAAATCGCTGCATCATCCAGCCACTGGCCTGATAATGACACGCGTTCTTAGCGCCATGGACCTGCAACAACACCTGAGACGACTGCAACACCCCGTACACGTCTGATGATTCGGCCAGCACGGAGGTCTCGCCGAGGCAATAGTGTCGCCCTGACGCGCGAGCGACATAGGCGCCCCCCTCGTTTTCCATCACGCTGAAATCGACGCTGACTTGCGGCGGTGAAGTGACGGCGCAAGCGCCGAGATGGATCCGACACGCTAATGCGCCCTCGTCAGGTGAAACGGCGTCAGCGGGCTTGACGTAATAAGCGACGCCCAAAGACTGGAGATGCTCAGTCAGCAAGGCCAACATGTGGCCGACTTCTATCTGCGCCAAAGCGAATGCGCGCTCGGCATATAACGCGGTGATGGTTTCCCACCGAACCACCAAGTCCAGATAAGGCCCGGTGTGCTCCCCCGACGCTTCTGCCTGGTATAGATGCTGTTCCAGCGGATGGTAGTAGTAATAACCCGCGGCATATTCTCCCATCGCCGCCGGGAGCCCGAGATACACTTGCACCGCATAGAGGCTGCTGGCGGAAGGATAGCGATATTTTGGCAACGCGCGCTGCGGCGAACGGAAAGCGGCGCAGACGGCCAACAGCCCGGCCAAAGATGCAGGCGGCAGCGCGCTTCCCTCTTGCGCCATCTGTTGCGTCAACCACCCCGGCAGCGCTTCGTACAGACTGTTGATGGTTTCGGCGGATAACGCCTCCGCGGTAAACTGGCGAGTGCTCTTGCGGGCGCGGTAAACCGTTTCATCCAGCGGATAGGGTATCGCTCGCGAAGATTGCAGATCTTGACGTAACGCCGGCAGCGAAAGCACGAATGCGTCGCGGTTAGCAAAATAGAGCGGCACCGGCTGTTGCGTCTCGGGAACAACGTAAGCCATGAGGTCACCTTCGCTGAGCCGCACGATCGTCTGCCGGATCCCAGGTAATTGGCTCAAGTTATTCTCGATATCCTCCAGCTCCACGCGATAACCGTTAAGCTTGACCTGGGCATCTCTTCGGCCGAGGAACTCGATATAGCCTTCCGCCGACCAGCGGCCCAGATCGCCGGTTTTGTACAGGCGTCCATAGGTTGGATGATAAATGAAGCGTTCTCGAGTCAGCGTTTCAGCCTGCCAATATCCCTGAGCAACGCCGAGCCCACCGATATGTATTTCTCCGGTTACGCCGAAAGGACAAGCACTCCCCCACTCATCCAGCACCCACATCTGTTGATTCGGCATGGCGACGCCATAAGGAATGCTTTTCCACCTCGCGTCTACCCGTTCGATTTCATGCCAAATGGACCAGATGCTGCCCTCTGTCGCGCCCCCCAGACTCACCATCTTGCCGTCTGGCGATTGGGTTTTCAGGCGATCGGGCAAATTGAGCGGCAACCAATCGCCGCTCAACAGGAACAGCCGTAACCGGGTTAGCGCCCGCGTCGCAGGTTCGACTTCGTCAACCAGCAGGCCCGCTAATTGCGGCACCGAGTTCCAGAGGGTCACGTCATGTCGGCGCAGCGCGGCCACCCAAGCTTGCGGTGCTTTGGTCTCACGCTGGGAAGGGATCACCACGCCGCCCCCCACAGCCAACAAGCCAAACAGATCGTAAACGGACAGATCAAAGCTCAGCTCGGACAGCGCCAGTATCCGGTCTTCCCGACCGACCGACCAACGTTGGTTAACAGCCAGGATGGTATTGACCGCCCCCTGGTGATCGATCGCTACCCCTTTCGGTTTACCGGTAGAGCCAGAGGTAAAAATAATGTAGGCCAGATCGTCAGCCCTGACGATCGGCCAGGCAACCTCCGTCGACGCACGTTCCTGCGCCGGCGCCACTATCTCGTCGAACACCAAAATCGTGATATCCGAAGGCAACGCCGACAGCTCATGTGCCAGGTCATGACACTGCTGAGCAGAGAGCAGCAAGATATCGCACCGGGCTTGCTGCAGAATGTCGCGTATGCGCTCCCATGGCCATTCGATGTGCAACGGCAAATAAGCGCCGCCGCTTCTCATGATCCCAAGGGTTGAGACGGCCTGCGCATACCCTTTCTCCAGCAGAATAGCGGTAATACGCCCCTTTTCGCCCTTGGTATGCCGCAATAGCGCACGCCCCAGCGTATTGCTGTCCTGTTCCAGCCTGGCGTAGGTAAAGTGGCGTTCGCCCTCGGTTTCGATCACCGCAATGCGCTCGGCCGTTTGCGGCGTTTCCAGACTGGAAAGGAACAACCCGTGCAGCGTTTGCTCCGACACCGTACTTTGCGTGGCATTCCAGCGCATGACCGCTTCCGCATGTTCCGCCGGCAGTTCAGGCTGCGGGAATGACATGGTTTCCCAATCGTGTTCTGCCACCCATCGAATCAGAGAACAATAGCCCTCGTGCATGGCCTTGATGGTTTTTTCATCAAACAATTGTTCGACATAATCCCACTCGGCAACGAACCCTTCATCGTTTTCGTAGGCTTTATGGTCGAGCCACACCTGAGACGTTTGGGAGATCGCGTATTGAACGCCGCGATATCCTTCATTAAGCGGCAATTCAAACATGCTCGCTTTATTGTTCATGCCAAGCACGCTGGTCAGCACCACCGGCGCGATAACCGTATTGGCGGATAGATTCCGCCGCTGTTTCAACAAACGCTGTACGTCAATGCCGTCAAATAAATTATTATCGACGTCATTAAGCAAGGTGCGGTGGATAGCCGATAGCTGCTCGCTCATCGCAACGCCATTTTGACGTTGGTAATTGAACAGGCTTAAAACGGTGAAATCGCCAATAATTTGCTCGACCTGAGAATGTAACGGCAAACGGTTGAACAGCGTTAAATTAAGGCAAAGGCTCTCTTGACCAGACCAATAACATAACGTTCTGCTGTAGAGCTCAAGGATCAGAGCGGTCGGACTAATATTGAAGCGCTGGCATTTGTCGACGATCTTTTGCCAACTCGACATAGGTATCGTCGCAGACAAACGCCGGAAGCTCGGCTTATCGATCCTGGCGGGATGCGCGGCCAGCGGTAATCCGGCCTCCAGCGTATAGTCATCGATTTTCTGCAGCCAATATTGCTGCGCCCGCTCAAATAATGCGCCGCCGCGCAGGCGCTCGTACTGCAGCTGATAATCGCGGTAGCTGATGTCCAGCGGCGGCAGCGCCAGATTTTCGTCGTGATATAACGCAATCCACTCGCCGAATAATATTTCAAAACTGGTCATGTCAATGATAATGGCATCAAAGCTGACATGCAGAAGGTATTTCCCTTGATACTCGCTCAGGAAAATATCGAACAGCGGATAACAATCCGGTTTGTAAACCTTGTGCGAGTACTCGGCGCGCAAAGCCAATAGCTCGTCTTCATTTCTCAGGGGGTGGTAGCCTATTTTGTAATGCGCTACCGCACTTAAAAATCGCTGTTCTCCCTCTTCAAATACGGTGCGCAACGCAGGATGGCGTGCAATAAGTTGATTATAGGCACGCTCCAATTTGTCGTGATCAATATGGTCGAAAACAAATTCATTATAAATATGGGTAGAGACCTCGCTGAGATCGAAACTTTTCATTCGTCCCAGATAATAAGATTGCTGAACATTATTCAGCGGGAAAGGATGGTACAGATGGGTCTCATCACATTGCGCAATCTGGTAGTCTTGGTAAAGAAAACTGCCGCGCCCGGCAGCCACCAATGGTGTTAACCTGGCCACATTTTTTCTTTCGAAAATATCTTTAACTTTCAGATCGCACTGAAGCGTACCGTTTATGCGATTTACCAAGCGAATGGCCGACAGGCTGTTGCCTCCCAAAGCAAAAAAGTCGTCGGTAATGCCGACCCGTCCGCTTTCGCTCCCCAATACATCCTGGAATAGCTGGCACAGGCATCGCTGGAACTCGTTTCCCGGCGCTACGTAATGCGCTTTATCTTGCGCTTGTACCGGCGGCAAGGCTTTACGATCCACTTTGCCATTCATATTCAAGGGGATCTCAGGCAGGTACATATAAGCGCTGGGGAGCATGTAGTCCGGAAGCAACGTCACCAGATAATCCTGCAGTTGCTGGCGTGCCACCGGCGATTTGGCCTGATAATAGGCAACCAGGAACGCCTGTTGTTCTTCCTTGGCCGGCTGTAAATTTACAACAACCTGCTGCATCCCGGGGTAGGTTCGCAAAACCGACTCTATTTCACCCAGTTCAATCCGATGTCCCCGCAATTTTATCTGGTTATCCCATCGGCTGAGGTATTCAAATCTGCCGTCGGGCAAACAACGCACGCGATCGCCCGTCTTGTACATGATGCGACCGAACCAGGCTGACGGCGTGCTGGAACATATGTTCGGCAAAAAGCTTGCTTGCGTCTGACGCGCATTGCCGTAGTAACCGCGCGCAACGCCCAGCCCCGAAATATACATTTCCCCGATCACGCCGGGAGGAAGTAAACGCCGCCGTTCGTCCAAGATAAAGCACTGGGTATTCGCCAGCGGGCGCCCAATGGTGACGCTATCAACCCCAGGCAACAGTTCATCCGCGGTAGACCAAACCGTCGTTTCGGTTGGCCCATACACATTCCACGCACGCTCGGTGTTTTCTGACAACCAACGCGCCACCGCATGCGGCACCGCTTCCCCACCGCACAATGCCCGAACGGGTAGCGTTGTCTCGGCATATTGCTGCGCGACCTGATGCCAAAAAGAAGGCGTCCCCTGCATCAGGCTCACGGAATGACTCGCGATAAACTGCGGCAAGTCATTATTCGCCAACAACGTCTTCTGGTCGGTTAATACCACCGTGGCGCCAAACATGAGCGGCATAAATATTTCCAGAGTTGAAATATCAAATGCCAACGTAGTGATCGCCAGAAAACGATCCTGATGCGTCACAGACATGCGTCGAGAAATATCGCTGGCGATATTCACAAAGCTGCGATGTTCTACGGCAACCCCTTTAGGCTTACCTGTCGTTCCCGAGGTGTAAATAATATAGGCCAATGCCGAAGCCTCAGCCTGGGAGGGGAATTCGTTGCAACCGTCGGCTCCAGCGAAAGGAGAAGCGGCATATTCACGCCAATCCAAATAATTCAGCCCTTGCGGCAGGCTGCCGGCTGACTGAGCATGCGCACCGATGATTAACGCCGGCTGGGCATCGGCCAAAATAGAATAGGTCCTCACTACGGGCGCATTTTTGTCGATCGGAATATAGGCGCACCCCAGCTTAAGCACGGCCATCAGGCATACTACCAACTCCGCCTCACGCGGCATCATCAAGGCAATTTTGTCGCCTGCCGCTACCCCATATTGCCGTTGCAGATAGTCGGCAAGGCGACTGGCCTGTTGCTGCAGCATTCGATAACTGAGCACTTCATTTTTCGTTATCACTGCAGGGTGATCGTTAAGCGCCCGTGCCTGTTGTTCAAACATCCCGACGATAGTCTGTCTCGGATATTCACATTGCGTGGCATTAATTTTCGCATAATAACGTTGGTAGCTATTTTCAGACACGCCGGTCAACGCATCTATATCCCCTTCATTACGCATGAATGTGGCGAGCGCCGCCATAAACTCATCGATATTAGCGGCTACAACGTCGAAAAATGGGTTTTCGCCATAAAATTGCAAACTGAGCGTACAGCGCGTGCTGTTCCATACGATCCTGATCGGGGCCGCTGCCGTGTCGACATCCCCCTCATCCATGATGACATCCACGCCAACCACAGATAAAAAACGGCCGTCATGATGGGATTCGTAGAATGGGTTCGCCGGGTCCCCCTGCAGTACCCGCACTAACCAAGGAGAGAGATCGGCGTATGTTTCCCTTCCGTTGAGTAACCGTAATACTTTGCTGCTGCGTTGCCTATCTTGCAATTGCAGTGCATAAAGCCCAGGCCGCCGTGCGTTGAGCAGAAACTGCAACTGGAAAGCCAACAGCAAAGCCTGTTGCGGCTGCGCAACGCCATCGATCGTCCGTTGAACCACTGCAGCATCGTTAACGGCAGACACTTCATCCCTCAGGTTGAAGCAGCCATAACGCAGTTCGTCGTTTTCCAGCGCTCGCTGCTCTTGCTGTACCCTCTGCTGGGCAACCAGCCAATCCGTAACTCGGTTTGGCCCTTCGGGCAGAGCAATATCCAGATCTTTCGCCTCACGGCTGAGCATGACCACGCCATCGATGAACAACTCGCCCAACACCGCCTGCGACAACGCTCGGCGGGCTTCCCGCCAATGCAGCTCACGCTGAGCTAACGCCCTGATATTCCCATCTTCTTCAGCATGAATCTGGAACAACACATTTTGTCGATCGGCGAAAACGGCTAACCGGACGATGGGGCCTCTCACCGATGCGCTTTCTTCGAGACAGAGCTCATAGTCGATACGCTGATCGCCAACGTCGGAATAGCAAAAGAGGTTGTGCTGTGAACCTGTCCAGCGCGTTCGCTCAGCGTCGCTCAGACCGATTAAGTAGACAAAGTGGCCGGCATCCAGCAAGTAACGGACCATATGGCTGCGCAACGGTTCTACGGTGTGGTTGACGAGAATGTTCAGAATCTTCATGGATATTACTCTTTTGGGTTATCAGGGTTTTACCGCCACGAGAATCGGCAACACGCCGCGCGAGCTGTAGTTGATATCTTTAACCGTGAACCCTGCCTGGGTTATCTGTTGTCTGATCTCTGCTTCTGAAGTGAAATTAAGGTAGGTAGCCTGAATAATGTCGCCAAAGATCGCGAACTCCTGCAAAAGGTCCGCCATTGGCGTTTCATATTTATCCCACTCACCGGTGGGCGCGTTCTTTTCCGGCGGTGGCGTGAGGAAACTGAGCAACAAGGTTCCCCCTGGTTTCAATGCCTCGAAGAACCGACGATACAAAGCCACCAGCCTGTCCGGGTCAGACTCATACATATTCAGGCCGTTACTGGTAATCACATCGAAAGCGTTTTTTTCTTTTAACTCCCAGGCATTCTGCTGCGAGAATCGGCAACGGTTCGCCATGCCAACGCGCTTGGCCTTTTCGTTGGCGTGATAAAGTGACTCCGGGTCAAGATCAATGCCGGTCAATTGCACCGCGCCATGGCCGCTGTAATCCAGATCCAATAAATCATCCATCACGCCGCACGGGATTGAAGCCAGGGTCTCCGCCTGCGTAATCAACTCAGCCAGCAAGGTCTGATAACGGTAGTAACGCTCGCGCGCCCGGCACAGCAACGAGCGATTCAGAAGCCAGTCTTCCAAAACATGTTCGGCGGGTTTTCCGGCGGGATGCTGGAAAATGTAAGACGTCCAGTAGCCATTGAGGCCGCGGTTATGCAGGAGGAAACGACCGAGCTCAAACTCCGTCAATTGATCGACCAGTTCAAGATTTCTCTCTAATGGAAGAATAAGCGAATTGCTATTTCGTAAACGCGCTTTTATTTCATCGGCCAACATTTTTGTTTCAGTCAAACAGGCCAATTTAGAATGTGTTTTATGCGAGGCGAAACTATCCATACCCATCTCCATGATTAAATTATCCAACCAATATTTTCGAATCCCTGGCGCACTATCGGCGAATTCAGAATGCCGGTTCGTTTCAAAGCCATTAGCACGTTTTTGACAATGGGGACATCAGGCGTCACTTCAAAACCGCGATAAACCTTATTGATTGACTCCCGGCTGGCTTCGCAGTCATGAGTTATCTTCGATAACAGCTCAATGTTAAACTGTTTCTCTGACTCAACATTCAAATACATTTTTACGAAATCAGCGATCTGCCCGCCGATCATCGCCTGATCGTTTTCATCCAACCTCGTCCAGATATAGCCAAGTAATTCGAGAAAGAAAATATAGTGTCTGGACTCATCGTTCATATGGTCATTAACATAGTATTTAATCGATGGATGAACGCCGTCACTATTAAAGAACTCCACCAGCTCTCTCACCAGGGTCGTTTCAAAAATGCACACCGCAATGATCTCGAAAATGTCATGGCAGCGCTCAGGTAACCGTTTCATCACCTCTGTAACGGCCACATAGGCGTCAGAATCCGGGTAACTCAGCGCACCGAGATCGGCATCATGTTCTCTAAGTTGATTGATCATATGTCGGGCGATATAAACATGGTAATACTCGTCGATGATGACGGTATAGGCATTCAATTTAATCTGTTCGTCGAATTTGACAGCGAGATCGCCGTAGATAATTTTATTGCATGCTGAGTTAATGAGTTTAATCTCAAGATTAACGATATCATTGAGGTATTTAAACAATGACTGAGTCAGTATTTTCGACTTCCTCTCATTGTCCATGCCGCTCATCATGTCAGCCAAAAATATCGGCTGATTCTCCTCGGGGAAAAATGCGCCAGGAATAGTAAAGTCGATAAATTTACCGGGGCGGGTTCTTATTGATGCGCGCTGTTCCCATTTATCAGTATAGGCGGCAGACAAACCGCCCTTCGAAACCATGGTTTCATTTTCCATAGATATTCTCCAGATGAAGGAATACATGTATTTAAAAAAGTCATGCCGAGCCCGGCCAAATATAAATATTTAGCCGGGAGTCACGCGAAAACGATTATTTATTCTTCAGCTTTGCTTGGGGATGCCACGATATTCAACATAGACAACAACACGACAACGCCTATCACACTCGCCATCACATAGCTCATTTCCTCCGGCCGCCCGATAAAGACGTAGCTGGCCATCCCCGTGATAGCCACAACCAGCAGCGAGCGCATGCTCATAATATAGGAGGCCGCCACACCGTAAATTTCAGGGTAGACACTCATGGAACGTGCGAACAGCGTCGGATAGCAGATAGAAAACCCGAAGCAGAACAGGCTCATCAGCAGGGTGATCGCCCAAGGCGTTGTCGCCGTCAGTAGAGCTAGAATGCTGACGATGGCTAACGCCATACCGATTTTCTCAGCGCGCCGATCGCCACCAAATGCGGCGATAATACGGGCGGAAAAGAGGCTGGGGATTGAAAATGACGCCACGATAATAAAAAAGTGAACGACAAATGCCGACAGCGAGAACGCAAAGGTTTCACGGTAAAGAAAAGCACTGGAAGCGATGAATACCATATAAGCAGCGAAGAAAAGTGAAGGAATCAACGATAATCGCATGAATTGGAAGCTCGCCGTCAGCCGGGCATAGCTTCCCACAATGGCTTTGAGATCGAATGGCGTTTTTTCTTTCTTCGTTTCCGGCAGGAACAACAATTCCAGCAGTACCGCCGCTGCGGTGATCACCGCGACAACCGCATAGTTTCCTCTCCACCCCCAATGCTCATTAATCCACCCCCCGGCGATTGGCGCTAGCGACATGAAAATCGAGATACAGGCATTAACCAGACCGATCATGCTGTACATGGCCGCCCCTTGATACCGGTCTGCGATGATCGCGTAAGCTACTACCACCGGGGTGCAAGCCCCCAACCCCTGAATAAAGCGGGACAACATCAAAAGATCGATTGAAGTGGCGTAGGTACATCCCAGAGCACCCAACAGCATGATAGCCCCACCGATCAACATGGTTTTTCGTCGACCAATCGACTCTGACAGTGGGCCATAAATCAACGCACCAAACACAAACCCCAAGAAGTTATAGGTGATCGTACGCTGAATATGCCCTTCAGAAACACCGAAACTGGCAGCCATATCCGGAAAGCTGGGAACGGACATATCCACTTCAATACACCCAGCCAATAAGGAAACCACAAGGATAAAGGGCAGAGGCACCCACCTTCCTGTCAACATATCCGTACTCCAACAGAACATTAATCCGAATGTTAATAACCATGAACAAACTAGGAGAACAATTGTTATATGTAAATATCACTAATGAATAAAGGATGATAAATAGTGTGTTACGTGAAGAAAATCACATAACAGGAAGAAAAGTAATGAAATTATTCGATAACGGAGGAGGTGGCTACATAAGGCATACTACACAGATAAAAATCATCAACTTAAGATCAACATGAGACATGCTAATGCATTGTTCAGGGCGCGTTCATACCCCATAAAAGAGGGGGCATGCCCCCTCTTCTGCCATGAACTCGTTACATCTCGAGGATGAATTTTTCCAGTTCTCCTGCAAGAGCCGCATCGATATAGCTGGTAGCCCAGCCAAACAGATAAGCGAATGCAAAAATGCCCACCGTCGACGACACCAGCGTCGGCGCGAAAAACGCGGCGATAGCGGAGAGCGTGTAGCCTGCCCCGATGGACAACCCGAGTGCCTCAAGCTGATTACGGAACGCTTTCCAGCTGCCGGTAGAGAAACCCTCGATCGCGGCGTTTATCAGGTCAGCCCCTTTAATCGCCCAGTCCACGCCGGTAAACGCCTTGCCCAATACCCGCGCATTGCGGGCATACTGTTCCGCATCGATCTTTTTCAACCAGGCGACAATCGCCGCTTTATCCTGCGCCTTGAGCTTTTTGTTCAAGCCCTTCGTCAATTGCTCGTAGGTTTTCTCCGCATCCTGCACATTGCGGATATATCTGCCTTGAATTCCTGCCTCCAAATCCTTGGCGAGCTTGGCGTATTTCGCGCCGAGCTTTTCCGCGATACCTTTATTGATGCCGGCGGCCAGGCTGACGCCATCCTTGATCGCTTTTAATTCCGCATTTTGATATTCGACGAACTCCTTAACGATATTTTTTACCGAACCTGGAGATTTCACCGGCTTACCGTTGGCATATTTCACCTCCATGCCATTCAGATTATCCCCTCTCACCACGGCGATAAACGCGGGCCGGTTCTTATTGGCCTTATAGTAGAGACTGTAGGCCACCATTCCGTCTTGCTTTTCCACCTTCAAATGATGAAAGCCGAAATAACTCCCGGTCGTGCGGGTCGTCGAAAACTCACCGCTTTTACCGTTACCATGCCAGCCGTTGACGGGCCGATCGCGGTGTGAGTCTGTCACGAAACTGCCTAACGAAGAGGCACCGATCTGCCCGGCGTTCAGGCCATTATTACCACCTTTACCGGGGGTTGAGGTCTTGCGTGCATGGCCGGTTTCGATATCCCCAATCGCTACCATTCCTCCCTTGGCGTTGACTCCCATCACCAGTCCCCCCAAGCCAATGTGCTTCGCCTGATCGGCCGTCAGACCGGTGGCAGAAAGGCTCAGCGTGCCGGACGGGCTGACGCTTTCAATACGCAATTGTGCATCCGGGTTGATTCTGCGAGCCGCCTTGATCACCGCCGCCAGCTTCATGCGCAACGCCGGATCGTTTTGGATCGCCGCTATCTGTTGCTGTTCCGGGCTGTTGCCAACACTGGCGCCGCCGCGATCGCCGGAATGGCCTTTATCGCCGCCCCCCGGCTCAGGGCCCGTACCGCGTTCAGAACTCCAATTAGTCCCATCCCCTTTACCACCATAATTAAATCCAGGCATATGCTTTCATCCTTATTTCGTTTTATTTTTAAGATGCCGATATCCTCGTTTAGCGTTCACTAACGCGTGCCTGAGTAATATCGGCAAACCGTTTTTAGCTGCCCGTCATTTATAAAAAACCGCAGAAATAAGGACAACGGATGACGGCTGTCTGGTCGGTGAAACAAATAGGCTCCCTTTTGCAGAGCCTGAATATACCGCCGCAGGTCACGCCTGGGCAGCGGCGGCCTGTTCAGAAGTCATTGGCATACGCCATGAATTGCAATTACAATCATAGCACTTGCAACTAAAAAAGGGTGCTCCGCATGTCGCCTCAACGTATAACACTGCCCGCCGCCTCGGCCAGAACCCAAACCCTGGCCGAAGCCTGTATCCGCAAGATGACCTCCGTCAGCCAAAAAGCCGGCGCCTCGCGCCCTTCTTCCAGCGCCTGGACGGCGCAAACTCTGGACGAACTTAACGCCAGCGGCGACATCTGGCTTATCGACGGCAGAAGGCGCACCGAGCCACCGAGTTCCCACTACGCCACCGCCTGGCCGCTCTGGTTTGGCCATCAATCAGAGCGTTATGAGAAGCCGCTGTTTTACTTCGTCAACACGCCCTCGGTGGACATGCTTCGCGGGCTTGAGCCGGAAACCAATCGTAAAGGGATTTTCATCAGCGATGCGGATACTGGCAGTGCCGATTTGCCCAAAGGCGTTCAGGCCTGGTTCCCGCTTCAGCTCACGGCCATGCCGGGCTGGTTGCCTTTCGATCCGGCCAATGCCCGAGAAACCGGCGCGATACTCCATCACGCCCTCCACGCGCTCTATCTGGAGGGAACGAGGAAGATGGTGTATCTCGCGACCAACGCAGACAATGGCCCCCTCTCTTCAGGGGAACCGTTTGTCGCAGAACAGGCGTTCAAGGGAATGTATCGTGTCGCCGCCGCGGCAGACTCGCCGTTGCAGGTTCGTCTGTGTGGCGCCGGCCGAGCGCTCGCCCGCGTTCAGCAGGCGGCCAAAGTGTTGAAAAACTGGGGGATTGCGTCTGAAATCTGGAGTTGCCCCAGCTACACGCGGTTGGCGCAGGACGCCGAACTCGCCGACATGCAGCGCCAGGACAGCGGCGGCGAATGCCATCTGAAAACGTGCCTGGGTACCGGGAATGCCCCCGTCGTCGCCGTTACCGACTACTCGCACCTGATTGCCAATCAGCTCAGGCGATTCATTCCCGCGCGCTTTGCCGCGGTGGGCTCAGATTCACGGGTGCGCGGCGAAATCCACTACCCGCAGGCGGAATGGATTGCGCTCTGCGCCCTTAAACTGCTGGCCGACGAGCAGAAAATCCCTTCGGCGCTGATCGCCGATGCGCTGCGCGTTCTGCACATCACGCCCGATGCCTGATCACTCTCTGGCCAGCTGCATCGCATTGTTCAACGCGTCGGAGAAGCGTGCGACCTCTTCTTCGCTGAACTGGTTGAGAAAGTGGGTGTTGACCACCGAACGGTAGATCTCCCACATCTTTTTCCGCAGGGCCTTGCCTTCCTCGGTGATAGTCGCGAAGGAGGCCCGGCGATCGTCATCCGATCGAAAACGCGTGACCAGCCGCTCTTTTTCCAGGCGATCCATCAGGCGGGTCAGGTTGTAACGCTCAATCACCAACACGTCCGCCAGCTCATGCATGCGGCGTGTGCCGTTTTCCCCGCTTTCCAATCCCCATAACACGTCATACCAGGCGTAAACCGGCAGCCCCGCTTCCGACAACTTCGCCTCTATCTTTCTGATCATCGCCCGATGCGCGCGCACAAAGGAGAACCACAGGTCGGGTTGTTTATCTGTCATGTCATTTTTCTCGTCAAAACCGGTGAGTTGCAATTGCAATTACAATTGCAATTGCAATTGTAAAGGGATAGAGTGGCTTTCGCCATTGTTGCATTTGCAACTCTTGCACTTGCAACTCACTGAATCCCTGTATCGCTCAGCGCCTTATCAGGTAAGTACATTTGGAGCTTTTATGAACCAACCCGCGGTAAAAGCAGATCTTGACCCACAAGAGACGGCTGAATGGCTTGAGGCATTTGAAGGTGTCACTGACATCGACGGCCGTGAACGCGCGCATTTTTTGTTGGAAAGAATGGCCGAAGCCGATCAGCGAAAACACGGTGATTTCTTCAGCATGGTCACCACGCCCTACGTGAATACGATCCCGGCCTATAAGCAACCGACGTATCCCGGCGATCTGGCCGCTGAAGCGCGCATCAATGCGTTTATTCGCTGGAACGCCATGGCGATGGTGCTGCGTGCCGGCAAACATTCCAACGTCGGCGGGCATATCGCCACCTACCAATCGGCCGCGGTGCTTTACGATGTGGGGTTCACGCACTTCTTCCGTGGGCGCACCGATGATTTCGCCGGCGACATGGTGTATATCCAGGGCCATTCCGCCCCCGGCATTTATGGCCGCGCCTATCTCGAAGGCCGCATCGACGAGGAGCTGCTCGACAACTTTCGCCGCGAATCCGCGCGCCGTGGCCTCTCCTCCTACCCGCACCCGCGGCTGATGCCGGATTTCTGGCAATATCCCACCGTTTCGATGGGGCTGGGGCCGCTGACCGCCGCCTACCAAGCGCGCTACATGCGCTATCTGGAATACCGCGAGTTGAAACCGCACCAGGGGAGAAAGGTGTGGGCGTTTCTCGGCGACGGCGAGATGGATCAGCCGGAATCGCTGGCGGCGATTGCGCTGGGCGGGCGAGAAAAACTCGATAACCTGATCTTCGTCGTGAACTGCAACCTGCAACGGCTGGATGGCCCTGTGCGCGGCAACGGCAAGATTATTCAGGAGCTGGAAGGCACCTTCAAAGCCGCCGGCTGGCAGGTGATCAAGGTGATCTGGGGCAGCGGCTGGGACAAACTGCTGCAAAAAGACCGCTCCGGGCTGCTGATGCAGCGCATGATGGAGTGCGTCGACGGCGATTACCAAACCTTCAAGTCGCAAAGCGGCGCCTATGTGCGGGAGCACTTCTTCGGCAAGTATCCGGAATTGCTCGAGCTGGTCGCCGACCTGAGCGACGATGAGATCTGGGCGCTGCACCGCGGCGGCCACGATCCGCAAAAGGTGTACGCCGCCTACCATCAGGCGGTGCATACCCCGGGCAGGCCGACGGTGGTGCTGGCCAAAACCGTCAAAGGGTTTGGCATGGGGGAAGCCGGTGAAGGGCAGAACATCAACCACCAGCTGAAAAAAATGAGCCAGGATGCGGTGAAAGCCTTCCGCGACCGTTTAGGGCTGACCATCTCCGACGCCCAACTGGCAGAGATCCCTTACCTGAAGCCCGAACCCGACAGCGCGGCGGCGAAGTACATCACCGCGACGCGCACCGCGCTGGGCGGCTACATCCCTGCCCGCTTCGGCCAATCCGCTCCGCTGGCGATACCGGAACTATCGCGCTTCGACGGCCTCCTGAAGGGCAGCGGCGAACGCAACATGTCGACCACCATGGCTTTCGTTAATATCCTCGGCACGCTGCTCAAAGACGTCAACATCGGCAAACTGATCGTGCCCATCGTGCCGGACGAGTCGCGCACGTTCGGCATGGAAGGCCTGTTCCGCCAGATTGGCATCCATTCCTGGCTCGGCCAGCTGTATACCCCGCAAGACGCCGGGCAGCTCAGCTACTATAAAGAGGCCAAAGACGGCCAGATTTTGCAGGAAGGCATCAACGAATCCGGTGCGATATCGACCTGGATCGCCGCTGGCACCGCCTACAGCAACCACGATGTCGCGACGATCCCGTTCTATATCTTCTACTCCATGTTCGGGCTGCAACGGGTGGGCGATCTCGCCTGGGCGGCGGCCGACGCACGCACCAAGGGTTTCCTGCTCGGCGCCACCTCCGGCAGAACCACCCTGATGGGCGAAGGCTTGCAGCATGACGACGGCCACAGCCACGTGCTGTCTTCGGTGATCCCCAGCTGCGTCTCCTACGATCCGACCTATGCCTATGAACTCGCGGTGATCGTCCAGAGCGGCATGCGCAGGATGTTCGTTGAACAAGAGGATATTTACTACTACATCACCTTGCTCAACGAGGGCTACCCGCAGCCGCCGATGCCGGCGGGCGTGGAGGACGGGATTATCCAGGGCGCCTATTTGCTCAAACAGAGCGAAACGACAAACCAAGAGAGCCCGCGCGCTCAGCTGGTCGCCAGCGGTGCCATCATGCGCGAGGCGCTGGCGGCGGCGGAGCTGTTGGCGGCGGACTTTGGCGTCGCCAGCGATATCTGGAGCGCCACCAGCCTGAGCGAGCTGCGCCGCAACGGCATGGCGGCCGAACGCTGGAACCTGCTGCATCCGGAAGATCCGCCGAAAGTTCCTTATATTCAGAGCCTGCTGGCGGCGCATCCCGGCCCGGTGGTGGTGGTGACGGACTATATGAAGATCGTCGGCGATCAGATCAAACCGTTCTTGCCCGACCGCACCTTTATCGCCTTGGGCACCGACGGCTTTGGTCGCTCGGACACCCGCGAGGCGCTGCGTGAGTTCTTCGAGGTCAACCGCCATTTCATCGCGCTCGCCGCGTTGAAACTGCTGGCTGACGAAGGCCGTATCGCCCGCAGCGAGGTCAACCGCGCCATGGCGCTGTATGGCATCGCCCCCGATAAGCCGGATCCGGCGGCGGTGAAGTAACACGCAGCCTACCCACGCCGCCGGTTGTCACCCGCGGCGTTTTTCTTCCTTCGATTCGGCGGAGCACGGCGCCCGCTCCCCCAGCCGCACCACCGGAATGTCCGCCAGCCGGGTGGTGTAGGCCGGCGACAGCATGTCGCGCTTCATTTGCCACGGCTTGACGATCCCCTGCCCGGCGAACCACACGCGCCCGCGCCCTTCCTGATTCAGGCGATCGAGGGCCGCCATCAGCCGCTCGCTGTTGCGGCGCGGCGGGCAGTCGTCGAACAGATCGATCTGCGCCATGGCGGCGGCGCTGAAATCTCCCAGCACCACGCCGCCCTTCAGGTAACGTCGCCCCTCCTGCCAGATGCTTTCCAGCGCACGTACCGCCATGGCGATGATGTCGCGGCTGTCATTGCTCGGGGTTTGCAGCCGGGCGGTGCCCATATTGCTGTAATACCCTTCGCCCGCCGAATGCGGGCTGGTTTTGATAAATACCGACACGTTGCGGCAATAGCGCTTTTCCTGCCGCAGCTTTTCGGCGGCGCGTTCGGCGTAGCTGCAGATCGCCTCGCGCATGTGTGGGTAGTGCGTCAGCCGCTGGCCGAACGAGCGGGAACAGATGATCTGCTCTTTGGCGGCCGCCTCATCTTCCCACTGCAAGCACGATTCGCCGCGCAGCTCGCGTATCGTGCGCTCCAGCACCACGCTGAAGGTTTTACGCGCCAACCGGGTATCGCAGTCCGCCAGCTGCAGCGCGGTGTGAATACCCATCGCCTGCAGTTGGCGAGTCAGGCGGCGCCCCACGCCCCACACCTCTTCCACCGGAAGCAACGCCAGCAGTTTGCGCTGGCGCGCCGGATCGGATAAATCCACCACGCCGCCGGTGCCGCGCCATTTCTTGGCGGCGAAGTTGGCCAGCTTGGCCAGCGTTTTGCTCGGCGCAATGCCGACCCCGACCATCAAATGCAGCTCGCGCCGTCCAGCCGCAGAAAGGCTTCGTCGATGTAAAGGAAAGAAGCTCTACCATGGACATGACTCCTAATCAGAGCACTCCAATATTCAAACTTCGATGTCGACTGTCCATAGTAAGAAGATCTTTTCCAGAAAATTAGACTTGATAAAGTCTATATCCAAAATCGTTCCCAACCTCATTTGCGTTGGCTAGCAACTTGTAGCCCCCCATTTCTCACCGCTGAACGATACATCTTACTAGCAGGTTTTTGAGTGGTTTTATTCTGTTCAGCACAAAATATCTATCTGTACTAACAGGAACGAGGTTGAAAGCCAGAACACAACGCAGCACCTTGAAGGTAAATATTACTAGGTGGTTCTACTCTGGAACTCCTGATTTTCCGGGGATCACAATTAGTTGCCCCCACAGAACAACTTTATATCGTGTTATCCACCGGAACCGCCTAGCGGTACCTTCAGCAGCCTTCCCTACATCACCGACACCAGTTGCTGTTACGCATTCAGCAAGCATAGGGGACAGCCGTTCACCGTTGCGTAATCTCTCCTGCTCATTACCCGGGTGCTAGCCCCTCGGGACGAGTGCCCAGGAATAGGGACATGCCACAATCACCTTCAGTGAGTTAGCTCCCGGTGGCACGCTACTATCATGATTAATAACAATTTTATCTAGATTAATTTAAATTCCAGTCATCAACCCTGATCAGATTCGTTAATTTTGTTTATGGATTGTTATTGATAAGATGCAAATTTGTACTATATATGTAGGTTGTCTATGTGAACCGTTTTTACGAAAACTAACGCATAGGCTCGATGGAGTAGCAAAGATTTCACTTCTAATCGATGAAATACCAATCGTTCTGAGAAGTTAGATGCGGACGAAAGATCTCATTAACTTAATAGAAAATAAGGATATATTCATGGAAAAAACTAACATCAAAATGCACCCACGTTTACAGGCTGCAGCGCCGATGAATCTGGCTAAGGTTATCGGTGGATTCTAGTTAATATTCCATGCCTCAATTTCGTATTGAGGCATTTTAAAAAGGATTTTTAATGAGTATAATCTCTGTTATCGGCAGCGGCATGCTGGGGGTAAATCAGATTACCACAGAAGGTTTTTCCGTCATTCAGAGTGTAAATCGAGTTTTCTGGATCGGAGACATTGCTGGTCTAAACGAATATCTGTCTCATCATAAAATACACCATGAGGACCTCTCATATTTGTATGAAGATGGCGGCATTGATGTTGATAATTACACCAGGATTATCCAGTACATCTCAGATGCACTTACTGAGTGTGAACATGTCGGCCTTATCGTTCCTGGTCATCCGAGAGTCGGTGTGACCATTGTTCAATTACTACAAAAATCATCTCAGGATAAGGCTTTTACTTTTCATTGTTATCCTGGAATTTCAAGTTTCGACGCGATGATCAATGATATTGGTATTGACCCACTGGAAGAAGGTGTCAGCATACTTGATGCTAATCGGTTGATTATCTATGATTATGCAATGGATCCCTGCATCAATTATTTTATTTATCATGTTTGCTCTATTGGCAATGCTAATACGGACTACTCATCGCCGCAGACCTCAAATAAAGTTATGTATTTGAAATCGAAATTATTAAAACATTACCCAGCCAATACACCTATTTTCTTGTTGAGTGCCTCAACCCAAAAAGGACAATGTGCGGATAAATTACAAGGTGAACTTTCTGATATCGAGACATTGCTTTCAAAAGTTACTTATCGGCATACGCTTTATATTCCTGGCTCTTTACCCAACAAAGAGAGGGTGAATTTCGATTTTCTTAAAGAGATCAACATTATTTAGCAGGAGGGTGAAATGTCAATACTTTCCTATAGCGGAAACGATATGCTGAATGATTACTACTCATGCTGCGAGGAATCGGCCCTTCACAAAGATATCCGCGAAAAGTGGCCCCCTATTTGCGCACAAGTTCGCGATCAAGCGATGCACGATAGATTTTTTTTTGCATTACCACGAAAACACGTCTCAAAGATTGACATAGGAAACTGGTCATTTAACTGGACAAATGCTGATGAAGGAGAGGCAATGGCTCTGCTGATGGGGATTTCTGATGTCGGCAGCATTCCAGTATGCGATAATCGATTGGCATTCCTCAATGACGGCGTGAAAAGGTTTTCTTCGTTATATGAAAGTGAAATGACATTCATCGCTGATTTTATTTCAACCTTGGTATGGTTGATTCCTAAAAATGCAAATGCCAATAATGGAAGTGCTTCATTTTACGAACTTCCACATGTTACCTTTATTTCCGATGCCACACTCTTCTTTGTTCCACCGTTCCATCAGCTTCCAAGAGAATTCGGGTTTCTTGGTTTCGTCGAAAACCTCTATCACGAAGCACTTCATCATCAAGTACACACGTTCAACGCATTTCATGGCAATCAATACTGTCAGGGAGCTCTGGGGGAGTCGCTGATCGATTTCCCTCAACGGCAAGATCGAACTTTCAGTTATACCCAAGCTTTCAATGCTTGTTACGTTTACGGGGAAATTGTTAGATATCGTCGCAAAGTAGCTCAACACCTTTCCACGGAGTATCAGACTAAAGAATTAACATGGATAAATGAGGCATTGGATTCTGCAACAATGATGCGATTTAATCTGGCCGAACGTTTATATCACGTCAGAGACGCATTTTTGCCTCCCTGGAAATCACTCATCGAAGAATGGCAGTTTGAAAATGAGACGGGGAAATATTTCAACTCGGAGGAAACATTATGAGTAATATAGTCGAAGGGGAAGGTTATCTGATTTTTGACGAGTTTTTGAGTAGCGATGAGCTCTTCGCCCTTCAGTTATATATGCAATTTGAGAATTACTATCTCGTCCATTCTCAAGGGTGGTCAAAATCATGGAGAATGACCGACGGTGAGCCTTTGGTGAGTGTTAGTTACTTTTACTCATTGCTGACAGGAAAAACCACCATAGATGATAATGTTATTATGGATGGTATCCATATTTTAAGTGAAAAGATTAGCATAATAACATCACGTCTGCGTGATTTTCTTGGGGAAGACTGGAATGCGTTTTCACTCACAACATTCTTGTATCCCGCAGGTAGCGGACTGGGCTGGCATGAAGACGATGCTCAATACAAAGGGGCATATATATTTTATGCGCACCCCGAATGGAAACCTAATTGGGGTGGGGAGCTTTGCGTCATCAATACACCTGTTAATTCCAGTGCGGGGTTATCTGAACAAACCTACAATGCTTCTGAAGAAGTTTTACGCATGTCAGGGATAACCGGAGGGACGGTCGGACCGGAGTTTGGATGGACCATCCGTGAACGCAGCATCAATGATTCTGGGATCGGGACATTTATTTATCCAAAACCCAATCGACTTGTGATCATAAAACCAAATTATTCACACTGTATCAAAAAGGTTGATGTCAGTGCTGGGGACATTATGCGTTGTTCCGTTGCTGGTTTTTTTCATAAAAGCTGAAGCTACGGCCGGTAATCAATACCGGCCGTTTTAATGTCATTAAGACTGACGTTTTACATGCAAAATCAGTAGAGAAGACAGCAATAACCCTGTCATAGAACAAATGATAAGTGCCAGAGGACTACCTACTTTGTCAGCCAATGTGCCCGCCGAGATACTGACAACTGCACCGATAATAATTTGTTTTCTGTAGCTGCTGGCAGAGGCGGCAGCTACCTGATCGTTGTCAAAGTTCGTCAACAAACTGTACCAGCCAAGGCTATAGATAATATTTGAAAATACATGGGCAGAAAAAACCAGTAATAGCGAAACACTCAATAACGGTGTCAATGGAACGAATAAATAGCACACAATAAATGCCGCCATGCACGCAATAATAAACAGTGATGACTGATTCTTGTAACGATCTTCATTGACCAAAAATGGCCCAAGAAGTTGTCCCAGACTGCGGGCAAACAATAAAAACAGCAGTGTTTCTTTTTGGTCACTGTTGCTGTGGACCAATGTAGGCAAGAGCGACATGGCCGGTGCTCCAGTCATCGCCAGTGCCGGCAATAAATAAAGGCTAGCACGTTGTTTTGATGACAACCTTTTAGGCAACCCCTGTGCATAAACATTCTGTTCTGCATAATTCGCCAGCTTTGGCAGTGAAAATATAAATGTAATGGCTATGATGTAGCTGACTAGATTTGCCAACAAATAGGTATTGCTCTGGACGGTGCCATAAAGAAATACGCCGACACCTATGCCAAATAAAACCTGGCAAGCAAACACCAGCGTGTCGATAACCGCACCGGCCCCAATATCTTCTGGAGCAAGTTTAGCTTTGGTATAATGATTAATGGCAGGAATGGTTATCCCCGCAGATACTGACGAGGCAACGCCAGCAAGCTGTAGGATGGTCACGGAACTATGAACCAATCCGTACCAAGGAACAATTAAACCCAGTGCGCCAATACACTCAGCGATCATGAAGCAATATTTTGCTTCAATACGTGCAAGCAGATATTTTCCTGCAATACTCCCCAAAAACCCCGGTGATGTTGACAAAATAAACGCCAAGGCAAAGGAAGACGGTGCCGCATTCAATCTGGCTAGCTCACCAAAAACCATGATGAACGTCAATCCAGAACCTACTGAACTGCAAACTAGCGCCAACAAGAGTGTTCTTAACCAAAAATACTTACGCATTGAGCGTAACAATATCAAAAACATAGTCACCTCAAGACCATTAAACGATTAATTGAATTGATTCCCCTCCATGAGATGTCAATTACATCGTCTAACTCCTTATCTGGATTTGGTTGTTGAGGTGGGTATACTCGACCGAGTATAGGTAATCTTTTCCTATTTTCCAGTTTTTAGTCCCATATTTAAATCTCCGAACATATTGACTTTACTGATGATAGAGCGCCGGCGTAGCGTTCGCGGCGGTGAAATCCAGGATGGCATCACGATCCGCCGCCGACACCGGCAATAGCCCATCCTCCAGGGTTTGGCCAAGTCGTTTGCGATTTGGGATGCTGAGATCGGTGGTGATTCCGTTTACCGATCGCTCAACCCCCACCTGATCAAAGAGTTTGACGGTGTAGGGCTTCTCCCGCCACAGAGGAACGCGTGGTGCCAGAAGTTCCCTGTGCCTCACCCACCGGTAAAACATGATGCAATTGCGCATATATTCAGACGCCGTGGAGGGGCTGATCTGACCCGCATTACGCATCGTGATCAACGCTCCACGGTATAGCACTAAACAACGATCGGCTTTTCGGACAGGAAACTCGAACCAATGCAACCCACGCGACTCAAGGAGCTTGGCGTAATTCAAAAGGCCATTCATGTTACTGGCAACGGTTTTCAGGGAAGCTTCCCCCGCCGTTGCTCGCTCCATGGCCCACAGGTTTGCCTCTCTCCATGGCATTTTCCCTGCCCAGAAAATCTGAGGAAAACCCTTGATAGAGGGCCGGTTGCTGCTGACTGAGTAAGTTACGCGGCTTTCTCTACGCTCGAGAATGTGGGGTACAAAATGAATGTGTTCCAGTGTCGCCGTGCAACCCCCTCAGACGTTTAAAAATGTCCATAGCTCGGATTCCACTGCTGGGTGACCACACTATACAACTTACTCTTATCCAGCGAGTAGATCTCCACCGCCGGCGCCATCTCTTCCAGCGTGTCCATCACCCGGCGGGACATGTCGGCGTTTATGTGGAATACAATATCAAGAAAAAACAGCTCCGAAGAGCCGTGTGCTCGTTAAATCTTACCTTTTTCCCCTACAAAGCTGGGATTGTAGGCAGAAACCCGTCAAAATTTTGTTAAGTCTGGGACGAATAGCTGATTAAGGGGGCTACACCGGAACCGCCGAATTTAGTAATCGCCAGTTTTGTATCTTTGTCTAAAAAGTTATTCATCGTAATAAATCCACCTTTAGGGCCTATCCCATTAGGTAATAGTCTCTTATCTAATCAGTTGGTTGACGTTGAGGAAATGCGGCGGTTCCATGGTTCTGAGCACTAACCGCAACTATCCAACGACCTGTATTTAATACTTATTGAGACAGGCTCTAGTCTAAATTAATCACTCTATCAGCAGAGGCTATCGTCGTTTCGCGGTGGGCTATGATCACCCGTGTTATGCTGAGCGCCTTGATGGCCTGATTCACCATCGCTTCACTTTCCTTGTCCAGCGCACTGGTCGCCTCGTCCAGGAACAAAATCACCGGCTTCTTGTAAATGGCCCGGGCAATGAACAACCGTTGCTTCTGACCGCCGGATAACCCTTCCCCCAGTTCGCCGATCAAGGTTTCATACCCCATCGGCATGCGCATGATCACCTCATGCAGATAGCTGGCACGGGCACAGGCTTCCATCCAGGCTTCATCCACCTCGTCCGCAAACCCGCAGATATTTTCCCGGATCGAGCCGGAGAACAGCTTGTCGTC
>NZ_KV792497.1:386919-417469 GCF_001808215.1 Serratia sp. HMSC15F11
ATATCGACGCCGTTCACCTCAACCCGCCCTGAATCCGGGGGAAACAGCCCGCACAGTACCTTCATCAGCGTGGTCTTGCCAGCGCCGGACGGGCCGACGATGGCAACGCTTTCGCCTGGCGCAATGTTGATGTTCAGGGCATCGAAGACAGCCGGCGACTGGCTGTCGTACCGGTAGCTCAGGGCATGGGTAGACAGCCCCGCGGGTTGCATTCCCCCCGCGTAGGGCAGGTCTGGTTTACGGTTTTCTCGTGGGTGCAGGGCGATATCGGCAATACGTTCGTTGTGCAGGCTCATCATGCGCAGCTGCAGCAAAAACTCCGTCAACGACCCAATACGGTCAGAAAACTGCCCCCGAAAGGCCCCGAAGGCGACGAACATACCGATGGTCATCTGATTATCGATCACCAGGCTGGTGCCCAGCCACAGTATGACGACCTGGTCACAGGCCGCCACGAAGGTGTTGATCCCACCAAACAGCATGTCCATTTTGGTGACCCGGATATCGGTATTGATGGTATCGATTTCCAGGTTGAGCCAGTGGGCGATACGGCGTTCCGCCATGCCCTGCATCTTGACCGTGGCGATACCGTACAGCGTCTCCATGAAATACGAGCCGGCGCGAGCATTTCTCACCAGCGCCTCTTCGGACAGCTGGCGGTAATAGCCGTAGGTCAGCAGGCGCATCAGCACGTAGATAGCAGTAAAGGCAAGCACCACCCAGGTCAGCCAGCCACCATACAGCACCATCATCACCAGCACGCCAATCACCATGATGCCGTCCATGATGGCGCCGACGATACTGGTGGTGAAGGTGCTGCGCAGCGTATCCAGCGAGCCGAAGCGTGACTGAATGTCACCCAGCTTGCGCCGTTCAAAGTAACCGAGCGGCAGGCGCAACAGGTGGGTAAACAGACCTGATTGCCATTGCACGTTGATGAGCGTCGACATGACCAGTCCGGACCAGGCGCGCACCATACCGACGGCGGCCCGCAACAGGATGAACAGCATCAGCCCAACGCAGATGAGCGTCAGTAACCCGCGATCCCCGGCGGGAATGGCGTGATCCATCACCAGCTGTGTGCCGATGGGCATCACCAGGTTGATGGTCTCGAACACCAGAGACAGGCAAAAGATTTTGCCGAGCGTCCCCTTGAGCCCGTGTACGCTACCAATCAGCGTACGCAGGTGAATGCGGTGGCGGATGCTGTCGGCAGTGAAGGCGCTGCCGGGCCAGGCCTCAAGGGCCACGCCGGTGAAACTGCGCGACAGTTCCGTCAGGCTGACGGCTCGGCGCCCACGCGCCGGATCATGCAGCACTGCGCGGTGGCCTTTGACGCTGACCAGCACCACGAAATGGTTGAACTCCCAGTGCAGAATGCAGGGCAGTTTCAGCGCGCCGAGCTCGTCCAGCTCCAGTGACAGGGGGCGGGAGCTCAACCCCAGCTGTTCGGCGATCGCGGTCACCCCGCCCAACGTTGTCCCACGAGCCGACAGATTGAACTGTCGGCGCAGCGCAATCAGGTCGATGTTTTTGCCGTAGTAACCGCAGATCATCGCCAGGCAGGCCAGTCCGCATTCCGACGACTCGGTCTGGTGTACCATCGGAACCCGCTGGCGCAGCCGCAGATCCAACTGGCTGACCCGCTGTTTGAATGTGGGCTTACTCATTGACCGGTCCCGTCGCGCTGTGTTTCATGTCGTAGAACGGTGACAGCATCCATTGATAAATCTTCCTTTTTTCCAGAAACAGGGTGCTTTGCGCTTTCATGCCGTTTTCCAGGCTCAGACGCTTGCCGTCATAGGCAATGGCCTGTTTCTCCGGAATGACGATCACCTTGTAGTAGGGCACGGCGGCGGTCAGCGCCGCTTTGGGCGCCCCCTGATAGGTCAGCATTTCCTGCGGTGAGGCCGGGGCTTTGGAGATGACGGACACCGTACCGGCAAACTGGCCGAATTTTTCCGCCGGAAAGGCGTCATAACGCACATTGACCTTGTCACCGGTGGCGATGTAGGGAATGGCGTCGTTGGGCACCCAAAGCACCAGAGCGTAGTGATCGATGTCGTGGGGGATCACTTGCAGCAAGCTGTCGCCGACGTTGACCATCTGGCCAATCGTGACGCTCAACGAATCGATGCGGCCGTCGGCCAGCGCGCGAACGATAATATCGCCAGTTGCATCGATGTTTTGTCGCTCCTTTTGCAGCTCGTAGCGCTGCAGCTCCATCTGGTAAATCTGGTTGTCGAAGTTGGCGGCCTGGGTATGGATTTGGCTTTCCAGCGCGGTGATCTGCAGCGCATTCTGTTCGTTCTGGCCGGACAGCCCCAGCAGGTTGTTCTGCTGCTGGTAATACAGCGCCACCTGGTTGGTGAGCTGATCCTTATTGATCAGTCCCCTGGTCTGATAGTGCCGGTAGTTCTCCATATTCTCCTTCATGATGCGTATCCCTTCCTGGGCGCGCCGGAGGATGCCGGTGGAGCGGGTGAACGCGGCAGTATACTGCGCTTTTTGTTTTTCCAGCATGGTGAGAGTGGCCTGCTTGCTGCTTTCCAGACGGCTGATGATTTGCACAATGCGCGCCAGCTGGTCATCGATATCCCGCCGCTGGTTATCGCTGACCACCCCGCTACGGGTGCTTTTGCTGACGTCAATCTGGTAAATGGGCGCGCCGGCAGTGATCACCTGCCCTTCGGTGACGAATTTTTTGACCACCACCCCCTGGACGGCGGAATAGACATTGGCGGCACGGGGGTAGGTGCTGATCTCGCCGGTCACGTTGACCCGCCGGGTATAGGTGCCGGCAATCACGAAGGTGAGAAAGGCAATGAGAAAAAACAGGCAGAACCCTGCCGTGAGCCAAAAGGGAATGCCGGGTAACAGCAATGCCCGGCCGCGCCATTTCATTTTCTGGTTATCGATCGCTTCCTGGCGAAACATTATCATCGTCCCTTATTAAAATATCATTTTATTATATTGACAATAAATTCATAAATTAATTAACGTGGTTTGCCCATTTATTTTTAATTACTTTCGCCATGTTGAATGAGTTCCATCTGGAGTATCTATATTATGTTGAAATAATGCAATCCCAAACTCAGTATCTTGCATATATTCAGCGATACTGGACGGTTCTGTAGAGCATTCAACATTAAATAACTCATAAGCCAGCCCCAATAAAACCTCAACAATCAAGCCTGGACCAGTTAGAGCCGATGTCACACAATAGTCCTTCGTTATTAGTTCTGTTCTCCATGTTAAAATCCTGGTCAGATAACATCTAAAACCATCATCAACATAATAGTTGAATATGCAGTTGTTTTTTTCTAGGAATCGATATCTTTTTTTCATAACCCTGAGGATCATCCTTACCGATTTTGATTTTTTGTGAGATGATATGAAGTTATTAAAATAAACGCCCTTTAATCTTCTTAGCGATCCTAATGCCAATAGGTTTTTATAAACATATATATTACCCAGTGGCAGCACCATATCCAAAGAGAAGTTAGCGATATCAATTTCAATGAGCGTTTTTATTTTTTCAAACCTAACAACATCCACCCCTAACGCTTCTGCGTTGTAATTTCCAACATATTCCGATGATGTAACTCTTGAGTTCATTTTATTTAGAAAGCACGCTGTTTTAAACAGGAAAAACATATCATTCTCTATAATACCCTCCTTTTTTATATAATTATTGAGATTGTAATATATGTTATCAGTGTATGGGAGTGTATCAACATCTATATAAACCCCTCCATACTGATAAATGATTAAAAGTCTGATAATGTCACTCGCGCTGGCAAGGTTACATCTTAATATGATCTCATAATAATAATACTTCATGAAATCATCAAAGTCATTGCAAAAAAGTTCTGCTATATTCTTTTTGATAAGGCCTCTGGTTGCAAACCATGATTCTTCTATTGCTTTTGGTTGTTTCTGATGAGGGATTTCATTATTGAGCAAGAACTCAATAACTAGCTCATCAAATGAAAAGCCCTCTTTTATTTTTGAATATATGTAATCAAAAGCTGAATTTTTTATTTTTAACTCAGACTTCTCTTTGTCTTTAATTCCTTTTGTATTGACAAAATCTCGTATGGAACTGTTTAGCAAGTTACATAGTGAGGCATTTCTATCATACCAGAAGAATACCTCTTTATCTTTGTTTGTTTCTCTCCATATTTCTATATAGTGAGTATTTAATTCGTTTAAATCACCAATCCATACAAAATGCAGGATGTTTGGAGCTGATATTTTCTCTGCCTTTGATAAATCAACACCCAATATCCTATGACTCATTTAAATCTCCATGCAAAATAGATTATAGCAAGTCTGAACGATTCGATGCTAGATTATAGCCTAGCTAAAAAAATAGACTATGGCCATAATAATAATACAAATAGAACAGAACAATAAATTACCAGAAAAATCTTTCAATGAATCCAAATAGTCATTGCTGTTTTTATTTAATTTATTAATGGCATCACTTTCGTTCTCTGCTTCTACTTCGACATGGTGTTTTCTGAATCCCTTCTGCTTCATGTCCTTAATTAACTCGCGTGTAACAATTTCCTTTTTTAACACTTTTGACTCATCACTCTTTATAAAAATAACATATCTATTCATCATATACCCTATAAAAGCACAGAATTTTATTTCTGTGCTAGGATTGTGTCTGTTAATTAACGTTTGGTTCCGGATTCTCTGGCCTCTCTCGGTCCGGTGCCATTCCCGCCATAGCCATTTCCTGCTGCCATTGAATTACCATTCCCCCAGAAACCACTGGCACCGGAACCACTACCGTAGGGGCTATTTTGTGACAAGAATGACTGAAGTCCGCGGTCACCACCGTTATTTCCGCCGCGACTTGAAGATCCAGAACCTCCGTTATCAGACGATCTTTTCCCACTTCCGTCTCGATCTTGCCATCCACCTGACACGGCATCGAATTGGCTGCTTAAAATTTCCTTCATGAAAGCTCTCCTATGAATTTGCTGAGTTTGCACAACCATTAGAAATGGTTGAATTACATACTACTCACGCGTCATATGTAAAAAAAATGCAGATATTGTTAAATTGTGACGTTCATCAAGTAAAAATCTTGCCGTTTTGATTAGAGGTCACTTTTTGGTGTTTTGTCAATAATCCATTTATGACGAGAAAGTACGATAAAGTCCGGTTCCGCCTGGAGCAAGCCGGGTAACCCAAGCCAATCGATAACCAACACTCCTCGCGTCAATGCAAGTGACACTCATCACCATTACGATTAAATGGCGTTGGTTGTGAAGCAAGCAAAAGTCAGTGATTTTTTAACCGCTGTCTTCATTCGGTTTCTGGTATGTCGGAGATTTTCCGGATAAAGGTGTCCAATTTTTCAATATCCCCTTCGACAATAGCCTGTTCATCGGGAGTCAGTGGAACCTCTTCCAGATAACGTCGAATGGAGGTCCGGCTTTCCAGCGCCACCGCCCTGGCGCTGCTTTTCGGCAAGCTGAAATCACAGCCGATGCAGGCCATACGATGCGGGCAACTACTCCAGAACGGATTGGTACAGTAAAGCTCTCCCAGATCGTAATACAATGCCGGCCCCGTGTCGGTCATCGCCTGACTGTCGTGATCGATAAGCACGCCAATCATGTGGGAGATCTTGTCGGCCTTGACGAAAGATGCCGCCAGCCGGGTCGGACGGAGGCGAATATAGTGCAGCGTCGAGCGTGGGCAGCTGTGCCCGGACCACGCCATCAGTTCATGCAATGTCATACCCTGCGGTACGCTGGCCAGCGCCGTCACTGCGGAAGCGCGTCCTCGATGGCTGGTGATGCGCCCGCGACTGTCCTCACAAGGCACGCCGGCGCGGGCGCACAATATCGGGATCAGCGTGTTGTTCAGCATCGCACAGCCGGCCTGTCTGCCACGGTACTGGAACAGATAGTGAACTTTTTCACCGGTACGCTCATCGCTGAGTGCAGCCTGCTCAGCCGGGCGCGCCTGCAGCCATAAGTCGACATACTTTTTCACCACAGCCGCCACCGGTTTGACAAAGGCTTTTGATGTTTTGCCGGCGGGGACGCTCAGGTAGCACAGGGTACCGGCGGGAATGAGGCTGCCGTCTTCCTGGACGATATCCTCTCCTTGCGCCTGCACGCACCCGGTCGTCAGCCGCAGGATCTCATTCTGGCGCAGTCCGGCGTGCGTCCAGATAACGGCCATGGCCTGGTGCATGGCAAACGGATAATGAATGCCGGTCAGCATGTCCTCCGGGCGCAGATTGAGGCTGGCCCAAATCAGCCGGAGCCAGACCGGATCGTCGATCACCCGGGGATTGACGCCACGGCTGAAGGTCGGGGTGTTGGGCGTGGCCAGATGGCGATAGGGGCTGAATTGCAACCGTCCCCAGCCCCAGAGTTCATAGTCGATGAAAAAACGCCGCAGGGCATACAGGAAGGACGCCCGGGAATTGCTCTTCATCGGCTGGTCGCCACGCGATGAAACGGGCCGGCGTGGTGATGATGCCAGGGAGAGTTCATCCACGTTGAGCCGAGCCAGCGCGGCGATAAAATCGGCGCAGATGCTGATGGTCCAGTCTTTGGGCTCGCGGATCTGCGGGTGTTCCCGGGCCAGCCACAAACCGATACGCAGGATGATACTGTAGCAGGACTCGCGGGTCTTGGGGCGCAGCACGGACGTTTCCCGCCAGCGCCGGCACCAGGTTGCCCACTCCGGTGCGATGCCGTCGGTATTTTTCTCCCGCCAGCCGATGTAGCCCCGCATGCGCAACGGGCGGTGCAGAATACCCATCGCCGCCAGCCCATGAGACACTTTCCCCACGGCTCTGGCTATCCCTTCCGTTCGATGCTGCTGACCGCGTGTCAGCAGTGCCTCGGTAAAACTCTCAAGCCGCGGGTCGCCGTTTTCCAGCATCAGCAGACTCAGCACCGCGGACAGGAACATCTCTTGCGTGCGGCGTGAATAGCCCAGGCTGACCAACACCGCCAGCAAACGCTGCCATTCCTGCTGACAAATATCCTGGCCAAATACGGCGCGGGCATAACACAGCGGTTGCCGACAGCGCGTGTCCTGCAGCGGGAGTGGCACATCGCTCAGGTGGAAGGCAAACGCCGCCAGCAACGGCCCACTCAGCCGCCGATGCTGATACATCGCCTGCCAGCGCTCTGCCGTCCAGCGGTGACAGGGCATATTCAGGCGGGCCATTTCGGCCAGGATAGCCTGGATAGTCACCCGGACTATCCGCCCGCTCGCCCCGCTGCGCCGGGCAATATCGACCAGCGGCTGCAATAACGGCGGGACAGGTCGGCGCTGCTGATACAACGTGCGCCCGTGAGCGGTGCTGATAGCCCGGCGGTCTTCTTCTGACAACGTATCGTCGAGGCGGTAGGCCGCCCGCTCAAAGGGTTGCCAGATCACCGGGGGGCGATTTTCAGTCGGCATGGGACACCTCCGGACAGCCAAACACCTGGCTGGCGACGCGCCGGTCCTGCTCCGCGATCGCCCCGGCCATTTTGGCCGACAAATCGGTACCGGACAGGTGCAGGTATATCTGGGTGGTGCGGGGATCGCGGTGGCCGGCATAGGCGGCGATTTCGTGCAGCCGCCAGCCGGCCCGGGCGAGGTGCGTCAGGCGCAGATGACGGAAGGTATGCGTTGAAAAATCCGGCAATTCGGCCTGTGTAGCCCAACGCCGCACCGTCTTGCTCCAGTTCCAGATGCTCAGGGGGAGGCCGTGGTTACGGTCCGACACCGAACGAAACAGCGCGCCGCCGGTATGCCCTTCCCGTCGAAGTTGCTGCAGGTGTGCCGCCAGCATCGGGGTCACGGCCGGGTTGTAGCACACCACGCGCTCACGCCGGCTTTTGGTGGTTTCCGCCCGGATACGGATCAAGCGGTGACCCGGATCCAGGTCGTCTATCCCGAGGGCGGTCACTTCGGCCCGCCGCAGGGCGCCATAATAGGCCAGCGCCAGCATCAGACGGTCGCGCAACGAAGCATGTGCCGCCTGTCCGAGCAAGGCAAACCAGCCCGGATCATCCGGAATGCGGGGCAGTTTGACGATGCGCGGCACCAGTCCGCGAGCACTGAAACCCGCAGTGGGCTGCAGGGTACGTGGCACCGGGTTACTATCACAGTTTCCCTGATAGAAGAGGAAATCGTACCAGAGGCGAATGGCGGAGATCCGCAGCTGCAAGGTGGCGCTGGCGACGGGGTGCGTCATCCCCGGCAACTGCGGACGAAGATAGGCGGAAAAGTCCTCAAAGCGCGCGGACTCGGGCCGCAGCGCCTGCGCCTCACAGTGACGTAAATAATGTGCCAGCGCCTGGCGATAAGCGAGTATCGTGGCTGGCGCTCGCCCCAAGTCAGCCAGGATCTTCAGCCATTGTTCGACAAAGAGCATGCTGTGAGTGGAAAGCAGACGTCTGGTCATTGGCATTCACCTTTGATGTGAGAACACGCTCAGTGTTGGCGATCACATGTTGCATTCCACTTAACTTACTACAGCGCGTAGTTGGAGGAGAACACCGCGACGTTGCGGCGACGCATCTCCTCTTTGATTTTGAAATAAGGCGCGCCCATCGGTACGCCCAGCGCCTTCGCCTCGGCGCTGCGGGCGATCACGCAGCCGTCGTTGTTGGACAGCACGATCACCGGCTGCCCGCGCAGATCGGGCCGAAAGATGGTCTCGCAGGAGGCGTAGAAGCTGTTAACGTCCACCAGAGCGAACAGGGTTACCGGGCCGCGTAGACGATAAAGGTCACCACGCCGAAGATCTCCAGCTGCGCCTCGTCGTCGAACACGATCGGCGCGTAGGCGGGATTCATCGGCAACAGCCGCACGTCGGGGTGGCGCTGCAGCTTTTTGACGGTGAATTCGCCGTCCACCGCGGCGATCACGATATTGCCGTGCTCCGGCGTCAGGGCGCTGTCGACGATCAGCAGATCGCCATCCTGGATATTGCCGTCGATCATCGACTCACCGCTGGCGCGCACGAAATAGGTGGCGTTGGGGTGCCGCACCAGCAGCTTGCCGATATCCAGCCTGCTCTCGACATAGTCCTGCGCCGGGGAAGGAAAGCCGCAGGCCACGCGATCGGCAAACAGCGGTAACGTCAGGGGATCACCTGGTGAAAAAGCATACAATCTTGAATTGCTCAGCATAATCATAATCAAACTGTATATTTATACAGTAAAGCATAAACAAAAAGCGAACGCGTGCAACCCCCTATCCCCCTGCGGATCGCGCTTTCCCGCGTAATATAATAATTTTCTGAGCGATTTTTTTTTACGCCTGCTAAGCGTTTCACCGCCCCTTGCACACACGTTATCCACCAAAACTGTGGATAACCTGATGGGGGCGTCGACAGAGCGTCATTTCCTTACGTGAGCGGGATCAGGATCCTGTATAATCCCCACACCTGCTAATAAGAATTCACTCCCGTCGGCGCCTCGTCACCGACGGTCACGAGAACGTTATGAACAAGCACCTGCTCCTCGCAGAAACCGACGATATCGAACAGGAATGCCTGTCGCGCCACGCGGTCTGGCAGCGCAACGATCTGGCTCAGGCGCAACAGGATTGGCTGGCGGAAGAAGTGCCGGTCGCCCTGGTGTACAACGGCATTTCCCACGTGGTGATGATGGCGACGCCGAAAGATCTGGCGGCCTTCGCCATCGGTTTCTCGCTGTCCGAAGGCATCATTGCCTCCCCCGACGATATCTACGACATCCGCCAACAGCCGGCCTGCAACGGCATTGAAGTGCATGTGGAACTCTCGAGCCGCCGCTTTATGCAGCTGAAAGAGAAGCGCCGCAGCCTGGCCGGCCGCACCGGCTGCGGCGTCTGCGGGGTGGAGCAGCTGCAGGAGGTCGCCCAGCCCATCGCGCCGCTGCCCTTCACGCAACGCTTCGATTTGGCCCTGCTCGACCGGGCGTTGGCGCAGCTGCAGGAGGTGCAAACGGTAGGGAAACTGACCGGCTGCACCCACGCGGCGGCCTGGATCCAGCCGGACGGCGCACTCAGCGGCGGGTGTGAAGACGTCGGCCGCCACGTGGCGCTCGACAAACTGCTGGGCTACCGCAGCCAACAGGCGTGGCTGCAGGGGGCGGCGCTGGTGTCGAGCCGCGCCAGCTATGAAATGGTGCAAAAATCCGCCATGTGCGGCGTCGAGATCCTGTTCGCCGTTTCCGCCGCCACCCGCCTGGCGGTCGAGGTGGCCGAGCGCAGCAACCTGACGCTGGTGGGCTTCAGCAAGCCGGGGCGCGCTACCGTCTATACGCACCCGCAGCGGCTCTGGCAATCGACGCCGGCGGCCTAACGCCGCCGGACAAGAATCGACTATTCTCAATAGCAGAACACCAGGAAGCCCCACGTCATGATCATTCGCCCGCACCAGAACTGGTTTATTCGCCTGTTCGCCTGGCACGGTTCCGTGCTGTCAAAGATCACCTTTCGTCTGTCGCTGAACGTACTGATGTCGATAGTGGCGGTGATCAGCTATCAATGGTACGAGCAGCTCGGCGTACATTTAACCATCGCGCCGTTCAGCCTGCTGGGTATCGCCATCGCCATTTTTCTCGGCTTTCGCAATAACGCCGGCTACAGCCGCTTTGTCGAAGCGCGCAACCTGTGGGGCTCGCTGCTGATTACCGAGCGATCCCTGCTGCGCCAGATCAAAAGCCTGCTGCCGGACGAACCGGCGGTGCATCAGAAGGTCGCCAAGCTGCTGATCGCCTTCAGCTGGAGCCTGAAGCATCAGCTGCGCGCCACCGATCCGACCGCCGATCTGTACCACAACCTCACCAGCAAAGAGCTGGCGGAAGTGATCGCCAGCCCGATGCCGACCAACCGCATCCTGCTGATGCTGGGCCAGGAGATCGGCAAGCTGCGCCGCCAGGGGCTGCTGAGCGACATCACCTTCGAGCTGCTCGACAACAAGCTGAGCGAACTGTCCCACGCCCTCGGCGGCTGCGAACGGCTCGCCAGCACGCCGGTGCCGTTCGCCTATACCCTGATCCTGCAGCGCACCGTTTACCTGTTCTGCAGCCTGCTGCCTTTTGCCCTGGTGACCGACCTGCATTACATGACACCGTTTGTTTCGGTGTTCATTTCCTATACCTTCTTATCCTGGGACTCACTGGCCGAAGAGCTGGAGGATCCGTTCGGCGTGTCGGCCAACCATCTGCCGTTAAACGCCATCTGCAACACCATCGAGCGCAACCTGCTGGAAATGAACGACCAAAGCCCGCTGCCGCCGCCGATGAAACCCGACGAGCACTTTAATTTGATTTGACCTATTTCACCCGAACACACTGGAGCCGAATGCAATGAATGCAAATAACCACCCGCCACAAGCCGTATTCACGCCGGTGACGCGCCATGCCATCTTCATCGTCGCCACCCTGTCGCCCGTTCCCGCCCATCTGGCGGCGGTGCGCGCCTGGTGCGGCGATATCGCCGCCGTGGTGCGATCGGTCGGCAAACGCGCGCCGGCGGGCAACCTCACCTGCGTCTGCGGCTTCGGCTCCGAAGCCTGGGATACGCTGTTTGGCGCGCCGCGCCCTCGCCAGCTGCATCCGTTCAGCCCGATCGGCAGCGGGGAACGCGTCGCCGTCGCCACGCCCGGCGATATTCTGCTGCATATCCGCGCCGATGAAATGGATCTGTGTTTCGAACTGGCCTCGCAGCTGGTCGGCAAGCTCGGCGACGCCGTGACGGTCATTGAAGAGGTGCACGGCTTCCGTTACTTCGATCAGCGCGCCATGATCGGCTTCGTCGACGGTACGGAGAACCCGGAGAGGCACGAAGCCTTCGACTACACGGTGATCGGCGACGAAGACGCGGCGTTCAGCGGCGGCAGCTATGTGCTGGTGCAAAAATACCTGCATGATATGCAGGGCTGGAACTCGCTCAGCGTGGAAACGCAGGAGAAGATCATCGGCCGCCATAAGCAGTCCAACATCGAGCTGGATGAAGCGGTCAAACCGTCGTCATCGCACAGTTCGCTGACCACCATCACCGACGAGCAAGGCAACGAGGTGAAAATTCTGCGCGACAACATGCCGTTCGGCCGCCCCGGCCTGCGCGAATTCGGCACCTACTTTATCGGCTATGCGCGCTCCCCGCAGCCGATCGAGCAGATGCTGGAAAACATGTTTATCGGCCGCCCGGCCGGCAACTACGATCGGCTGCTCGATTTTAGCCACGCGGTGACCGGCACCCTGTTCTTCGTGCCTTCCGCCCCGCTGCTCGAAGCGCTGGCCGACCGCAGCGGCGCCGAACTGCACTGATTTTGCCAGACGCCGGGCCGCAGCGATCAGCCTTTGGTTATCCTGCGGCCCTGCGCATCGATTACCGGCTCCCCATCCTCTTTGCTGAAAGCGCCGCGCTGCGGATCCGGCAGAATATCCAACACCGCCTCCGACGGCCGGCACAGACGCGTACCGAGCGGTGTCACCACAATCGGCCGATTGATCAGGAGCGGCTGTTGCAACATGAAGTCGATCAGTTGCTCATCGCTCCAGCCGCTTTCGTCCAGTTTCAGTTCGGCATAAGGCGCGACGTTTTTACGCAGCAGCGCGCGCGGCGTCATGCCCATCTCGGCCAGCAGCGCAATCAACCGTTCGCGGCTGGGAGGCGTTTCCAGATACAAAATCACCTCCGGCTCAACGCCGCTGTTGCGGATCAGCGCCAACGTGTTGCGCGACGTGCCACAGGCCGGGTTGTGAAAAATCTTGATACTGCTCATGACGGTTTCTCCGGTTAAGACAAAACGGACAGCCGCAGCGCCAGCGCGGCCAAGGTGACGAACAGGATTGGCAGCGTCATCACCAGCCCCACGCGAAAATAATAGCCCCAGGTAATGACGATGTTCTTCCTTGCCAATACATGCAGCCACAGCAACGTGGCCAGGCTGCCGATCGGGGTGATTTTGGGGCCGAGATCGCTGCCGATGATGTTGGCGTAAATCATCGCCTGCTTGATGACGCCTTCCGCGCTACTGCCGTCAATTGACAGTGCCCCCACCAGCACCGTCGGCATGTTATTCATGACGGAAGAGAGAAACGCGCTCAGGAAGCCGGCGCCGAACGTCGCCGCCCACAGCCCCTGCCGCGCCAGCGCGTCCAATACGCCGGAAAGCAGCTCAGTCAAGCCGGCATTGCGCAGCCCATAAACCACCAGATACATGCCCAGCGAGAAAATCACGATCTGCCAGGGCGCCCCGCGCAGCACTTTACCGGTATCGATCGCCCGTCCGCGTTTCGCCACCGCCAGCAGAACCAGCGCACCGCAGGCAGCGACCAAACTTACCGGCACACCGAGCGGCTCCAGGGCGAAGAAACCCATCAGCAACAGCGCCAATACCGCCCAGCCGGTTCGGAAAGTCGCACGATCGCGAATCGCATCCTGGGGTATCGGTAAACGCGTCAACGCGTAGCACCGCGGAATATCCTTGCGAAAGAACAGATGCAACATCACCAGGGTCGCCGCCACGGCGGCAACGTTGACCGGCACCATCACCGCCGCATACTCCGTAAAGCCCAGCCGGAAAAAATCCGCCGAAACGATATTCACCAGATTGGACACCACCAGCGGCAGGCTGGCGGTATCGGCGATAAAGCCCGCCGCCATCACGAAAGCCAGCACCGCCGCAGGGCGGAAGCCGAGCGCCGACAGCATGGCGATCACGATCGGCGTAAGGATTAACGCGGCGCCGTCGTTCGCGAACAGCGCCGCCACCACGGCCCCCAGCAGCAGCATGTAGGTAAACAACCATCGGCCTTTGCCGTTGCCCCAGCGCGCGACGTGCAAGGCGGTCCAGGCAAAGAAGCCGCTCTCATCCAGCAGCAGGCTGATGATGATGACGGCGATAAAGGTCGCAGTCGCATTCCAGACTATCTGCCACACCACGGGAATATCGCCGACGTGCACCACGCCGCTCAGTAATGCCAATCCCGCGCCGAACGCCGCGCTCCAGCCGATACCCAGCCCTCTCGGTTGCCAGATCACCAAGGCCAACGTCAGAATAAAGATCGCCCCTGCCACCATCATCGCCGTCTCACTGCCTCTTTAAATTTACATATATGATTTTTCGTATGTGTTTATGCAAAATTTTTATCGTTACGGGCAGCCTTTCGCCACGCGTTGCGCCAACGCCATCATCTGTTCTGGCCGACACTGATAAGCCTGCTCAATAATCCCCGCCGCCCAGGCCGGCATATGCGGCGACAGGCGATAATGTATCCACTTGCCATCGCGCCGATCGAGCAACAGCCCGTTTTCACGCAGCATCGCCAGATGCCTTGAGATTTTGGGTTGCGGCAGCGCCAATGCGCCCGACAGCTCGCACACGCACAGCTCGCCGGCGTGGCGCAGCAACAGCACCAGCGTCAGACGCGTTTCGTCCGACAAGTTTTTAAACAGCCTCAGCGGCGTCAATGACGTCATTTCGCACTCCCGTTAACCTTTCTCTTCTCCACAAATCGCTTGTGAAGATACCATCTTCATATTCGAAAAAACAAATATAAAATACAGACGTTGTCCCTCTCGCCGAGGCATATACTTATCTTTATGCTGTTATTGCAGGAAGGAGGCACCATGCCGCTCACATTCAAACGTTCGGAAAGGCTCTCCATCGGCACCGAAATAGAGCTGCAGCTGGTCGATGACGAGCGCTACGATCTCACCGATCGGGTGGTCAGCGCGGTCGGCGATCGCCGGCGCGTCAAACATGAGCTCACCAAATCGATGGTGGAGCTGAACAGCTCGGTGCATCGCGATCTCGATGAGCTGCACGCCGAGCTGCGCGCCCTGACGGAAACCGTCCGGCGCAGCGCACAGCGCCAGAGCTGCGACGTCTGCGGCGGCGGCCGCCATCTCAGCAACGACTGGCGCAAGCAGGTCATCAGCGACAGCGCGCGCTACAGGCAGTTGGCCAGCCGCTTTGGCTATCTCTCCAAGCTGGCCTGCGTGTTCGGCCAACACATCCACCTCGGCGTCAACGACGGGGACGAGGCAATGTACCTGTGCCATGCGCTGACGCCCTATTTTCCGCAGCTGATCGCGCTCAGCGCTTCGTCGCCGCTGTATCAGGGCGTCGACACGCACTTTGCCAGCTCCCGTTTCAGCGCCCAGAATTCCTTCCCCAACTACGGGTGCCTGGAACACATCTACAGCTGGTGCGAATTCAGCGCCTACTACGAACGGCTGAACGCCGCCGGCGTGATTAAAAACGTCAAGGATATTTACTGGGATGCGCGGCCGAAACCGGAGCTGGGTACGGTGGAGATCCGCATCTGCGATACGCCGCTGCGCCTCTCGCATGCCGTGCTGCTGGTCGGTTACTGCCGTCTGCTGGCTGATTTTCTGTTGCGGCGCAGGACGCCGATCGCGCCGGAATACGATGCCTTCACCCATTACAACAAGATCAACGCCTATCGCAGCGGTTTCGCCGCCGAATACGTCGATTCCGCGACGCTGCGCAGCAGCAGCCTGACCGCCCACATCCTGCACACGCTCGAAGCGCTGACCAGTTGCGCCGAGCGACAGGAGGATCGGGCCGTGCTGCAGGCGATCGAGCGCCATGTCCGCCAGGGCATCAGCGATTCGGAGCATATCCGTCAGATGTTGCACAACGGCCTGCCGCAGGCTCAGGTGATCAAGCGCCTGTGCGACGAGCTGTTGCAACCGGCAAGTTAAGTTTCAGCTATCGATTCCATACGCTAAAGCCACTGTTCATTATGTGCTCTTTCGCTACAATCGTGAGCACTGACATTCACCGTATCGAGGACACCATGTACAACTTCTCCCGCTATCAGGCAAAAGAACTGGCGCTGGCTTACATGAGCGGCAAAAAACACGATCTGTCGCCGCAAGAGTTTTTGCAGCAGCTGAAAAGCAGCGAACGTTCGTTTGAGCACCTGCTGAAACACGGCAGCGAAATGCCGCGTGACCTGCTGGTTAAAAGCTTCTGAACGGCCGGTCGCCGGCCACTTTTCCTCTACGCCGCCGGTGGCGAGCCTGACAGGCCCGCGCATTCCCGGCCGTTCATCCCCCACTGCTCGCCCAGCCTCGTTTCGTCCCCACAGGCGAAAACCTGATAAATTCGCATCCACAGGCGAATTATTGACATATTCGCATCCAGGTGCGAATTTATAGTCATCCCTCGGCAAACAACGGAACACGCCATGCCAACGCCAATCAGCGTTATCAGCGGCGATCTGGTCGATTCTCGCCGGTCAGACACCGCCAACTACCTCAATGGGCTGCATAGCCTGCTCGATCGGCTGCGGCGCGACGGGCGGCTGCATCAGGTGGAAATCTTTCGCGGCGATGCCTTCCAGGCGCAGGCCGCCCCGGAGGACGGGCTGCTGCTGGCGGTGTACATTCGCCTCGCGCTGCGGGCAATGGGTGCCGCGCACTGGGATGCGCGCATCGCCATCGGGCTGGGCAGCCAACGGCCCGACGCCGCCGGTTACGGCAGCGCCTTTATCAATTCCGGCAGCGCGCTGGACGCCATGGCAAAAAATTGCCGGCTGGCTCTGAAAACCGACAACGATCGGACAAACGCCATTGTCAGCGATCTGCTGCCGATGTTAGATCATGTGATTGGCCGCCTGTCACAGGCCGAAGCGCGCATCGTTCAGGCGAGAATGTTCGCCGACAGTGGCGCCGCCGTGGCGGACCAGCTGCAGAAAGCCGCCTCCACGGTCTCCGCCGCGCTGAAACGCGCGGCCTACGAGGAAATCATGCGGTTTATTCACGCCATTAACAGGATCGTCTGACTATGGATCTGACCTACGCGCCTTTGCTGGCCTGGCTGTTGCTCGTCCACCTGCTGGCGGATTTTCCGCTGCAGCCGCTGAGTTGGGTGGAAGATAAAATCCAACAGCGCGCACGTTCACGTTTTCTGGTGTTGCACGCGTTGCTGCACGGGGTGCTGGCCGCCTGGGTGGTGGCCGGTTTCGGCCTGCTGCACGGCGGGCTTTCCTCACTTCAGGTGCTGGCCAGCCTGCTGGTCATCGCCGTCAGCCACTACCTGATCGATCTGCTGAAAGTCACCGCGATGAGCCGCCTGAGCCCGGCCCGCAGTTTCCTGCTCGATCAGGGATTGCATCTGGCGGTGATCGCCTTGCTGTGGCTGGGGCTGACGCCGAACGCCGGTGAACTGCTCGCTGCACTGGGGCGGCAACTGGGGCGCTGGCAAACCGGCCTGGTGCTGGTGGCCTACAGTCTGATCTATCTGCCGATGAGTCTGCTGATCGGGCAGCTGCTGGCGCGCTGGACGCCGCAAATGCCGCCTTCGGCCAAGGCCGACAACGACTCGCTGCTGCGCGCGGGCAAACAGATTGGCTATCTGGAGAGAACGCTGATCCTGACTTTTGTGCTGCTGGGGCAAATCCCGGCGATCGGCTTTTTGCTGGCGGCCAAATCTATCTTCCGTTTCGGCGATCTGCGCCAGAGCGACGATAAGATGCGCACCGAGTATGTGCTGCTCGGCACGCTGTTTTCCTTCACGCTGACCATCATGCTTGGCCTGTTGGTCAACAAACTGCTGTAGGGGTGCGGGGGCGAAGAATTTCGCCCCCGAAGTGAACGCCGAGGCGGCTTAGAGCCACTCGCCGAAGCGGCGGATATAGAAACGCTTCATCAACTGCGCGACCACGCAGTAGCTGACCAGCGTAGCGGCCAACCACGGGAAGTATTCCCACGGCAGCGGCTGCAGGCCAACCAGGGCGCCGAGCGGCGAGAACGGAATGTAGATGCCGAGCGCCATCACCAACCCGGTGGTCAGCAACACCGGTAGCGCCGCGGTGCTCTGAATGAACGGGATCTTCTGGGTGCGCAGCATATGCACCACCAGCGTTTGCGACAGCAGCCCCTCAATGAACCAGCCGGACTGGAACAGCGCCTGGTGTTCCACGCTGTTGGCGGCGAACACGTACCACATCAACGCATACGTCGTGATATCGAAGATTGACGAGGTCGGCCCAATCCACAGCATAAAGCGCCCGATGTTTTTGGAGTCCCACTTGCGCGGCTTGCGCAGGAACTCTTTATCCATCTTGTCCCACGGCAGCGACAGCTGAGAAATGTCGTACATCAGGTTTTGAATCAACAGGTGGATCGCCAGCATCGGCAGGAACGGGATGAAGGCGCTGGCCACCAGCACCGAGAACACGTTGCCGAAGTTGGAGCTGGCGGTCATGTTCAGGTACTTGATGATATTGCCGAAGGTCTCGCGCCCTTTGATCACCCCCTCTTCCAGCACCATCAGGTTCTTTTCCAACAGGATGATGTCCGCCGACTCCTTGGCGATGTCGGTGCCGGTGTCGACCGAAATGCCGACGTCGGCGTCGCGCAGCGCCGGCGCATCGTTGATGCCGTCGCCGAGGAAACCGACGGTATGGCCGTTGGCCTGCAGCATTTTCAGCACCCGCGATTTTTGCAGCGGCGTCAGCTTGGTGAAAACCGTGCGCTGCTCCACTTCGCGCGCCAGTTCTTCGTCATCCATCTGCTCAATTCGCAGCCCGGAGAGCGGTTCACCCGGCTCCAGCCCAACGTCGCGGCAAATCTTGCAGGTGATCACCGGGTTGTCGCCGGTCAGCACCTTCACCGTCACGCCGTTTTCCTGCAGCGCGGCGATCGCCTGCTGCGCGCTCTCCTTCGGCGGATCGAGGAAGGTCAGCAGCCCTTGCACCACCATGTCGCGCTCGTCGGCCACGCTCAGCGGGTCGGCCGGGCGTTGCGCATCCAGCTCGCGCGTCGCCAGCACCAGCACGCGGAAACCGTCTTCGTTATACTCGCGGGCCAGCGCCTGCAGCGCCGCACGGCGCGCGTCGTCCAGTTCCAGCGTCTTGTCGCCTTCACGCACGTGAGTGGCGATCTCCAGCATCTCCTCTACCGCGCCCTTACAGATCAGCTGCTGCTTGCCATTTTCGTCCGCCACCACGATCGACAGCCGGCGGCGCACGAAGTCGAACGGCAGCTCATCCACCTTGCTGAAACGGCCCAGGGCTTCGATCCCCGGTTTGCCGCGCCCGAAGCGGATCACCGCCTGGTCCATCAGGTTCTTCATGCCGCTCTGATGGAAGCTGTTCAGCCAGGCCAGGTGCAGCACCTCGTTATCCCTGGCGCCAGTGACGTCGATGTGGTGCTCGAGAATGATGCGATCCTGGGTCAGGGTGCCGGTCTTGTCGGTGCAGAGCACGTCCATGGCGCCGAAGTTTTGAATGGCGTTCAGGCGCTTCACCACCACCTTGCGGCGCGACATGGCGATCGCCCCTTTGGCCAGGTTGGAGCTGACGATCATCGGCAGCATTTCCGGCGTCAGGCCGACCGCCACCGCCAGTGCGAACAGCGCCGCCTCGCTCCAGTCGCCTTTGGTGAAGCCGTTGATCAGCAACACCACCGGCACCATCACCAGCATGAAGCGAATCAGCAGCCAGCTGACGCTGTTCACCCCGCGATCGAACGCGGTTTGCGCCCGCGAACCGACGATCGACTTGGCCAGCGAGCCGAAGTAAGTGCGTCCGCCGGTCGCCACCACCACCGCCGTGGCGGTGCCGCTGGCGACGTTGGTGCCCATCAGGCAGATATTGGAGAGCTCAAGCAGCGCGTTCTCGCTGGATACCTCCCCGTCGCTCGACTTCTGCGCCACGTTGCCCATCGCATCGTATTTCTCGATGGGGATCGCTTCGCCGGTCAAAATCGCCTGGCTGATGAACAGATCGCGCGAGGCGATAAGACGCACGTCGGCCGGCACCATGTCACCGGCGGAGAGCTGAATGATATCCCCCGGCACCAGTTCACGGATCGGCACTTCCAGCGTCAGCGGATGCGCGCTGTAGCTGCTGCGGCGCAGCACCGTGGCGGTGGTGCGCACCATCGACTTCAGCGCTTCCGCCGCTTTGTTGGTGCGGTATTCCTGCCAAAAACGCAGCAGCCCGCTCAACGTGACCATGGTCAGAATGATAATAACGCCGGTGAGTTCAGTTTCTTCACCGCTCTGGCGCGGCAGCCAATAATCGGTAAAGAAACTGATCGCAGCCAGCACCATCAGCACGAAGATAAACGGGTTGTTAAAGGCCTTGATCAGCTGAATCAAAGCATGCGGCGCCTTGTCGTGGGCGACCTGGTTGGCGCCGAACTGCTCCAACCGCTCATCGGCGTCGTCCTGGGTCAAGCCGTTGCGGTTGCACTTAAGGTTCGCCAGCGTTTGGGCGATGCTGTTAGTCGCCTCTTGCGCAATGGCGTAGGTCACCGCGTCTTTATCACGGCGACGCGTTCTTTCATTAATCTGAGTCATAACGCTATTCTCTTATTTTCGTTCTGCGCACAGGGATATCCCGCCCGATAAACAGGTGACTCTGCGCAGAGTGGAATTTTTTAATTAGCGTGACTGAATAGCGTGATTACCCTGTCAGCCACGCAGAAATCATTTCCCTTCCGGGGTCATCGTCCATAACGCCTCCTTAATGCTCCGCGTTATTCAGGCGTGCCTGAATAAACCTGAACATATAATCAAGTTAGTAAATATTTATATAAATTAATTAGACCGGTAATTCGGACGCGACGCGCCAGCGAACGGCACTCACGCTTTTTTCCAGGCTGACGCGGCAGACAATACCCTCAATTTCTTTTTGCGCAGCCGGCGTAGCGGTAATTTCCGCACACACTTCCAATTGCCCCGGGCTGGAAATATCGGCGCTGCGCAAGGACTGCAGCCGCAAGGCGACGCCATTCAGCGCCTGCAGAATCAGGGTGCGCACCAGAATTTCATCCTGTTCGCCGCAGGTCACCTGAATGCGATAGCACAGTTCCAGATCGGTCGCCTGCTGGTGCGGCTGCAGGTTGATGCGCTGCGCGGCTTCGCGCAGCAGGATATTGGCGCACAGGATAACCAGCGTGGCGACCACCGCATCCCAATGCTGGCCCAGGCCGCAAAGGACGCCGATCCCCGCCGAACACCACAGCGTGGCGGCGGTGTTGAGGCCGCGAATGTTCAGCCCTTCCCGCATGATAACGCCGGCGCCGAGGAAGCCAATACCCGAGACTACCTGCGCGGCCACGCGGCCGGCGCTGGCCGGATCGGTGGACATGGAGCTGAGAATAAAGACCGCCGCGCCGGTCGCTACCAGCGCATTGGTGCGCAGGCCGGCCATACGTTGGCGCCACTGGCGCTCGGCGCCAATCACCGCGCCCAGGCACATTGCCAGCAATAAATTTAAAACGAAAGGAGTCATAGCCATGACTGTCCCCTTAATTAACCGCAGGAGATAAAATCATGTGCTGTTTAGCACACGCAAAGTCGCGCCGAAAATAAATCAGCGAATCAGCGTGCTGTGCCTGGAGGGAAAAGGCTGTGGCTGCAGAATACCATAATAACGTCCAACTCAATTCACCTGAAACCGTCAGGCCTCAGGACACGTTTTTTATTCGGGTATGCACAGCTCAGGAATAACTGGAGAGGGGTGCTGCCCGCCGATAACGGCAAGCAACAAATCAGAAGAGAATTGGTCAGCTTGCCTTATTTGTTTTATTACAACTACAACTGTCCAATTGGGTTTCTCCACCGAAATTTTGGCTGAGTATAGTGACGTCAGGTAATGAAGTAAAGGCTAATTTATTAAACGAAAAATAAACTGGAATACCGCGATCATATTTCGATGTCACAAATAGGCAGCGACAACGTTGGGTGCCAGTGCGCTTATCGGTAAACTGTCCTCCTTCATCTTTCAAGGACGCCCCCGATGAAACACCGGCTTTCTCCGCTCGCGCTCGCGCTGCTCGTCAGCTTTCCCGCCGATGCCCTGCTGCTGCAGCAAGGCGACGCGCAGTTCGAACTCGATCCCGCCACGCTGCGCATTGCCGCCGGCGCTGTGCCGGTCAATCTGGCGCAGCCCGCGCAACCGGTAGCGGATCTCACTGCGTCGCCACAACGCGCCAGCTGGCGCTGGCCGCAGAGCGCGGTCAAGGTTAGCGCCAGGCTGGAGGACGGCGATCTGCGCCTGAGCTTCAGCAGCGACCGGCCACAGCTTCTGAACTGGTATAGCCTGCCGCCGCAGGCGGAAACGCTGTTGCTGCCGATCGGCGAAGGCAGCCGCATTCCGCTCGACAACGCGGTCTGGCGCCATTACCTGACGGCGGAAATAACACCGCTGGATACCAACTGGGATCTGAAGCTGCCGCTGTGGAGCCAGCAATACCAGGGCAAGGTCTACAGCTGGCTGATGTTGACGCCGTTCAGCAACCGGGTCACCTTCGCCGCCGCGCAGGAAAAGCTGGAGATGCGCGCCGGGCATCAGTTCAACCGCTTCAACCAACAGCAGGCATTCGAGGTGCTGCTGCACGTCGGCGACACCCCGCTGTCCGGCGCCCGCCGCTACCGCGACTATTTGCAACAAAACGGCCAGTTCAGCAGCCTGCGCGAGAAGATAAAACAGGCGCCCGAAGGCGAAAAGCTGATCGGCGCCACCCATGTCTACCTGTGGGGCGACAAACTGCTGGCGGCGGAAGACGTCAAAGATTGGCCGGGGTTACTGCACTACCTTGCCTCTCCCGCCGCCGAAGGGCTGCGGCAGAAGATGGATGCCGAGAGCAGAAAATCCTTGCTGCAGCTGGCGGGCAAAACACCGGAGGGCTGGCAGCAACAGCCCCTGATCGACGGCATCAACCAGGCGTTGACGGCGCAAATTCCGCTGGGCGCCACGCCGGATGACGCCGATTTTCTGCAGGCGCAGCAGCGCCAGGCCGCTGCGGTGCGGGAGCGGGCGCAGCGAGAGCTGGGGCGTTGGTTAACCCCGGCGGACCGTTGGGGGCCAGGGCTGGCCAAACCGGTGATCGATGCGCTGCGCCAGGCCGGTTTGCCGCGCCTGTGGTTGGGCACAGATAACTGGACCGCCGCCTTCCTGCACCCGCAGGCGGTAACCGCCGCCAAAGCGGCCGGCTATCTGATCGCCAGCTACGACTCCTACGATACCGCCATTCCACGCGGCGTGAACGACAGCTGGCTCACCGCGCAACTGCCGACGGCGCTGCGGGAAACCTGCGCCATCGTGCGCGCCGACGGCAGCAAGAAACCCGGCTTCGGCAAACAGGGTTACTACCTCAATCCGGGCTGCGTCCTGCCCTATTCTCAACAGCGCATGCGCGAATTGGTGCAACTGGCCGGGTTGAACAGCCTGTTTCTCGACGTGGACGGCACCGGCATGGTCTCCGACGACTATCAGCCCAACCACCCGACCGGCGCGGCGCAAATGGCCGAAGCGCGCAACGCCAGGCTGGCCTGGTTCAGCGCCACCCTTAAGCTGCCGCTCGGCTCGGAGGACGGCAATGCGGTGACCGCCCGCAGCCTGATGTTCGCCCACGGCATGGAAACCTGGGGATTCGGCTGGGGCGATAAACAGATGAATCAGGATAAATCCTCGCCCTATTATCTCGGCGCCTGGTGGCCCAACGCCCAACCGGCGTTTTTCTTCCGCCCCGCCAAGGTGAAACAGCCCTACCGCACCGTCGAATTCGATCCGCGTTACCGCCTGCCGCTGTACCAGGCCGTTTTCCACGATGCGATCGTCAGCAGCCACCACTGGAATTACGACAATCTGAAGTTCAGCGACGTTCAGACCACCCGTAGTCTGCTCAGCCAGCTGTACAACACTGCGCCGATGTTCCATCTGAGCCGCGCCACCCTGGCGGCCCGCCTGCCGGCGATCAAGCGCGCCGACGCCGCCTTCCGGCCGCTGCATCAGGCCCTGTGGGACAAAGCGCTGACCGACTTCCGCTGGCTCGATCGGGACGGCTGGGTGCAACAGACGACGTTCAGCGACGGGGCGACGCTGACCGCCAACTTCAGCGCGCAGCCGTTCGCCGGCGTAGCGGCCCTCAGCCTGCGCGCCCAACTGGCCGACGGCCGCACGTTCGACGTTGCGCCTTAGCAAGGTCGCCGGCGGTGGGCTACGCTAGGCTATATTTCCGACGACCCGCAAGGAGTGGCCGATGACGCCTCTGATCCACACTCTGCTCGACGAGATTTGGCAAAGCCTGGAGCAACGCCCCGCGCCCTGCGACCGGTTAACCGTAAGCGGTACCGGCGCATTGCCTTCGGCTTTTCCCGTCACCGAATTGGCTACCGCCGCCTGGAGCGCCGCCGGTTTGGCCTGCGCCGAATTGCTTCGCCGCGAGGCAGCCGAGGCGCCGCAGGTCTGGATCGATCAACGCCTGGCCTCGCTCTGGTTCGGCTGGACGCTGCGTCCGCTGGGTTGGACGCTGCCTGCAGCTTGGGACGCCCTGGCCGGCGACTACGAGACGACAGACGGCTGGATACGCCTGCATACCAATGCGCCGCACCATCGGCGGGCGGTGGAACAGGTGCTGGACCCGGCATCGGATAAAGGCACGCTGGCGGCGCGCGTGCTGAGCTGGAAAAAGAGCGAGCTGGAGCAGGCAGTGATCGAAGCCGGCGGCTGTGCGGCCCAAATGCGCTCGGCGGCCGCGTGGCGGCAACATATTCAGGGCAAGAGCGTGGCGCTCGAACCCTTGATCCACACCTCGCTGCAGCCGGAAGCGTCGCCGCCGGGTTGGGCGCTGCCCATAGCCCGGCCGCTGCACGGCGTGCGGGTGCTGGATCTGACGCGCATTCTCGCCGGGCCGATCGCCACCCGTTTTCTCGCCGGTTTGGGTGCCGACGTGCTGCGCATCGATCCTTACGGTTGGGATGAGCCCGGCGTCGAGCACGAGGTGATGCTGGGCAAGCGCAGCGCACGCCTCAACCTGACCAATGCGCGCGATCGCCATACGTTTGAACATCTGCTGAGAAACACCGACGTGATCGTGCATGGCTACCGTGCCGGTGCGCTGGAGAAGTTGGGCTATGGCGCGGAGGAAAGACGCGCGCTGGCGCCGGGCCTGATCGACGTTTGTCTGAATGCCTACGGCTGGAGCGGGCCGTGGCGTACCCGGCGCGGTTTCGACAGCCTGGTGCAGATGAGCTGCGGGTTGGCGGAGGCGGGCATGGTTTGGCGCAGCGCCAGTTTGCCGGTGCCGCTGCCGGTACAGGCTCTGGACCACGCCACCGGCTATTTGATGGCGGCGGCGGTGCTGACCGGTATGGCGCAGCGCCTGAGCCGCGGCACCGGCTACCACGCAAGGCTGTCGCTGGCGCGAACGGCGCAGCTGCTGCTGGCGCATCCCTATCCGGCGCATTATCGGCCACAAGCGCCGGCGCCGGCCGGCCCCGCCGACGAAAACCCGGAAACGGAACTGACCGACTGGGGCGCCGCGCAACGTCTGCGCGCCCCGTTAAGCCTGCAGGGCACGGCGCTGCAATGGGCGCTGCCGGCGACCGCGCTCGGCACCTCGCAGCCGGCTTGGCTGCGCCGTTAAATAGCCGCCAACTGTTGCTGCAGCCACTGCAGCAACCGCAAAACAGCCGGCGTCAACCCGGCGGTCTGCGGCCACACCAGATAAACGTCGTCATCGCTCAGGCGACAGGGTGCGGCCAACGCCACCAGCCTCCCGGCGGCGATCGCATCCTGCACCAGCAGCGTTTTCGCCAGCGCGATGCCAAACCCCTGCTCGGCCGCGCGAATCAACAATCCTGCATCGTTGAACAACGCCTGTTGCCGCCCGCACAGCGAGCGCCCTTGCGTATTGAACCAGGCGCGCCAAGGGCTGACGTCGTGCTCCAGCAAGGGAACGTCGCCGCCGTTCTCGAATGCCGTTCCCCACTGCAGCGCCATGTCCGGCGAGGCGACCGGCAGCACGTCGCCCGACGCGATGCGCTGTGCCTGCAGTCCCGCCCACTGACCGTTGCCGATGCGGATCGCCGCATCGAATCCGCGCTGCGACAGATCCTGCAATGTCAGCGACGCATCGATATCCAGCGCAATATCGGCGCAGGCTTCATGGAAGGCCGGCAGGCGCGGTAACAGCCAGTAATGGGCAAAAGACGGCAGCACGCTGATACGCAGCGTCTGGCTTGCCGCGGCGCGCCGGGCGCGGGCAACGCCCTGCTGCAGCGCCTGTAGCGCCGGCTCTACCGCCGCCAGCATCTCTTTCCCGGCCGCATTCAGACGCACACCGCGCCCGCGCCGTTCAAACAGCGGGTAGCCGACCGCCTGCTCCAGCAGCTGGATTTGCTGGCTGACCGCACCATGCGTTAAATGCACCTGCTGCGCCGTGGCGCGCAAATTCTCCAACCTGGCGGCGATAACGAAGGTCGGCAAGACGTGCAGGGGAAGGCGTTCACTCATCACTGGTTAGCCGGATTATCCAAAAAGGTTATTTTTCATCGATTTTGGCCCGCAGGCAACTGTTCTATGTTTATGCCATCTATCCCTGATGCTTTCGGAGCCGCCATGCACCCACGTTTACAACAGGATCTTACACAGTTTCCGCAGATCCTCGACCACACCCGCCAGTTGGCGGAAGATTTTCTGGCCGGGCTGCAGCAGCGATCGGTCTGCCCACCGCTCGCGCAACAGCAGCTGCAACCCGGTGACGATCGGCTGGCGGAAAACGGTGAAGGCGCCCTGGCGGCGCTGGATGACTTTTGGCAACGTTATCAGGCGGGCATTTCCGCCAGCGCCGGCCCGCGTTATTTCGGCTTCGTCACCGGCGGTGGCACCCCGGCGGCGGTCGCGGCGGACTGGCTGGTTAGCGTGACAGACCAAAATAGCCAGCTCAGCCATGATACGATCGCCGCGGCGATCGAGCTGGCCGCCGTGACGCAGTTGAAATCCCTGCTGGGCCTGCCGGAAGCGTTCAGCGGCAGCCTGGTCAGCGGCGCCACCATGGCCAATTTCGCCGGGCTGGCCATTGGCCGGCAGTGGCTGGGCCAACAGCAGGGCGTGGATGTTGCCCAACGGGGCCTGGCGGCGCTGGGGCCCATCCGGGTGCTGGCGGCCAATCCGCACGCCAGCAGCGTAAAGGCGCTCAGCATGCTCGGCATCGGCCGCGACGCGCTGACGACCGTCGCCAGCCTGCCGGAGTCTGAAGCTATGGATATGGCGGCGCTGGAGCGGCAACTCGCCGCCGGCGAGGGCCGCCCCACGTTGGTGCTGGCCAGCGCCGGCACGGTCAACACCGTCGCTTTCGACGATCTGCCGCGTCTGCTGGCGCTGCGGGAGCGTTATCCGTTTTGGCTGCATGTCGATGCGGCCTTCGGGGGCGTGGCGGCCTGTTCGCCGCTGTATGCACCGCGACTTGCAGGCTGGCAACAGGCGGACTCCATCGCCGTCGATGCGCACAAATGGCTGAACGTGCCTTATGACAGCGCGATCCAATTTACCCGCCATCTGGATCTGCAGATGCAGGTATTTCAGAACCATTCGGCCTACCTGGAAGCGCCGACGCCGCGGCCGGACAACTATCTGCATCTGACGCCGGAAAATTCGCGGCGCTTTCGCGCCCTGCCGCTCTGGCTGACGCTGAAAGCCTATGGCCGCAGCGGCATACGGGATATCGTCGAGCGCAACGTCCGATTGGCGCAGGCGCTGGGTGCGGCGTTAGCGGCCGACGACGGCTTCCATTTGCTGGCGCCGGTGAATTTGAACGTGGTGTGCTTCGCGCTCAGCCGCCCGCAGGGCGACAGCGAAGCGGCGCGCGATCGCTTTCTCGAGCGCCTTAACCGGCACGGCGTGGTGCGTTGCACCCCAACGACCTATAACCATCAGCCGGGGATCCGCGCCGCGCTGGTCAACTGGATGACGGAGGAACGGGACATCCGGCTGGCGCTGGACTCGCTGCGCCACTGTCTGCCAGAGACGGCCTAAGGCGCGCGGCGCTACCCGAGTTGGAAGGCCTGCAAACGCCGCGCTTGCCGCCCGTCATCGCTGATGTTATCCGGCGACAGCCAGGCGGCAAAGGCGGCGTGTCGCGCCGGCCATTCCGCGTCGATGATCGACAGCCAATCGGTGTCGCGCGTGCGTCCTTTGACGACAACCGCCTGGCGGAAAGTGCCTTCGTAACGGAAACCCAAGCGCTCGGCGGCCTGGCGCGAAGGCAAATTGAGGCTATCGCACTTCCATTCGCAGCGCCGATAGCCAAGATCGTCAAACAGATGCCGCAGCATCAGGAAAATCGCCTCGCTGCCCAGCGCGCTGCGCCTCATCAGCGGCGACCAGTTGATGGTGCCCAGTTCGGCCACGCCGTTGGCGGGATCGATGCGCAAAAAAGCGCAGGTCCCCACGGCGCGTCCGTTTGCCTGATCGACCACCACCATCGTGTTTCTGTCAGCGCTGGACGCCTGAGCCTGGAGATAACGCTGGAAATCCTCGCGCGTCTGCGACCGTTCCCAAAACAGATAGGTCCAGTCTCGGTCATCCTCGGCGGTTTGGTAAGCCCGATAGAGCTCATCCCCCCAGCGCTCAAGGCTAAGGGGTTCAAGGCGGCAAAACCGCCCTTGCAGTAACCTGTGACCGGGCAGGCCTGCCGGCTGCCAATGAGGAAGGGCATCGCCTATTGGCTGCCCATACTGATTCTGTCTCACTGCGACATCCTGCTTTTGAAAGGTGGAAAGGCAAGTTAAAACCAACGCGGGCCGGAGACAACTCCGACCTGCCCCCGCCCCGCTGGCGCGGACAACAGGATGATAGTTTAGAAAAACAACTCAATCACCGTTAAATATTCACCAAAATTATTTCAAGCGAAATAAATATCCATATAACCCATTGTAAAACGGTGAGTTATAGCAACAATTAAGCTACACATTTCAGCCACAACGTTAACTTTTTTTGGTTGTTATGATAAAAAAAGAAGTGATTATCATTATCAAATAAGGAGATAAAACATTCAACTTAATGATTTTTATCGTTAAAAAAACAAAAAACCGAAAGAACACTTTTTAGCCACTCAAAAAGTGCACTGAAAATCCTCAAAAATCTAACACATGAATTTTTTTTAAGACTTTTCCTAGCAAACTAAAATTTTGTTTCGTGACATGATGAACAGAATCTCGGCAAGCAATGTCAGCAAGCGCGGGCGCCAAGCGCAAGTCAGGCCGATCGCGTCAACGCCGAGCGATCAGCAAATCTCTCTGACTTAAGCCAAACTTATAGATTCATGTGATTAATAAGTTTAGTATGAAAATATCATTGAGTGCCGTCGTGTTTATTGATAGAACACTGGCTACACTGAATTATTGCTCCATTTTGCCTTTCGGCTTTTTAGGCTTTTTCTCATATTACCGCAGTAAAACGGATTTAAGTGGGGGTGCGATATGCCAACGATCATCATGGATTCATGTAGCTATACCAGATTGGGATTAACCGACTATCTGACTTCGCATGGCGTGAAAAAACGCCATATTAATGCTATCGAGGATATTGACAGCCTGCATGAAAAATGCAGCAAGTTGAATCCAAGCCTGGTGTTTATTAACGAGGACTGCTTCATCCACGAAGCAAACGCCACCGAGCGAATAAAACGGGTGATTTCACTGCACCCGGATACGTTATTCTTCATCTTCATGGCTATTACCAATGTACATTTCGACGATTATTTATATGTTCGCAAAAACGTTATCATATCGTCAAAATCCATCAAACCAGAAACTATGAATCAGCTACTTAGTCACTATCTCGAGAGAACGTCCCTACGGGCGGAGAAGTCCTCTCTGGACCAAACGCCGGTAACGCTGAGCCAGACCGAATCGAACATGTTACGCATGTGGATGTCCGGTCAAGGCACCATCCAGATATCAGACCAGATGCAAATAAAGGCCAAAACGGTCTCCTCCCACAAGGGAAACATCAAGCGGAAAATAAAGACGCACAACAAGCAGATCATTTACCACGTTGTTCGTTTGACCGATACGCTGACCAGTGGAATATTTGTCAATAGCCGTTGAGCCGCAGAGAATGCCCCCACTCTGTTTTGTCGGCCGTTAAATATCCGGTGATAAAGTCACCTGGATATCGGATACTGGAACCACCAAAAGAATACCTGCTGCGCTATCCCCCGCTAGCGCAGCGGGTATTTTTTTGCCGTCGATAAAAAAAATCTTACCGCAATGAAATAATCTCAAAATGGACAATTTCATTAGCAAATTAATGAGATTAACCGACGTTACTGCCCATGCTCGCGACATGGCTCCACAAACGTCCCGTCACGGCTGTCGATTTCATTAAAAAACCATACGCCCGCCGGATAGTCTTCAAGAGAAACCAGATACATAGTCCCTTCGTTGAATACCTCTACGGCCAGAATGACGCCCTCGCGCCGCGGGCCGCCGTCTGTTTTTACCGTCACTCGATCGTTAACCTGCATACCGTTCCCCATCATTTGCGATTGGCATCAGTGTATGACAAAACCCAGGGGGAAGGACACCGCCCCGCGCCAAGCCGGCCTCGCTCTCAGCGTAGCAGCCGCCCGGATTTTCACTTTCTTAACGGTTTGGCCGCAGAATCTTAAGCCGGCCTCGCGTAGCCTGTCTTCAGGCGTTTCCCCCCAGAGAAGCGCTCGCAAATGAAGAAGTAACAAGGAACTTTTGCCCGCAGAATTGCGGGCTTTTTTTTGGTTCATCGCGCTTTAGCGTGAA
>NZ_KV792498.1:0-51682 GCF_001808215.1 Serratia sp. HMSC15F11
GTATTTTGCCCTGTCGTTCATCCCGCAGCTGCAACGGTGTAGTTCTGATCAAGAACCAGTTGAGCGGATTCGCGTTTAAACTCTGCGCTGAAATTTCTTTTTTTCATTGAGGCACCTGTAATGTTCTGAGGTGAGCATATCACCTCTGTTCAGATGGCCAATTTACTGTGCCACTACACTCGGGGTATCTGTCGTTTTCGTTGAGAATGAAGATCTGCCGGCCGGCGAGTGTTGACTGCTCCGCTGGTGGGGTTGCAGTGATGGTAGCCTACATCGTTCCTAGCCGTTTCACTTATCATGGTGATACAATCACCTTTCCGTTATGGCGTAACAACATAGTACATTTCAAATTGTGTACATATGAGTGTACATATCTGGCAGGGTAAAGCTGGATAGCGTCGATAACATCATGTAGTTAAACAATATTGTATTTCTTCATGTGATCTGTCGTGTGGGTCACCACTGTAGATAAGGAATTATTAATGCCTGTTATTACTCTTCCTGACGGTAGTCAGCGTCATTTCGACCACCCCGTTTCCCCGATGGATGTCGCGCGCGATATCGGCCCTGGCCTGGCGAAAGCCTGTATCGCCGGCCGCGTCAACGGCGAGCTGGTTGATGCCGGCGATCTGATCGAATCAGATGCGCAGCTGGCCATCATCACCATCAAAGATGAAGACGGTCTGGAAATCATGCGCCACTCCTGCGCGCACCTGCTGGGTCATGCGATCAAGCAGCTGTGGCCGGATACCAAAATGGCGATCGGTCCAGTGATCGACAACGGTTTCTATTATGACGTGGATATCGACCGCACCCTGACGCAGGAAGACCTGGATCTGCTGGAAAAGCGGATGCACGAGTTGGCCGATAAGGATTACGACGTCATCAAGAAGAAGGTCAGCTGGCAAGAAGCCCGCGACACCTTCGCTGAGCGCGGCGAAATCTACAAAGTGGCGATCCTGGATGAGAACATCAGCCATGACGATCGTCCTGGCCTGTATCACCACGAAGAATACGTCGACATGTGCCGTGGCCCGCACGTGCCGAACATGCGTTTCTGCCACCATTTCAAGCTGCAGAAAACCTCCGGCGCTTACTGGCGCGGCGACAGCAAAAACAAAATGCTGCAGCGTATCTACGGCACCGCCTGGGCAGACAAGAAGCAGCTGAATGCCTACCTGCAGCGTCTGGAAGAAGCGGCCAAGCGCGATCACCGCAAGATCGGCAAACAGCTCGACCTGTATCACATGCAGGAAGAAGCGCCGGGCATGGTGTTCTGGCACAACGACGGTTGGACTATCTTCCGCGAGCTGGAAGCCTTCGTGCGCATGAAGCTCAAAGAGTACCAGTACCAGGAAGTGAAAGGTCCGTTCATGATGGACCGCGTGCTGTGGGAAAAAACCGGCCACTGGGAAAACTACAAAGACGCCATGTTCACCACCGCGTCGGAAAACCGCGAATACTGCATCAAGCCGATGAACTGCCCGGGGCACGTGCAGATCTTCAACCAGGGCCTGAAGTCGTACCGCGATTTGCCGCTGCGCATGGGCGAGTTCGGCAGCTGCCACCGCAACGAGCCATCGGGCTCCCTGCACGGCCTGATGCGCGTGCGTGGCTTCACGCAGGATGACGCCCACATCTTCTGTACCGAAGAGCAGGTGCGTGCCGAAGTGAACGAATGCATTCGCATGGTCTATGACGTGTACGGTACTTTTGGCTTCGACAAGATCGCCGTCAAGCTGTCTACGCGTCCGGAAAAACGCATCGGCACCGACGACATGTGGACCCGTGCGGAAGAAGACCTGGCCGCCGCGCTGACCGAGAACGGCATTCCGTTTGAATATCAGCCGGGTGAGGGGGCCTTCTACGGACCGAAAATTGAATTTACCCTGCATGATTGTTTGGATCGCGCATGGCAATGTGGTACCGTGCAGCTCGATTTCTTCTTGCCGGGCCGTTTGGGCGCCTCGTACGTTGGCGAAAACAACGATCGCGTCGTGCCGGTAATGATTCACCGCGCCATTTTGGGCTCCATGGAACGCTTCATCGGTATCCTGACCGAAGAATACGCCGGGTTCTACCCGACCTGGATCGCCCCGGTGCAGGTGGTGGTGATGAATATCACCGACAGCCAGTCTGATTACGTCCAGCAATTGACCAAAAAACTGCAGGATGCAGGTATTCGCGTGAAAGCGGACTTGAGAAATGAGAAGATTGGCTTTAAAATTCGCGAACATACTTTACGTCGAGTCCCTTACATGTTGGTGTGCGGCGACAAAGAGGTCGAAGCAGGCAAAGTTGCCGTTCGTACCCGCCGTGGCAAAGACTTGGGAAGCCTGGACGTAAACGAAGTCGTAGACAAGCTGCTGAAAGAGATTCGCAGCCGTAGTCTTCATCAACTGGAGGAATAAAGTATTAAAGGCGGAAAACGAGTTCAACCGGCGCGTCCTAATCGCATTAACAGAGAAATTCGCGCGCAAGAAGTTCGCCTAACCGGCGTCGATGGCGAGCAGATTGGTATTGTCAGTCTGAATGAAGCTCTTGAAAAAGCTGAGGAAGCGGGCGTTGATTTAGTAGAAATCAGCCCAAATGCCGAACCGCCAGTTTGCCGAATCATGGATTACGGCAAATTCCTCTACGAGAAGAGCAAGTCGACGAAAGAACAGAAGAAGAAGCAAAAAGTTATCCAGGTGAAGGAAATCAAATTCCGTCCTGGTACCGATGATGGCGACTATCAGGTCAAACTACGCAACCTGATTCGCTTTCTGGAAGATGGCGATAAAGCCAAAATCACCCTGCGTTTCCGTGGGCGTGAGATGGCGCACCAGCAGATCGGTATGGAAGTGCTTAACCGCGTCCGTAAAGATCTGTGTGAAGATATGGATCTGGCAGTGGTCGAATCCTTCCCTACGAAGATCGAAGGCCGCCAGATGATTATGGTGCTCGCTCCTAAGAAGAAACAGTAAGGCTTACAAGTAATGGAACCCGCGCGACGCTTGCGCCGTGTGGGTTTTATTCGCCCAACTGATTCGTTGTTTAACAATGCGAAGTGGATTTAATTAAAATGCCAAAGATTAAAACTGTACGTGGTGCAGCCAAGCGCTTCAAAAAAACCGGCAGCGGTGGTTTTAAGCGTAAACATGCCAACCTGCGTCATATTCTGACCAAAAAAGCAACCAAGCGTAAACGTCACCTGCGTCCGAAAGGCATGGTGTCTAAAAACGATCTGGTCCTGGTTACCGCGTGCCTGCCGTACGCATAAGCCATTTTTTTTGAATTTAGAATAAGACTTTAGGAGAGAGCATATGGCTCGCGTAAAACGTGGTGTAATTGCACGCGCACGTCACAAGAAAATTATGAAGCAGGCGAAAGGTTACTACGGTGCCCGTTCGCGCGTATATCGTGTTGCCTTCCAGGCAGTAATCAAAGCAGGCCAGTATGCTTACCGTGACCGTCGTCAACGTAAGCGTCAGTTCCGTCAGCTGTGGATTGCACGTATCAACGCAGCTGCTCGTCAGAACGGTCTGTCTTACAGCAAGTTCATCAACGGCTTGAAAAAAGCGTCGATCGAAATTGACCGTAAGATCCTGGCTGACATCGCAGTCTTCGACAAAGTGGCCTTCGGCGCACTGGTTGAGAAAGCGAAAGCAGCTCTGGCGTAAGTCAGTAGAAGAGGGAGCTTGCTCCCTCTTTTAATCTTTGTTTTCAGCGACAAATATTGACTTTTATTGGCCGCCGCTATATCACTGGTGGGCAATCATCGATAAGGTACCGCAATCATGCACGCAGCTATTTTTCGTTTCTTTTTTTACTTTAGCGCCTGACTTCAGGAGGCTTTGCGCGTAAGAAAAGAAACGAAAAGTAGCGCCTAAGCCTCCCTCGTGGAGGCTTTTTTGTTTTTGGCCATCGTCCCGCCTTGCAAAGCGTTGCGGTGAGAGCGGCAGGCGTTGAGCGAGCCTTGTGCCTCGCTGGTGAGTCGCCTGGCCGGCAACGTATTGAAAAGTCTTTGAAGATTGCTCAAAGGCGTGTTCGAATAATAGATAACAATTACTTAGGGCCATCCCGGCCAGAGGAAGAGGAAAGCAATGCCACATCTCGCAGAGCTGGTTGCCAATGCCAAGGCAGCCGTAGAAGATGCCCAGGATGTTGCCGCGTTAGATTTGGTACGCGTCGAATATTTTGGCAAGAAAGGTCATTTCACCTTGCAGATGCAGTCTCTGCGCGACGTACCGGCGGAAGACCGTCCGGCGGCCGGCGCGGTGATCAACCAGGCCAAGCAAGAGGTGCAAGACGCGCTGAACGCGCGTAAGAACGCGCTGGAAAGCGCCGCGCTGAACGCGCGCCTGGCGGCTGAAACCATCGACGTGTCCCTGCCGGGCCGTCGCATGGAGAACGGTGGCCTGCATCCGGTGACCCGCACCATCGACCGTATCGAAACCTTCTTTGGCGAGCTGGGCTTCTCCGTTGCCACCGGCCCGGAGATTGAAGACGATTACCATAACTTCGACGCGCTGAACATTCCAGGGCATCACCCGGCGCGCGCCGACCACGACACCTTCTGGTTCGACGCCACGCGTCTGCTGCGCACCCAGACGTCCGGCGTGCAGATCCGCACCATGAAGAACCAGCAGCCGCCGATCCGCATCATTGCGCCGGGCCGCGTTTATCGTAACGACTACGATCAGACGCACACCCCAATGTTCCACCAGATGGAAGGGCTGATCGTCGATAAAGACATCAGCTTCACCAACCTGAAGGGCACGCTGCACGATTTCCTGAACAACTTCTTTGAAGAAGACCTGCAGGTTCGTTTCCGTCCGTCCTACTTCCCGTTCACCGAGCCGTCCGCTGAAGTGGACGTGATGGGCAAGAACGGCAAGTGGTTGGAAGTGCTGGGCTGCGGCATGGTGCATCCGAACGTGCTGCGCAACGTGGGCATCGATCCGGAAGTTTACTCCGGCTTCGCCTTCGGCATGGGCATGGAGCGCCTGACGATGCTGCGTTACGGCGTCACCGACCTGCGCGCATTCTTCGAAAACGATCTGCGTTTCCTCAAACAGTTTAAGTAAGGCGGGAATATCACATGAAATTCAGTGAACTCTGGTTGCGCGAGTGGGTAAACCCGGCCATCAGCAGCGAAGCATTATCCGATCAAATCACCATGGCCGGCCTGGAAGTGGACGGCGTGGATCCGGTTGCCGGCGCGTTTAACGGCGTCGTCGTGGGCGAGGTGGTCGAGTGCGGCCAGCACCCGAACGCCGACAAACTGCGTGTCACCAAGGTTAACGTAGGCGGCGATCGCCTGCTCGACATCGTCTGCGGCGCGCCAAACTGCCGTACCGGCCTGAAAGTGGCGGTCGCCACAGTGGGCGCGGTGCTGCCGGGCGATTTCAAAATCAAGGCCGCCAAGCTGCGTGGTGAACCTTCGGAAGGCATGCTGTGCTCGTTCTCCGAGCTGGGCATTTCCGACGATCATGACGGTATCATTGAGCTGCCGCTGGATGCGCCGATCGGCACCGACATCCGCGACTATCTGAAACTGAACGACAACACCATCGAGATCAGCGTCACGCCGAACCGCGCCGACTGCCTGGGCATCATCGGCGTTGCGCGCGACGTGGGCGTACTCAACCAGGTTGCGCTGACCGAGCCGGACATGAGCCCGGTAGCCGCCGCCATCGACGCCACGCTGCCGATCCGCGTTGACGCGCCGCAGGCGTGCCCACGCTATCTGGGCCGCGTAGTGAAAGGCATCGACGTCAAGGCGCCAACCCCGCTGTGGATGCGTGAAAAACTGCGTCGCTGCGGTATCCGTTCTATCGATGCCGTGGTTGACGTCACCAACTATGTGCTGCTGGAGCTTGGCCAGCCGATGCACGCCTTCGATCTGAGCCGCATCGACGGCGGCATCGTGGTGCGCATGGCGGAAGAAGGGGAAACCTTGACGCTGCTGGACGGCAACGAAGCCAAACTGAACGCCGACACCTTAGTGATCGCCGATCATCAAAAAGCGCTGGCGATGGGCGGCATCTTCGGCGGCGAGCATTCCGGCGTCAACGGAGAAACTCAGGACGTGCTGCTGGAGTGCGCCTTCTTCAGCCCGCTGTCGATCACCGGCCGCGCGCGCCGTCACGGCCTGCACACCGATGCTTCTCACCGCTATGAGCGTGGCGTCGATCCGGCGCTGCAGTACAAAGCGATGGAGCGCGCCACGCGCCTGCTGCTCGACATCTGCGGCGGCCAGGCCGGCCCGGTTATCGACGTGACCGATGAAAACGAACTGCCGAAGCGCGCTACCATCACGCTGCGCCGCGAGAAGCTGGATCGTCTGATCGGCCACGTGGTGCCGAGCGAGCAGGTTAGCGACATTCTGCGCCGCCTGGGTTGCCAGGTAACCGAACAGGGCGACAGCTGGCAAGCGCTCGCGCCGAGCTGGCGTTTCGATATGGAGATCGAAGAGGATTTGGTGGAAGAAGTGGCGCGCGTTTACGGCTACGACAACATCCCGGATGTGCCGGTTCGTGCCGATCTGGTGATGACCCAGCATCGCGAAGCCGATCTGACGCTCAAGCGCGTGAAGACCATGCTGGTGGATAACGGCTACCAGGAAGCGATCACCTACAGCTTCGTCGATCCGAAAGTGCAGGCATTGCTGCATCCGAATGAAGAAGCGCTGATCCTGCCGAGCCCGATTTCGGTCGAGATGTCGGCGATGCGTCTGTCGCTGTGGACCGGCCTGCTGTCTGCGGTGGTGTATAACCAGAACCGCCAGCAGACGCGCCTGCGCCTGTTTGAAAGCGGCCTGCGCTTTGTGCCTGATAGTGCGGCAGATCTGGGTATCCGTCAGGACGTCATGCTGGCAGGCGTGATCGCCGGCCATACGCACGATGAGCATTGGGATCTGGCGCGCAAGCCCGTCGACTTCTATGATTTAAAAGGGGATCTGGAGTCTGTTCTCGAGCTGACCGGTAAATTATCCGAAATTCAGTTCCGGGCGGAAGCCAATCCGGCCCTGCATCCAGGGCAAAGTGCGGCGATTTATTTGCACGGCGAACGCGTAGGTTTCATCGGTGTGGTTCACCCGGAACTTGAACGTAAACTGGATCTTAACGGCCGCACCGTGGTGTTTGAACTGGAGTGGAACAAGCTTGCGAGCCGCGCCGTGCCTCAGGCGCGGGAGATTTCGCGCTTCCCGGCAAACCGCCGTGATATCGCCGTTGTGGTGGCTGAAAACGTCCCTGCAGAAGATATTTTGGCCGAGTGTAAGAAAGTTGGCGCAAATCAGGTAGTTGGCGTAAACTTGTTTGACGTGTACCGTGGCAAGGGCGTGGCAGAAGGTGACAAGAGCCTGGCTATCAGTCTGGTATTGCAGGATACCGCTCGTACACTGGAAGAAGAGGAGATAGCCGCTACCGTTGCAAAATGCGTAGAGGCTCTAAAACAGCGATTCCAAGCATCCTTGAGGGATTGAACCTATGGCGCTTACTAAAGCTGAAATGTCAGAACACCTGTTTGAGAAGCTTGGGCTTAGCAAACGGGACGCCAAAGACCTGGTGGAACTGTTCTTTGAAGAGGTCCGTCGGGCCCTTGAGAATGGCGAACAGGTAAAACTGTCGGGTTTTGGCAACTTTGATCTGCGTGACAAGAACCAACGTCCGGGGCGTAACCCGAAGACCGGCGAAGACATTCCGATTACGGCGCGCCGCGTGGTGACCTTCCGTCCGGGGCAGAAGCTGAAAAGCCGGGTAGAAAACGCCAGCCCGAAAGGGTGAGTGACGTGACATCAAAAAAGGCCGCTTGCGCGGCCTTTTTCTTTTTTTGGGAAAATTCAGTTTATTCCTAATGGGCAACGTAAGAATTAAAATTATTCATTAAAGCACTACGGCAAAAATTTATTTAATTTTATTTGCGGAATATTCTTATATCTTATTTTGTGTGATGGGTGGTCTTATTTTTCATTTCAATAACGGCCATAATAATGGCCTGGGCCGTCGCCGCGGTGGCCGCCGCCCCAGTGCGGGCCCCAGCAGCAGGCGCTGAGGCTTGGGGCCAGGGCCACAACGGCCAGCAACATACCTATACGTTTAATCATCTTATTATCCTCCGGTGGGAATCCATTTAATTATAATTGTCTTGCGGCTTGAGAGACGTCAGTTATTCGTTAAACCTTGTCAGTGGTTATGATAATTAAAGGCGGCGGCAAACAGTGTAGAGATTGTGTAAGGCCGTCGAAAACGATCTGAAAATAGGCATCGATGAGATAGTCGTTAAATAAGCACGCTGATATAACCACTGCAGCAAGAAAAATAGAGTGAGAAGGTAAAATGAAAAAGATCCTGTTGCTGGTGTGTTTCCCACTGTTGCTGCCGCTGGCGGCGCAGGCCGATGTGTCCGTCGATATCAACGTGCCGGGCGTTTCCCTGCATCTGGGGGATCAGGACCGTCGCGGCTACTACTGGGATGGCTACGACTGGCGTCCACCGCAGTGGTGGCATGCGCACCAGGGCCGCGGTCTGGGTGAGCGCAATGCGCGCGGTTTGTATTGGGACGGCGGACGCTGGCAACCTTCGCCGCCGCGTGGCTATGAGCATCGCGAGCCGGAACGCAGCGGCAATCCGTTCCACGGCGATCGCGATAATCGCGACCGCCGTCATGACGATCGGGGTGACCATGATCGCCGCGATGACGGCCGCGGTCAGCCTTATCCGCCGGGCAACGCCGGCCCACATCGTTAATCCCTGAGTTTACCGGCGGCTGGTTTTGCCATCATCATGGTGATGACGGGCAGGGCCAGCCGCTGCTTTCCTGCGCCATCGCCTACGCAAGGCTTCCCCTTGCGGCGTTAACCCCCTAATATTCGACTCAGACGTCAATTATCCGGCCACGACAGCGGCCGGCAGGGAACCGCCGCGCCATGCCAACCAGCCGTACTTTCACCTTACTGTTGCAACATCAGCGCTACCGCGATAAACGCCAGGTCACTCTGCTGGCGCTGGGCGTGACGGTGGCGTTGCTGTTCAGCCTTTGCGCCGGTGATCAATGGATATGGCCGTCAGAGTGGTTCAGCGATCGGGCGCAGCTGTTCGTTTGGCAACTGCGTTTACCGCGCGCGCTGGCGGTGATGCTGGTCGGCGCCGCCCTGGCGGTGGCGGGCGCGGTGATGCAGGCGCTGTTTGAAAACCCGCTGGCGGAGCCCGGTCTGCTGGGGGTGGCTAACGGCGCCGGCGTCGCGCTGGTGTTGACGGTGCTGTTAGGGCACGGTTTGTTGCCGGTGGCGCTGATGAGCGCCGCCGCGATAGCCGGTGCGCTGGCGATGACCTTTTTGCTGCTGGGCTTCGCTCGGCGTCGGCGCCTGACCAATGCGCGGCTGTTGCTGGTTGGCGTGGCGCTGGGCATCGTGTGCAGCGCGCTGATGACCTGGGCGGTCTATTTCAGCACCAGCCTCGATCTGCGGCAGCTGATGTACTGGATGATGGGCGGTTTTGGCGGCGTAGACTGGCGGCAAAAGTGGCTGGTGCTGGCGCTGCTGCCGGTGCTGCTGTGGCTTTGCGGCCAGGGCAGAGCGCTCAACCTGATGGCGCTGGGCGAGGTACAGGCGCGGCAACTTGGGCTGTCGCTGCATCTGTGGCGTAATTTGCTGGTGCTGGCGATCGGCTGGCTGGTCGGCGTCAGCGTGGCGCTCGCCGGAGTGATTGGTTTTGTTGGGTTGGTGATCCCGCATATTTTGCGGCTCACCGGCCTGACCGACCAGCGCTATCTGCTGCCGGCCTGCGCGCTGGCGGGAGCCGGGGTGTTGCTGGTGGCCGATGTGATCGCCCGCGTTGCGCTGCTGGCGGCCGAGCTGCCGATCGGCGTGGTGACCGCCACGCTGGGGGCGCCGCTATTTATCTGGTTACTGACCCGGACAAAGGGCGTAAGGTAGTTTTCTTCATTCACCTGCCATTAAAAAACCAAAGGATGACAACCGATGAGCAAGCCAATCTACAACCTGCCGTTACACACCATCGAAAATCAGGCGACCACGCTGGGCGCCTACCAGGGCAAGGTGCTGCTGGTGGTCAACGTGGCTTCGGAGTGCGGCCTGACCAAGCAATATGAAGGGCTGGAAGCGCTGTACGAAACCTATCGCGATCGGGGGCTGGAAGTTTTGGGGTTCCCGTCCAATGAATTCCTGGGCCAGGAGCCGGGCAGCAACGAAGAGATCCTGGCGTTTTGCCGCGGCACCTTCGGTGTGCAATTCCCGATGTTCGCCAAGATTGAGGTGAACGGCGAACATCGGCATCCGCTATACCAGGCGCTGATTGCCGCGCAGCCGGATGCTGTCGCACCGGAGGGCAGCGAGTTCCTGGCGCGGATGACCAGCAAAGGGCGGGCGCCGAAGCACGCCGGCGATATTCTGTGGAACTTCGAGAAATTCCTCGTCGCGCGCGACGGCACGGTGATCCAACGCTTCTCGCCTGACACCACGCCGGAAGATCCGGCGCTGGTGGCGGCGGTAAAACAAGCGCTGGCAGGATAAGACGGATGCTGCAACTCGTCGAGGTTGGGGTGGCGGGGCGCCTGGCGCCTTTTTCGGCACAGATTGAAGGCGGGTTGCAGGTTCATCTGATCGGCCCAAACGGCGCCGGGAAGAGCACCCTGCTGGCACGGGTGGCCGGCATGCTGCCGGGGCTGGGCGAGGTTCGCCTGGACGGGCGCGCGCTGGCCGATTATCCGGGTAACGCGCTGGCATGCCGGCGCGGCTATCTTAGCCAGCAACAGCCGCCGGTGTCGCTGATGCCGATGTTCCAGTATTTGGCCTTGCACCGGCCAGCGGCAGCGGCGCAAACCGATGTGGAACACGCCATTCTCTATTTGTGCCAGCGGCTGAGGCTGGTGGATAAGCTGTCACGCATGCTGACGCAGCTCTCCGGTGGCGAATGGCAGCGGGTGCGGCTGGCGGCGGTGTTGCTGCAGGTGTGGCCCAGCGTCAATCCGCACAGCCGGCTGTTGTTGCTGGATGAGCCGACCAACAGCCTGGACGTGGCGCAGAAAGTCGCGCTGGATCGCCTGCTGCGGGAATTTTGCCAGAGCGGGCGCAGCGCGCTGGTGTGCGCGCACGATCTGAATCATACCTTACAGCAGGCCGATCGGGTTTGGTTGCTGCACGCCGGGCGGCTGGTGGCACAGGGGGCCACGCGTGAGGTGATGGCGCCAACGCTGCTGTCGCAGATCTATGAAGTGGACTTCCACCTGCAATGGGTGGGGGACCAGCGTTGGATCATGACCCGCACGGCTTGAGTCGCGGCGGCGGCGGGGCGTAACGTAAACGAAAACTAAACGCAGTGAATATAAATAGCCGGGTAATCATCGGTTAATATTGGGCTGCCTCTCATTTTCTTATCGATTTTCTTGAAAAACGTCGATGACGTGCTACGCTTGATTCGGCAAAAATGAAATACGTAAATAATTATTAATAAATATAAGAAACTGATTTTAATAATAATTTTAAATAGATGATGGCGACACCCACCAATCAGTTGACCCACTGATGACAAGTCTCGTCTTAAGGTTTAGTTAAGCTTGCGGCCTTACATTGGCAGTTAATCCACGGAAACGATTCTTCTCTGGCGTTTAATATCCGTTAAACGAAAGGGATTTACAGTGTCATCAAAAGCAGTTCGATACGTTTGGGGTTAACTATGGATCAATTTTTGCCTTTCTCTCGTCCGGCCATCGGCGATGAAGAAATCGCCGCGGTAGAGAAAGTGTTGCGTTCCGGTTGGATCACCACCGGGCCGCAAAACCAGCAGCTGGAAAGCGACTTCTGTTCCACCTTCGGCTGTAAGCATGCGATCGCCGTCAGCTCCGCCACAGCGGGCATGCACATCACGCTGATGGCGCTGGGCATCGGCCCCGGCGACGAAGTCATCACCCCTTCGCAAACCTGGGTTTCCACCCTCAACATGATCGAGCTGCTGGGCGCCATGCCGGTCATGATCGACGTTGACCGTGATACGTTGATGGTCAGCGCCGCCGATGTTGAGGCTGCCATCACCCCGAAAACCAAAGCGATTGTTCCGGTGCACTACGCCGGCGCTCCTTTGCAGATGGACGCGCTGCGCGCTGTGGCCGAACGCCACGGTCTGCCTTTGATCGAAGACGCCGCCCATGCGGTCGGCACGCGCTACAACGGCGAATGGGTCGGTGCGCGCGGCACGGCGATTTTCTCGTTCCACGCCATTAAAAACGTGACCTGCGCCGAAGGCGGCCTGATCGCCACCGACGACGATGCGCTGGCGGATCGCCTGCGTTGCCTGAAGTTCCACGGTCTGGCCGTCGATGCCTTCGATCGTCAGCAGCTTGGCCGCAAACCGCAGGCCGAAGTGGTGGAGCCGGGTTACAAATACAACCTGTCCGACATTCACGCGGCGATCGCCGTGGTGCAACTGTCGCGCTTCGCTGAGCTGAACGCGCGCCGTAAGGCGCTGGCACAGCGCTACCTGAGTGCGCTGGAAGGCTCACCGTTCCAACCGTTGGGCGTGCCGGATTACCCGCATGATCACGCCTGGCATCTGTTTATGGTCCGTGTCGATCCTGAGCGTTGCGGCATCGATCGCGATCGGTTGATGGAGCGTCTGAAAGAGGTTGGCGTCGGCACCGGGTTGCATTTCCGCGCCGCGCATACCCAGAAATTCTACCGTGAGCGTTATCCGCAGCTTTCCTTGCCGAATACCGAATGGAGCTCGGCGCGGCTGTGCACTTTACCGCTATTCCCTGATATGACCGACGCAGACGTGGATCGCGTGGTCAATGCCTTGTCTTCTGTTGTGGAGTCTTTACGTGTCTCGCGTTGAACCGATTAAAAAAGTGTCGATAGTCATTCCGGTATACAACGAGCAGGAAAGTCTGCCGGCGTTGCTGGAGCGTACTACCGCCGCTTGCAAGCAGTTATCTCAACCTTATGAAATCATCCTCGTCGACGATGGCAGCAGCGACAGCTCCGCGGACATGCTGACCGCGGCGGCGGAAAAGCCGGACAGCCACATCATCGCCGTTTTGCTGAACCGCAACTATGGCCAGCACTCGGCGATCATGGCCGGTTTCAACCAGGTGACCGGCGATCTGGTGATTACGCTGGATGCCGATCTGCAGAACCCGCCGGAGGAGATCCCTCGTCTGGTCAGCGTGGCGGAAGAGGGCTATGACGTGGTGGGCACCGTGCGCGCCAACCGTCAAGACTCCTGGTTCCGCAAAAGCGCTTCGCGCCTGATCAACATGATGATTCAACGCGCCACCGGCAAGTCGATGGGAGACTACGGCTGCATGCTGCGCGCCTACCGTCGTCATATCGTTGAGGCGATGCTGCACTGCCACGAGCGCAGCACCTTTATCCCGATTCTGGCGAACACCTTCGCCCGCCGCACGACCGAGATCGACGTGCGTCACGCCGAGCGCGAGTTTGGCGATTCCAAGTACAGCCTGATGAAGCTGATCAACCTGATGTACGACCTGATCACCTGTCTGACCACCACCCCGCTGCGTTTGCTCAGCGTGGTCGGCAGCATCGTGGCGCTGTCCGGGTTTGTGTTGGCGCTGGTGCTGATTGCGCTGCGTCTGCTGCTCGGCCCTGAATGGGCCGCCGGCGGCGTGTTCACCCTCTTCGCCGTGCTGTTCACCTTTATCGGCGCCCAGTTTGTTGGCATGGGGCTACTGGGTGAATACATCGGCCGCATCTATACCGACGTGCGCGCACGTCCTCGCTATTTTGTTCAGAAAGTGGTCGGCGTACAGCAGGACCACAATACTCAGGAAGAAGAATGATGAAAGCTATTGTATTTGCTTACCATGATATTGGCTGCGCAGGTCTGAAAGCGCTGACTGAGGCGGGTTATGACGTGCAGGCCGTATTCACGCACACCGACGACCCTGGTGAGAACAACTTCTTCTCCTCCGTGGCCCGTTTGGGCGCCGAATTGGATCTGCCGGTCTATGCGCCGGAAGACGTGAACCACCCGCTGTGGGTTGACCGCATTCGCGACCTGCAGCCGGACGTGATCTTTTCGTTCTACTACCGCCACATGCTGAGCGACGAGATCCTCTCGCTGGCACCGCAGGGCGGCTTCAACCTGCACGGTTCGCTGCTGCCGCATTACCGTGGCCGCGCCCCGGTGAACTGGGCGCTGGTGAACGGCGAAACCGAAACCGGCGCCACGCTGCACAAGATGGTGAAACGCCCAGACGCCGGCGACATCGTCGGTCAGCAGAAAGTGACCATCGCCGACAACGACACTGCGCTGACGCTGCACAAAAAAGTGCTGGAAGCCGCGCAGGCCGTATTGAAAGAGCAGTTGCCGAAGCTGAAGAACGGTACGGCCACCTTCACCAAGCAGGATGAGTCTCAGGCCAGCTACTTCGGCCGTCGCACCGCGGCGGACGGCGAGATCCTGTGGCACAAGTCCGCCAAAGAGATCAACAACCTGGTACGCGCCGTCACGGAACCGTACCCGGGTGCCTTCAGCTACCTCGGCCAGCGCAAGCTGATCGTCTGGCGCTCTCGCGTGCTGGATACCCAACACGACAAGCAACCGGGCACCGTACTGAGCACCTCGCCGCTGGTCATCGCCTGTGGCGAAGGCGCGCTGGAGATCGTTGCCGGTCAGAACGACAGCGGCCTGTACGTGCAGGGCAGCCGCCTGGCGCAGGAAATGGGCATCGTCACCGACGTGCGCCTGGCCGCCAAGCCGAACGCCGTAATGAAGCGTCGCACCCGCGTGCTGATCCTCGGCGTCAACGGCTTCATCGGTAACCACCTGACCGAGCGCCTGCTGCGTGACGATCGCTACGACATCTACGGCCTGGATATCGGTTCTGACGCCATCAGCCGTTTCCTCGACAACCCGCGTTTCCACTTCGTGGAAGGCGACATCAGCATCCACTCCGAGTGGATCGAGTATCACATCAAGAAATGCGACGTGGTGCTGCCGCTGGTGGCGATCGCGACGCCGATCGAATACACCCGTAACCCGCTGCGCGTGTTCGAGCTGGACTTCGAAGAGAACCTGAAGATCGTTCGCGACTGCGTGAAATACAACAAGCGCATCATCTTCCCGTCCACCTCAGAAGTGTACGGCATGTGCGACGACAAAGAGTTCGACGAAGACCATTCGCGCCTGATCGTCGGGCCAATCAACAAACAGCGCTGGATCTACTCGGTCTCCAAACAGCTGCTGGATCGGGTGATCTGGGCTTACGGCGCTAAAGAAGGCCTGAAGTTCACGCTGTTCCGTCCATTCAACTGGATGGGGCCGCGCCTGGATAACCTGGATGCTGCGCGTATCGGCTCTTCCCGTGCCATCACCCAGCTGATCCTCAACCTGGTGGAAGGTTCGCCGATCAAACTGATGGACGGTGGCGCGCAGAAACGTTGCTTCACCGACATCAACGACGGCATCGAAGCGCTGTTCCGCATCATCGAGAACCGCGACGGCCTGTGCGACGGCCAGATCGTCAACATCGGTAACCCGACCAACGAAGCGAGCATCCGCGAGCTGGCGGAAATGCTGCTGGAAAGCTTCAACAACCACCCACTGCGCGACCGCTTCCCGCCGTTTGCAGGCTTCAAGGACGTTGAGAGCAGCAGCTACTACGGTAAAGGTTACCAGGACGTCGAGCACCGCACGCCGAGCATCAAGAACGCTCATCGCCTGCTGGGCTGGCAGCCGACCATCGAGATGAAGCAAACCGTCGCCGATACGCTGGACTACTTCCTGCGCACTACCGTTCAGGAAGGGAACGGTGCATGAAGAAAGTCGGTCTGCGGGTTGATGTAGATACCTTCAGCGGCACCCGTGAAGGGGTGCCGCAGTTGCTGGACCTGTTCGACAAGTACGATATTCAGGCCAGCTTCTTCTTCAGCGTGGGACCGGACAACATGGGGCGCCATCTTTGGCGCCTTTTGCGTCCGAAATTTCTGTGGAAAATGCTGCGTTCGAACGCCGCTTCGCTGTACGGGCTGGACATTCTGCTGGCCGGCACCGCCTGGCCGGGGCGCAACATTTCACGCGCGTTGGGGCCGCTGATGAAGCGTACCGCCGAAGCCGGCCATGAGGTGGGGCTGCACGCCTGGGATCACCAGGGGTGGCAGGCCAAGGTCGGCAAGTGGAGCGAGGCGCAGCTGACCGAGCAGGTGCAGCTGGGCGTCGACGCCCTGAGCGCCTGCACCGGCCAGCCGGTGAAATGCTCCGCCGTGGCGGGATGGCGTGCCGATACGCGCGTGCTGGAGGTCAAGCAACGCTTCGGCTTCCATTACAACAGCGATTGCCGCGGCACCCATCCGTTCCGTCCGGTGCTGAGCGACGGGCGTCACGGCACGGTGCAGATCCCGGTGACGTTGCCGACCTTCGACGAAGTGATCGGCAGCGAAGTCAGCATGGCCGACTTCAACGACTACATTCTGCGCGCCATCGAGAACGATCGCGGCGTGCCGGTGTACACCATTCACACCGAAGTGGAAGGCATGTCGCAAGCGGCGATGTTCGAACAGTTATTGCAACGCGCACGGCAGCAGGGCATCGAATTCTGTCCGCTTAGCGCGCTGTTACCACAAGATTTGGCGTCACTGCCGTTGGGCCGCATCAAGCGTGCTCCTTTCCCCGGCCGCGAAGGTTGGCTGGGCTGTCAAACCGATGTGAAGGACGTTACATGAAGGCGCTAAAAGGATCCTGGGCCATTCTGCTGGCCGTTTTTTTTGCTCTGGTTTACCTGATCCCACTTAACGGCCGCCTGCTGTGGCAGCCGGACGAGACGCGTTATGCCGAGATCAGCCGTGAAATGCTGCAGCGCGGCGATTGGGTTGTGCCGCACCTGTTGGGGCTGCGCTACTTCGAAAAGCCGGTGGCGGGTTACTGGTTCAATAACATCAGCCAGTGGCTGTTCGGCGAAAACAACTTTGCGGTGCGCTTCGGTTCGGTGTTCAGCACCGGCATGACCGCACTGTTGGTGTTCGCGCTGGCGATGCTGATGTGGCGCAATGCGCGCCGCGCCAGCCTGGCGATGCTGATGTTCCTGTCGATGGTGCTGGTGTTCAGCATCGGCACCTACAGCGTGCTCGATCCGATGATCTCGCTGTGGCTGGCGGCAGCGATGGTCAGCTATTACCTGACGCTGAAAGCCACTTCGGTTAAAGGCAAGCTGGGCGCTTATGCGCTGCTGGGCTTGGCCTGCGGCATGGGCTTTATGACCAAGGGCTTCCTGGCGCTGGCGGTGCCAGTGCTCGCGGTGATCCCGATCGTCATCCAGCAACGCCGCATCAAGGATCTGCTGTGCTACGGTCCGGTGGCGATCGTGACCGCTACGTTGCTCAGCCTGCCGTGGGCGCTGGCGATCGCGCAACGCGAACCCGATTTCTGGAATTACTTCTTCTGGGTCGAACATATTCAGCGTTTCGCCGAAGATAACGCCCAGCACAAGGCGCCGTTCTGGTATTACCTGCCGATCCTGCTGGGTGCGGTGCTGCCTTGGCTGGCGCTGCTGCCCGGTGCGCTGCTCAAGGGCTGGCGCGAACGCGTACAGCGCCCGGAGCTGTTCTTCCTGCTGAGCTGGGCGATGATGCCGCTGATCTTCTTCAGCATCGCCAAAGGCAAGCTGCCGACCTACATTCTGCCGTGCATGGCGCCGCTGGCGCTGCTGATGACCGCCTATGCGGAAGACTACGCCGCCACCCTGCGCGCCAGACTGTTCAAGGCCAATGCCTGGCTGAACGGCCTGTTCGGGCTGATCGGCATCGTGGCGCTGGTAGTGTTGAGTTCCGGCCTGCTGCCGAAAGCCCATCTGTTTACCGCGCAAGAGTGGCCGAAGGTGGTGCTCGGCCTGATCGCCTTCGGCGGTTGGCTGCTGTTCGCGCTGGTTTCCGCACGCGATAACGGCCGTCAATGGCGCTGGGCGGCGGCCTGCCCGGTATTGCTGTGCCTGGTGATCGGCTACGCCATCCCGCAACAGGTGACCGATTCCAAGCTGCCGCAGAACTTTGCGCGCGCCACCATGGCCGAGCTGGGCGACAGCCGTTACGTGCTGACCGACAGCGTCGGGGTAGCGGCCGGTTTGGCCTGGGAACTGAAGCGTAGCGACGTGCTGATGTACAGCCAGAAAGGCGAGGTAGCTTATGGTCTGGAGTATCCGGACGCCAAAGGCCACCTGATCAGCGACGCCGACTTCCCGCAGTGGCTGGCGCAGGCGCGCAAGCAGGGGAACGTGTCGCTGGTGCTGCAGCTGTCCCGTGGCGAAGCGCTGCCGCAGGAACTGCCTGCCGCAGACAAGGTGGATCGCATGAATCGCCTGGTGCTGATGTGGTATAAACAGCAACCATGATCGGTTTTCTGTTAGTGATAGTGGTCAGCCTGCTCACCTGCGGTGGGCAGCTGTGCCAGAAGCAGGCGGCGCACTGTTGGGAGCGGGCGGACGAAGCGCGGCTGAAGCAGACGCTGCGTTGGCTGGCGCTGGCGGTGCTGCTGCTGGGGCTGGGCATGGCGGTGTGGCTCAATGTGCTGCAACGCCTGCCGCTCAGCCTGGCTTACCCGATGCTCAGCCTGAACTTCGTGATGGTGACGCTGGCGGCGCGCTGGCTGTTTCATGAGCCGACGACCGCTCGCCACTGGTGCGGCGTGGCGTCGATTATGCTGGGGATCCTGCTGATGAGCGTGCATTCATGAAGGGCTATGCCTGGGGCGCTGCCAGCGTACTGCTGGTGACGCTGGCGCAGTTGCTGATGAAGTGGGGCATGGTGCAGATCCCGCTGATGTCGTTCGCCGACGTCTCGTTGGCGTTGATCGGCGACTACTGGCTGCCGCTTCTGGCGGTGGGCGGCGGCATCTTCGGTTATGCGCTGTCGATGCTGTGTTGGTTCTTTGCGCTGCGCCACCTGCCGTTAAACCGCGCTTATCCTCTGCTGAGCGTCAGCTACGCGCTGGTCTATCTGGCGGCGGTGATCCTGCCGTGGTTTAACGAATCCGCTACGCTGCTGAAAACGTTGGGCACGCTGTTTATTCTGTTCGGCGTCGGGCTGATTAACAGCAAACCCAAGACAAAATCGCCAGAATAGGGTCAAAACCGGCGATCCTGCTATTATCTCCCTCATGGCGCTTGCCTTTTTCCCCGTGCGGGAGATAAATTAACGCCAAATAGCGCTCTCCTTACGTGGTGCCGGCTTCGCCTCGCAGGCGGTGGTGGTGTGCCGATTGGCATAATGCGGCAGCGTGTTCAATGAAGGAATATTATGCGGATGCGTGTGTGGTTTTTATTAGCCAGTTTGATCCTCGCCGGCTGCAGCAGCCATGCGCCGCCGCCGAGCGGCCGCCTGGCGGACTCTATCGTGGTGGTGGCCCAGCTCAACGAGCAACTGCGTCAGTGGTACGGCACGCCGTACCGTTACGGCGGCCTGGATCGCGGCGGCGTAGATTGTTCCGGCTTTGTTTACCGCACGTTCCGCGATCGTTTCGACATGCAGCTGCCGCGTTCGACCGAAGAGCAAACTTCGCTGGGCACCAAGGTTTCGCGTGATGAGCTGATGCCGGGCGACCTGGTGTTCTTCAAAACCGGCGGCGGTGAGAACGGCCTGCACGTCGGCATTTACGATACCAACGACCAATTTATCCACGCTTCGACCAGCCGCGGAGTGATCCGCTCCTCGCTCGATAACGTCTACTGGAAGCGGGTGTACTGGCAGGCGCGACGCATTTAGCCTTAACCTATTGATTTGGTGTATCATGGCGGCATCACGTGTTTTGAACGGTGCCTGCCATGAACAGTCTGCGTTTACTGATCTCCGATTCCTACGATCCCTGGTTTAACCTGGCGGTGGAAGAATGCATCTTCCGCGAGATGACCACGCAAAAAATTCTCTTTCTGTGGCGCAATGCCGAAACGGTCGTGATCGGCCAGTCGCAGAACCCCTGGAAAGAGTGCAACACCCGGCGCATGGAGCAGGACGGCATTCGGCTGGCGCGGCGCAGCAGCGGCGGCGGGGCGGTATTTCACGACCTGGGCAACACCTGTTTCACCTTTATGGCCGGCAAACCGGGTTACGACAAAAGCGTCTCGACCGACATCATTCTGCAAGCGCTGCGGCAGCTGGGCGTCACGGCCGGCGCGTCGGGGCGCAACGATCTGGTGATGGAAACCGCCGACGGGCCGCGCAAAATATCCGGCTCGGCCTATCGAGAAACCCAGGACCGTGGTTTCCACCACGGCACGCTGCTGCTGAACGCCGATCTGGAGCGGTTGGCGGACTACCTCAATCCGGATCCCAAAAAGCTGCAGGCCAAGGGCATCACCTCGGTGCGTTCGCGCGTCGCCAATTTGGCGGAGTTTTTGCCGGGTATCAGCCATGAGCAGGTGTGCGAAGCCATCGTGCAGGCCTTTTTTGCCCACTATGGCGAGACGGCCGAGCCGGAGATCATTTCGCCGGACGTATTCCCCGATTTGCCCGATTTTGCCGCGCAGTTCGCCAAACAGAGCAGTTGGGAATGGAATTTCGGCAAGGCGCCGGCGTTCAGCCATCTGCTTAATGAGCGCTTCGTCTGGGGCGGCGTGGATCTGTTCTTCGACGTGGAGAAGGGAACGATTGCTCGCGCGCAGGTGTTCACCGACAGCCTGAATCCCGCCCCGCTGCAGCGGCTGGCGGAAGCGCTGGTGGGCTGCGCGTATCGCAGCGAGCCCGTTGCCGCCTGCTGCGATCGGCTGATGGCGGATTATCCGCAACAGGCGGCCGAATTGACCGAACTGCGGCAATGGCTGAGCGAAACGATCCGTTAGCCGGTATGGGATGGTGAAGGGGATGAGCGTGCTCATCCCTTTTTTTATCGCTGAAATCGACGCTTCGCAGGGGCGTAGCGCAGATTTTCTGAAAATCAAGGTGGGCATTTTTTTACGTTTTCAATGCTGAGAATAACGGGCGGAATTGATGCGTTATTAAATTTAATCAGTCATCGTTAACGGCAGGAAAAATCGGCGTTACAGCAGAAAGATTATTTTACTTTATTTAAGATTTTTCTTAAATAAAACAACGGAGATAAGTCAAATTTAGCCCGTCATCCAATCCCCTTAAGCCAAATACCTTTTCATATCACGCATTGGGCGAGAAAGGTGGCATAAGTTCAGCTGCTTTTCTTTTGCGCCTTTCGCGATTGTCGTATAGCTTTAATCTATCAATTAAATGATATTTCATGGGTATTTGCATTGATATTTCCGATTAATCCCAGAAGGATTGATCGATAAAATATATTGATATACGATGATACGCTAGCCATTCATCCTGTGGCATTAAAATGAACATCCAACTCGAAGCTGACTTTATTAGTAGCTATGTTTTTCAACCTGTTTACTCAATGGAGGGCAGGCTGTTGGCGGTGGAAATGTTGAGCCGTTTCAACAGTCTCGACGGTGATTTAGCCATGCCGGCCGAAATTGGGATTAATTTATTGGCGCCTGAACAAAGGATTGAGTTATTTAATGAGCAATTGAAACTTGCGGAGCGGCACGCGGACTGGTTTACCGGTAACAGCGTGCAGTTGACCATCAATATCGAAGAAACCATCGTCGAACTTATTCTTTCCGATCCGGCATTGTGCCAATGGATCAGGCAATATCCTTTTATTGCATTCGAAATGAGTGAGAGTTTTTCGAATCTTTCGGCCGGGAAGAACAACCCGTACGTGCAGCGATTAAGCGAAATGTTTACGCTGTGGCTCGATGATTTCGGTTCCGGTAAAGCCACCTTGACCGCGCTGTATGATGGTTTGTTTGACTATGTAAAGATAGACAAGCGTTTTTACTGGCAGCTGTTTACCCACCAGGGGTATGACGTGGTCATCGACTCGTTGTTAAAGAATATCAACCTGTTGTGTAAAGGCGTGATCGTCGGAGGAATAGAGAAAAAAGAGTACTTTAATAAACTCAGATACGCCGGTGTTTTAGGCCTGCAAGGTTTTTTATGGCCCAGCGTTGGTGTGGATAATCTGCAAACTTTGCTGGCGAAGCCCAGCGAGTTCAATAATTAAGAAGTGATATAAAAAACTACACACAATGAGGTAAATAATGCGCGGGGTGATGTTTGCCGTGATTCCGTCGCCGTTATTCGCCATCGTTTTTTGGCTGATGACACCGTTTTGTCAGCCCGCGTTAAACCGCGTTTCCTCCGTCAGGTGGAAACGCCAAACTCCCCGCATCCGTCCTGGCGACAGGCGGATGCGTTCTCCCTGCATTCCTTCGGTGTTAATCCGCCCGTCCAGGCTCTACACTACGCTGAAACGGAGGGCCTATGCCGCAGTTCGATAACGCTTACTACCAACAGTTACCCGGTTTCTACACCGCCCTGCACCCGACGCCGCTCAAGGATGCGCGCCTGCTGTACCACAGCGAGCCGCTGGCGCGCGAGTTGGGGCTGGATGAAAGCTGGTTTACCCCGGATAAAACCCCCATTTGGGCGGGAGAAACGCTGCTGCCCGGCATGCAGCCGTTGGCACAGGTATACAGTGGCCACCAGTTTGGCGTATGGGCCGGGCAGCTGGGGGATGGCCGCGGCATTTTACTGGGCGAACAGGTCCTGGCGGACGGCAGCCACCGCGACTGGCACCTGAAGGGCGCCGGGCTGACGCCCTATTCGCGTATGGGGGACGGCCGCGCGGTGCTGCGCTCGGTGATCCGCGAGTTTCTGGCCTCCGAGGCGCTGCATCATCTGGGGATCCCGACCACCCGGGCGTTGACCATCGTGACCAGCCGGCAGCCGGTGTTCCGCGAGCAGCCGGAACGCGGCGCCATGCTGATGCGGGTGGCGGAAAGCCACGTGCGCTTTGGCCACTTCGAGCACTTTTACTACCGCAAACAGCCGGAGCAGGTGCGGCAGCTGGCGGATTTCGTCATTGCCCGTCACTGGCCGCAGCTGCAGGATCAGGCTGAGCGTTACCTGCTGTGGTTTACCGACGTGGTGGAACGGACGGCGCGCCTGATCGCCCATTGGCAAACCGTCGGTTTCGCTCACGGCGTGATGAACACCGACAACATGTCGATTCTCGGCATCACCATTGACTACGGCCCTTACGGCTTCCTCGATGACTATCAGCCCGGTTATATCTGCAATCACTCCGACCATCAGGGGCGTTACGCCTTCGACAATCAGCCGGCGGTGGCGCTGTGGAACCTGCATCGCCTGGCGCAGACCCTGTCGGAGCTGATGACCACTGAACAGCTGCAGCAGGCGCTGGCGGCGTATGAACCGGCGCTGATGCGCGCCTACGGCGAACAGATGCGCGCCAAACTCGGCTTCTTCACGCCGACGGCGCAGGACAATGACGTGCTCACCGGTTTGTTGAGCCTGATGGCGCAGGAAGGGCGGGACTATACCCGCACGTTCCGCCTGTTGAGCGACACTGAACAGCAACAGGCGCAGTCGCCACTGCGCGACGAGTTTATCGACCGCGCGGCGTTCGATTCCTGGTATCAGCAGTATCGTCAGCGTTTGCAGCAGGAGCAGGTGAGCGATGCGGAGCGGCAACGGGCGATGAAGGCGGTGAACCCGCGCCTGATCCTGCGCAACTATCTGGCGCAGCAGGCCATTGAAGACGCGGAGCAAGACAACGTGGGCCGTTTGCAGCGGTTGCATCAGGCCCTGCTGCGGCCGTTCGACGATGCGCCGGAATACGACGATCTCGCCGTGCTGCCACCGGACTGGGGCAAACATCTGGAGATTTCCTGCTCCAGCTGAGATGAAAAAGGGCGCTTAATGGCGCCCTTGACGTTATTGACGCAGGTAGACCTGCGGCAGCGACACTTCGGGATGATGCACCACGCCGAGATCGGCCTGATACCAGCGGGTGAGGATCTCCGTCTGCAACACCTCCTGCGGCGTGCCGCTCGCCACCAGACGCCCCTGATGCAGCAGCAGGATCCTATCGGCGTACAGCGCGGCCAGGTTGAGGTCGTGCAGCACACAGCAGACGCCCAGCGGCTGTTGGCGCGTCAGCGAGCGCAGCAGGCGCAGGCTGTGCTGCTGGTGGTACAGATCCAGCGCCGAGGTCGGCTCGTCGAGAAATAGCCAGGCGGGAGACGGCTGCGGTTGCCACAGCTGCGCCAACACCCGAGCCAGCTGCACCCGCTGTTGTTCGCCACCGGACAGTTGGCGGTAGTCGCGCTGCGCCAGCGCCAGGCAATCGGTCTGCGCCATCACCTGTTGGATCGCCTGATGCTCGTCGCGTTTGCCGTGCGGCGCCCGCCCCATGCTGACTACTTCCTCCACGCTGAACGGAAACGCCAGATCGCTGTACTGGCGCATCACGGCTCGGACTTTGGCCAACTGCTGCGGCGCCCACTGTTCCAGCGGGCGATCAAGCAGGCGACATTCGCCGCAGTCCGGCGTCAAATAGCCGGTCAGCAAGCGCAGCAGCGTCGATTTTCCGGCGCCGTTAGGGCCGATAATCGCTACCATTTCACCGCCGGCAAGGCTGAGCGATACGTCGTTGATCAGGCGGCGCGCACCGAGGCTGTAGCGCAGCTCTCGGGCCGTCAGGCAGGCGGCGTTATCCACCGGTTCGCTCCCGCTGGCGCATCACCAGCCACAAGAAGTAAGGACCGCCGATCAGGCTGGTCATCAACCCTACCGGCATTTCGGCCGGCGCCACCAGCGTGCGCGCCAGCGTATCGCTGACCAGCAGCAGGCAGGCGCCGCCCAGCGCGGAGCAGGGCAGCAGCCAGCGGTGATCGCCGCCGAGGCGCATGCGCACCAGATGCGGCACCACCAAACCGACAAAGCCGATCACGCCGCTCATCGCTACCGCCGCGCCGATCAACAAGGCGCTCAGCAACAGCAGCTGCAGCTTGGCGCGCTGGACGTTCACCCCGAGGTAGTGGGCCTCTTCGTCCCCCAGCTGCAACAGGTTCAGCCGGCGCGCCTGCAGCAGCGTCAACAGCGCCGTTGGCAGGATCAGCGAGGCGGAAACGGCCAGCGTCGGCCACTGCGACTGGCTGAGGCTGCCCATCATCCACAGCGAGAACTGGCGCAGCTGTTGATCGCTGCTGACGTAAGAGAGCACGCCGATGGCCGCCATGCACAGGGCGTTGATGGCGATGCCCGCCAGCAGCAGCCGCGACAGATTGCCGTGCCCGCTGCGGCTGATGCCGTAGATCAATAGCGACACCAGCAGGCTGCCGAGGAACGCCGCCAGCATATGGCCGTACAGCGCGATCGTCACCGGCAACGCCAGCGGCATCACGATGAACAGGGCGACAAACAGCGCGCCCCCGCTGCTGATGCCCAGCAGGCTCGGATCCGCCAGCGGGTTGCGGAACAGCCCCTGCATCACCGCGCCGGATACCGCCAGCGCGCAGCCGATCACCACCGCCAGCAGCACGCGCGGCAGGCGGATGTTCAACCAGATGTGCCAGGCGGCGTCGCTGAAAGGTTCGCGCCACAGGGTGCGAAACGACAGCGTCAGCGCGCCCAGGTTGGCGGCGACCAGCGCCAGCAGCGTCAGCAACACCAGCAGACCGATGATGGCCAACTGAGGCGAGGTGCGACAGCGCATTACTTTTGCTCCGCCGCGTGGCGCAGTTTGGCCAGCGCCGCCGGCGTTTCCAGACCGAAGCCCAGCAGCGCCATGTCATCGACGATCAGTACGCGGCGCTGCTTGCCTGCCGGCGTCAACGCCAGGCCCGGCAGCGTCCACAGCTGCTGTTCGCCGCCGAGGGTGCGCACGCCGTCGGTGGTGACCAGCAACAGATCCGGCGCGCTGGCGATGACGCCTTCCTGCGACAGCGGACGGTAGCGGTCAAAACCCTGCATGGCGTTTTTCAATCCGGCGGCGGCAATCACCGCGTCGGCGGCGGTGTGTTGCCCGGCGGCCATCGGCGTGATGCCGCCGTGGCTCATCACGAACAGCACCTTGACCGGCAGCGGAGAGGTGTCGACCGCCGCCAGCTGTTGTTGATAGCGCTCGCTCAGCTGTTTGCCTTGCTCAACGCGCTGCAGCGCGGCGGCAATCGTAGCGATTTTCTGCGGCACCGCCTGCAGGGTGGTGTCACCCGGTACGCTGACCACGTTGACGCCGCTGTCCGCCAGCTGTTTGAGCACCAGCGCCGGCTGTGCCAGCTCGGTCGTCAGCACCAGCGTCGGCTTCAGCGCCAAAATGCCTTCGGCATTCAGCTGGCGCATATAGCCGACGTCCGGCAGCTTTTTCACCGCTTCCGGGTGCAGACTGGTGCTGTCGCGGGCGATCACCTCGTCGCCGGCGCCCAGTGCGAAGGCGATTTCCGTCACGTCGCCGCCGATCGAGACGATGCGCTGCGCCGCCGCAGCGGTGAGCGGCAGCGCCAGCGCCATCATCAACGCCAGGCGGCGGATCAAGGAAGATTTCATGCGGCGATGTCCTTGGCGGCGAGCGCGGCAACCTGCTCGCGCCACTGGGTTTGTTCCGGCTGCCCTTCGGTACGCTGGCCATACAGCTGCGCAATCTGCGTGCCGTCGGCGGCGAACAGCTCCAGGCTGGTGACGATGCCGTCCTTGGTCGGTTTGCGGGTGATCCAGCTTTCGGCGATGGCGTCTTCGATCAGATGCAGCGTGAAGCGGCGGTTGAACACGTTGATCCAACCTTCCTGCGGCATCAAACGTTCGATCTGGCCGGTGAAGATCTGCACGCAGCCGCGGTTGCCGACGAAGATCATGATCTCGTTTTGCTGCTGCTGCGCCGCTTCCAGCAGCTGCGACAGCGCGCTGTTGTCCACCTGATAGGCCAGATCGTCGCCGACGGCGCGGAACGCCTGCTGGCGCGTCAGTTTGTTGCGGCTCAGCAGCTGGAAGAACTGGTGAACGTCGGTCATCGCGCGCCATTCACCGTCGATTTTGGCATGATCCTGCGTCGTTTCATCCGCGGTGCTCGCCTCGGTGGGCTGCAGCGCCAGTGCTGGGTTTGCTTCGCTCAGATGGCGTTCCACCAGTGCCATCCAGGCCGGCAGATCGGTCTCTTCGGTGGTGTAGACCTTGTGCAGTGCATCGCCCTGTTGGTCGAAGAACTGGATGCTGTGGCGCACGCCGCGCTTGTTGGTTTCGCTCATGGCGAAAACGCTGGTCCAGTGGTTGAGGAACAGGCGCAGATCCAGCTCGCGCGGGTTGAGGATCAGCCCGGCGTGGCCGTTGAGGTGCTGGTTGCGGTAGCGGCCCATCTGCTCATGCACCGCATAGCTGTTGCGGGTGATGGACTTGGTGACGCCGACCTGCTCAAGCTCGGTCAGCAGGGTGCGCGCATCGGCCTGCAGGCGGCGAGTGTCGTGGCCGACGCGGGCGTGCGTCAGCTCCGCTTCGCTGACGCCAAGGATCGCCGCCAGATCGCGGGCGTACTTGCCGGGGTGATCGATTTTAGCCTGTTGGTAGCGTTCGTATAGGGTGTTGCTCATGCGGGATTCTCCTGCGCTGTGATGCGAACGGCGGACAACCGGGTTGTCCGCCAGATAGTCAAATGATTACCACTGGTAGCTGACCAGCAGTTTGGCGTTGCGGCCATCCTGCGGGATGCCCGGCGGCGAGTAATATTCTTTGTCGAAGGCGTTGCCCAGCACTACGGTGGTGGTCACGCCCTGCAGACGATCGCGGCCCTTATAGCTCAGATAGAAGTCGTTGACGCCGTATCCGCCTTGTTCCGAGTAGGTGGCGGGCACTCGCTTGGCGCGCTCGGCGAAGGTGGCGACCCAGCCGACGGACAGACCGGTTGCGCCCAGTGGCACGTCCAGCGAGCTGGTGACGGTATCCGGGTTGATGTCGGCCAGCCATTCACCGGTCGCTTCATTTTTGCCACGGGTGCGGTTATAGGCCAAGTCCCAGCCAAACCACGGTGTTTTATAACTGAGTGCCGTGTCCCATCCCCAGATCTTGGCGCGATCGACGTTGGTTGAAAATGTGGTGCAGCTGATGCAGTAAGGCCCGCGTGGCCCACGCCCTATCTCCATGGTGTAATCGGGAGTGATGTAATCCTTAGCCTTGGTATCGAAGTAGCTGGCTTTGAACTGCAGGCTATCATCGGCCAGCATCAAATCATCGAAACGCAGACCAAATCCGTACTCTTGGGTTTCGTTGGTTTCTGGTTTCAAATTTGGGTTAGGCACCCAATAGTTGGTGAGGGTGGTAGGCCCCATGGGTATCGAAAAGTGTTTGGAGTCGTTGTACATCTCACCCATCGTCGGCGCGCGGAACGCCTGAGAGTAGGAGCCGAACAGCATCAACCAATCGGTGGGGGTAATGCTGACTGCGCCGCGTGACGACCACTTGTCAGCATTGACATCGGCATAACCGTCGCTTGAACCTTTGTAATTGTCATAGCGGGTGCCGGCGAGCAGCGTGATGGGCAGATCGCGCAGCGTAATTTCATCCTGCAGCCAGCCGGAGGCGAAGTTGATCTTGGCCTGCGGGAAGCTGGTGGTGGCGCCGCCCGGCTGCTGTTTCTGTTCATAGACCTCGGAGCCGTAGGTCAGCAGGTGTGACGCAAAGCTGTCGGCGAACAGACGCGTGCGGTTTTCCAACTTGCCGCCGTTGGTGGTCTGCTTGCGGAATTCGTCGGTCGTACCGGCGTTGTGCGCATTGATTTTGACTTCCGAGGTATACAGTTTCAAGGTGGCGTCCAGCCAATCCTGGCCGACCGGCTTGAGCTTATAGCTCAGAGCGGCATCGCGCTGAATGGTGGAGCGGTTGGTCACCGGGTTGCTGCTCGAGATGCCCGGCGTCTGCGGGTTTTTCGGCTCCTGGGCGCTGTTGTTGTAGTAACGCAGATCGCCGCTCAATGACTGATTGTCGTCGATTTTCCAGGTGCCTTTGGCCAGCACGTTGCTGATGGTTTCGTCGTTTGGCGCATCGAAGCCGTTGCCCTGACGCAGATTGCCGACGTCGCGGGTGCCGAACGACAGCAGGCCGTCGAGGCTATCGGTCTTGCCGTAAGCGCTGGCGCCCATGCCCAGGCTGTGATCGCCGGTGCCGGCGGTGCCGTAGACGCGGAACCCGGTATCGTGGCCCGGCAGCAGCAGATCGGCGGCATCGACGGTCTCGTAGGCGATGACGCCGCCCAGTGCGCCGCTGCCGTACAGCAACGCAGAGGGGCCGCGCACGATTTCAATGCGCTTGACCAGCGCCGGATCGAGGAAGGTGCCGCCGATGTGGCCGGTATCGGTACCCTGGCGGATGCCGTCGACCAGCGTCAGCACGCCGTTTTTGCCGTAGCCGCGCATCGTTACGTCCTGACCGTTGCTGCGCCCGGTGCCGTTCACGGTGATGCCCGGCACGCGGCGCAGCATATCGGCGGCCGAGGGGGCGGTCTGGCTTTCCGGCGAGTTGCCTTCGATGACAGTGACCATCATCGGTGCTTCAAAGCTGCTGCGTTGGTTACCGGTGGCGACCACGGTCATGGTCTCGTCGGCGGCTTTGGCTTTTTTAGCCGGTGCCGCGTTGGAATGGGATGTTGTGCTGGTGTTTTGTGCCAAGGCCACCGTAGGCAGAGCGCAGGCAATCGCCAGACTCAAAGCAGAAAAACGCAGCCGGGTGGAAAATGTCAGAGGCATGGTGCAACTCTCCGTATGTAATAAAACATATCAATAGATTTGCTGGCTGCCTGGATCAAAAGATCGGGGTGGCTGGCGTTTGAGGATGCTGTGGTTATTTGGTCAGGATCAATTTCCCGGCTTTGGTCTGCCGTAGCTGATAGCGCTGGCCCTGATGGGTAATGAACGCGATGCCGTCGGCGCCGAGCAGCTGTGCGCTGTCATAGCTGGGCGGCGCGTTTGCGCTGTGCTCGGTCGGGGCCGCGGCGGCGGGGGTAGGCGTGTTGGCAGTATCCATCATCATTGTGCTTATAAAACAGACCATTAAATGGTAATTAATATCAAACTGAGAATCATTATCATGTGAAGGAAAGGTTACATCAAGGAAAATTTTCTTACCGATGGAACCTTTTTGTCGAACGGACATCCGGAGGCGGGCCGAGCGCACTCGGCCCGTAAAAAAGGGGCGTTATTTCAGCAGGGTTTCGATGCGGTCAAACAGACGTTCGGGCTTGGTGATCGGCGCAAAGCGCGTGACGCGCTGGCCGTCGGCGGTGAGCAGAAACTTGGTGAAATTCCACTTGATGCGGCGGCTACCCAAAATGCCGGGCGCCAGGCGTTTCAGCTCATTGAACAGCGGGTGCGCGCCGGGGCCGTTAACGTCTATCTTGCTGAACAGCGGGAAACTGACGCCGTAGTTGAGGCTGCAAAAGTTGGCGATCTCCAGCGGGCTGCCCGGCTCCTGAGAACCAAACTGGTTGCAGGGGAAGCCGAGCACCACCAGGCCGCGTTCGCGATAGTATTGCCACAAATTTTCCAGACCGCGGTATTGCGGGGTAAAACCGCACTTGCTGGCGGTGTTGACCACCAGGTAAGCGCGCGCCGGGAAATCGCCCAGCGTTTTTTGCTCGCCCTGCAGCGTGACGCAGGGGATGGATAACAGAGAGTGAATCATGCCGGGGCTCCAGGTGCGTTTCGGCGGGTGCAAAGAGGTTGCAATCAGTATAGATGAGCGGGGCGGGAGGGATAAAGCCGGGGCGAAGCCCCGGCCTAGGTTGCGTCAGAAACGGCTATCGACCGCATCCGCCAGCATCGCCAGCAGCTGCTCGCTGTCGGACCAGCTCAGGCAAGGATCGGTGATCGACTGGCCATAGGTCAGCGGCTGGCCGGCGACGATTTTCTGCGTGCCTTCCACCAGGAAGCTTTCCGCCATCACGCCGGTGATGGCGGCGGAGCCGGCGCGGATCTGTTGGCAGACGTTGTCGGCCACTTCCAGCTGGCGGCGGTGCATCTTCTGGCAGTTGCCGTGGCTGAAGTCGATCACTAGGTGCTCCGGCAGATCGAACTCGCGCAGGCTATCGCAGGCGGTGGCGATGTCGCTGGCGTGGTAGTTCGGCGTTTTACCGCCGCGCATGATGATGTGGCCATACGGGTTGCCGCTGGTCTGGTAGATGGTCATCTGGCCATGTTTGTCCGGGGACAGGAACATGTGCCCGGCGCGCGCCGCACGAATGGCGTCGATGGCGATGCGGGTGTTGCCGTCGGTGCCGTTTTTGAAGCCGACCGGGCAAGAGAGCGCCGAGGCCATTTCACGGTGGATCTGGCTTTCGGTGGTGCGTGCGCCGATGGCACCCCAGCTGATCAGATCGGCGATGTATTGGCCGACCACCATGTCCAGGAATTCGGTGGCGGTCGGCAGGCCGAGCTGGTTCACTTCCAGCAGCAGGCGGCGCGCCATTTCGATGCCGCGGTTGACCTGGAAGGTGCCGTCCAGCGCCGGATCGGAAATCAGGCCTTTCCAGCCGACGACGGTACGCGGTTTTTCGAAGTAGGTGCGCATCACGATTTCCAGACGATCCTGGTAGCGTTCGCGCAGGGCGTTCAGCCGGCCGGCATAATCGACGGCGGCGTCGAGATCGTGGATGGAGCAGGGGCCGATCACCACCAACAGGCGGCGGTCTTCACCGGTGAGGATTTTTTCAATGCGTTTTCGTGACGCTGTCACGTTATCGGCGACGGCCGCCGAGATCGGCAGCTTGTCTGCCAACGCTTGCGGCGTGACGAGGCTGTCGATGCGCGCGGTCCGCAGTTCATCTGTTTTGTACATGTTGTTCCCTGGAAACTGTTCTTCTCTGCGGCAGGAGTGCCGGGAAGTGATGGCGATCACAATAACGCAAAAAGCGCTGAATTCAACCGTAGAGATTGCGTTCTGTTGATCAAAGCCGCGAAAAAAAGCACAAAAAAATCAGCTGCTGCTGAAATAAACGGCAGGCGGCGGGGCGCGACGGCCCCGCGAGGAAAAGATCAGAACATGCGGCGGCTCATGCCGAGGATATCGAGGATTTTGGTGGAGATCTCTTCGACCGAATAGTTGGTGGTATTGAGATAGCGGATCTGGTTTTTGCGGAACAGCGCCTCGACCTCGGCGATCTCCATGCGGCACTGGCGCAATGAGGCGTAGCGGCTGTTTTCGCGCCGCTCTTCGCGGATCGCCGCCAGGCGCTCCGGATCGATGGTCAGGCCGAATAATTTATGCTGAAACGGTTTCAGCGAAGCCGGCAGGTGCAAATTGTCCATATCGTCGGCGATAAACGGATAGTTGGCGGCGCGGATGCCGAACTGCATCGCCAGATAAAGGCTGGTGGGGGTTTTGCCGCAGCGAGACACGCCGAGCAGGATCACCTGCGCCTGATCGAGGTTGCGCAGCGAAATGCCGTCATCGTGCGCCAGGGTATAGTCGATGGCGGCGATGCGGGCATCGTACTTGCCGAGGTTGCTGGCGGTCAGGCCATGGGTGCGGTTCGGCACCGGCGTCGGTTCCACGTCCAGCTCGCCCTGCAGCGGGCCGACCAGCGCCTGCACGATATCCTGGCAGAAGCCCTGGCTCTGGACGATCACATCGCGCACTTCCGGCGAGATGATGGAGTAAAACACCAGCGGCCGCACGCCAGTTTCATTATAGATATCATCGATTTGTTGGCGAACTGCGCGTGCGCGGGCCTCGGTTTCGACAAACGGCAAGGTGTACGTGGTTGCCGTGACCGGGAACTGCGACAGCACCGCGTGCCCCAGCACTTCGGCGGTGATCGCCGTACCATCCGAAATATAAAAAACGCTTCTTTCCACCCGAGGCTCCTTACCTGAGAACGGTGTTCCTGCTGTCATCACTGCCAATATCATGAGCCGCAGACGATTCGCCGGTAAAGGGGCGAGGGAAAAAATTGTGACGGCGGGGCGGTAAACCGCCTTGCGGCGGCGCGTGAAGAAAAGCGCACTTTGACGACGGTAAAAATCGTGGCGCAGCGACGCTTTTCGATCCGAAACGCAAGTTTGCCGCTATTTTCACCAAAAACGGTAGCGTTTGCGTGGTCATTAAAACAGAAGTTTAAAAAGAACGTAATTTGTTGAGAACTAAGCTTTTCGTGCGATTGGGAACGGTTCCCAGGCAAATCAGCCGGTTAGGACATTCTCTTAAAAACCACTTTCTTCAGTGGGTTGATCGATTCACCTTTCCATTTTCCCCAGATCAGTGTGCTAGTCTGATTCGGTTCCGTGTTAGCGGCGCCGTAAAGCAAGCGAATTAAATCCGTCTTTACCCTACTGATAGCAATAAGGATTGTCTCGATGTCCAACAATGGCCCAGACTTGCGTAATGTGCTTTGGTACAACCAGCTTGGCATGCACGACGTTGACCGTGTCGGCGGCAAAAACGCCTCCCTCGGTGAAATGATCACCAATCTTTCCGATTTGGGCGTGGCCGTGCCAAACGGTTTTGCCACCACCGCACAGGCGTTTAACGATTTCCTCGAACAAAGCGGTGTTAACCAGCGCATCTATCAGCTACTGGATCAGACCGACGTTGACGACGTTGTACAACTGGCCAAGGCCGGCGCCCAGATCCGCCAATGGGTGATCGACACGCCGTTCCACGCTGAGTTCGAATGTGAAATTCATCAGGCTTACCAACAGCTCGCCGACGGCGAGCCGGAAGCCTCCTTTGCGGTGCGCTCCTCCGCCACGGCGGAAGACATGCCGGACGCGTCCTTTGCCGGCCAGCAGGAAACCTTCCTCAACGTGCAGGGCATCGACGCCGTGATGGTGGCGATCAAGCACGTGTTCGCGTCGCTGTTCAACGACCGCGCCATCTCGTATCGCGTGCATCAGGGCTATGACCACCGCGGCGTGGCGCTGTCGGCGGGCGTACAGCGCATGGTGCGCTCCGATCTGGCCTCCTCGGGCGTGATGTTCACCATCGACACCGAGTCCGGCTTTGATCAGGTGGTGTTCATCACCTCCGCCTTCGGTTTGGGCGAAATGGTGGTGCAGGGCGCGGTGAACCCGGATGAGTTCTACGTGCACAAACCGACGCTGCAAAACGGCAAGCCGGCGATCGTGCGCCGCAACCTGGGCTCGAAAAAGATCCGCATGGTGTACGCACCGTCGCAGGATCACGGCAAGCAGGTGCGTATCGAAGACGTGCCGGAGGCGCAGCGCAGCCGTTTCTCGCTGACGGATGAAGAAGTGCAGGCGCTGGCGCAGCAGGCGATCCTGATCGAAAAACATTACGGCCGCCCGATGGATATCGAGTGGGCGAAAGACGGCCATACCGGCAAGCTGCTGATCGTGCAGGCGCGCCCGGAGACCGTGCGCTCCAACGAGCAGACCATGGAGCGCTACCAGCTGAACGGTTCCAGCCCGGTGCTGGTGGAAGGCCGCGCCATCGGCCACCGCATCGGCGCCGGCCCGGTGAAAGTGATCCACGACATCAGCGAAATGGATCGCATCCAGCCGGGCGACGTGTTGGTCACCGACATGACCGACCCGGATTGGGAACCGATCATGAAGAAAGCCGCCGCGATCGTCACCAACCGCGGCGGGCGCACCTGTCACGCGGCGATCATCGCCCGTGAGCTGGGCATTCCGGCGGTGGTGGGCTGTGGCCACGCCACCGACGTGCTGAAAGACGGCCAGAAAGTCACCGTCTCCTGCGCGGAAGGCGACACCGGCTTCGTTTACAGCGATATGCTGGACTTTAGCGTGCAGAGCTCCGAAGTGACCGAGCTGCCGGATCTGCCGCTGAAGATCATGATGAACGTCGGCAACCCGGATCGCGCCTTCGACTTCGCGCGTTTGCCGAATGAAGGCGTGGGCCTGGCGCGGCTGGAATTTATCATCAACCGCATGATCGGCGTGCACCCACGCGCGCTGCTGGAGTTTGACCAGCAGACGCCGGCGCTGCAAAACGAAATTCGCGCGCTGATGCAGGGTTACGATCATCCGGTCGAGTTCTACATCGGCCGCCTGACCGAAGGCATCGCGACGCTGGGCGCCGCGTTCTGGCCGAAGCGCGTGATCGTGCGTCTGTCCGACTTCAAATCCAACGAGTACGCCAACCTGGTGGGCGGTGACAAGTATGAACCGCACGAAGAGAACCCGATGCTGGGCTTCCGTGGCGCCGGCCGTTACGTGGCCGACAGCTTCCGCGATTGCTTCGCGCTGGAGTGCGAGGCGGTGAAACGCGTGCGTAACGAAATGGGGCTGACCAACGTCGAAATCATGGTGCCGTTCGTGCGCACCGTGGCGCAGGCGGAAGCGGTGGTGGCCGAGCTGGCGCGTCAGGGGCTGAAGCGCGGCGAAAACGGGCTGAAAGTGATCATGATGTGCGAGATCCCGTCCAATGCGCTGTTGGCGGATCAGTTCCTCGAGCACTTCGACGGCTTCTCTATCGGTTCCAACGACATGACCCAGCTGGCGCTGGGGCTGGATCGCGATTCCGGCGTGGTGTCGGAGCTGTTCGACGAACGCAACGAGGCGGTGAAAGCGCTGCTGTCGATGGCGATTCAGGCGGCCAAGCGCCACGGCAAATACGTCGGCATCTGCGGCCAGGGCCCGTCCGACCACGAAGACTTCGCCGAGTGGCTGATGGAGCAGGGCATCGACAGCCTGTCGCTCAATCCGGACACCGTGGTGCAGACCTGGATCAATTTGTCGAAAAAGAAATAATGTCTCGGCATCGCTAAGGCATTAACGCCAGGCCGCAGTTTACGCTGCGGCCTTTTTATTTCTGAATGTAAATAACGGCGCGTAAAATAATCAATTTGGCGAAAAAAGAATAAAAAAAAGCCCACCGTAGGAGATGGGCAAAGACTACACACAGCAATTCACATGTATGGCATTACATAGTTCAGAAAGGTTGCTTTAAAATCAGTGATTTGAAGCAATAGATGGCCATAATACTAGATTTTTGAACGCGACTAGTCATTAAGAATCATCCTAATCGATAGCGGCATCACATTTTATTTGCGGGCGTTATCTCTTTTTACCGCTTGCAATACACAGGGATTTACATTGCACCTTTCATTCGCCGAGCCCCAATCAATATATGGCGGCATTATATTTGGCGTAGATATTACTCGAATGAGGTAGGAATAATGACGGGGCGAAATATTCCGCCCGACGATGCGGGCGGAAGGGGGGATTAGCGTTTTTCCAGATCTTCGATGACTTGCCCCGGCGCGGTGGTCGGCTCCGGCGCTTCATTCATCCAGGCGGTCAGCAGGCGATAAGATACCGCCAACACCACCGGGCCGATGAACAGGCCAATCATACCGAAGGCCAGCAAACCGCCGATAACGCCGGACAGGATCAGCAGCAGCGGCAGATCGGCGCCCATGCGGATCAGCACCGGGCGCAGCACGTTATCCAGCGTGGCTACCACGCAGCTCCAGACCAGCAGCACGGTGCCCCAGGTGGTATCGCCATGCCAGTACAGCCAGATGATGGCCGGCACCAGCACCAACAGCGGCCCCAATTGCGCCACGCAGCAGATAAAGATCAGCATCGTCAACAGGGTGGCGGCCGGAATGCCGCTCACCGCCAGACCGATACCACCCAGCACCGACTGCACCAGCGCCGTCACCACCACGCCCAGCGCAACGGCGCGGATCGCCTGGCCGCCCAACAGCACCGCCGCATCGCCGCGCGCAGAACCGAGGCGCACCGCAAAGTGGCGGATACCCAGTGCCACCTGCTCGCCGCGCGCATACAGCAATGCGCTGAACAGCAACATCAGCGCGCAGTGCAGCAGCAGACGGCCGATATGCGCCGCCTGTGCCACGAACCAGGTGGCGGTCTGGCCGAAGTACGGCTGCACCTTCGCCAGCAGCGCGGCGCCGCCGGCGTTAACCAGCGTGTGGTAGCTGGTGTAGAGCCTGTCGCCGATCATCGGCACGGACTGCAGCCAGGCGAGGTCGGGAATGTGCAGCTTGCCCGGTGAGCTGGCCCAGGCGATCAGCGGCGCGCTGTTATCCACCACGCTGCTGATCAGCAGGGAGATTGGCAGAATGAACAGCAGGATCAGCAGCAGGGTCATGACCAACACCGCCAGCGAACGGCGGCCCCACAGCAGTTTTTGCAGTTTGAGCAGCAGCGGCCAGGTGGCGATCACCACCATGCCCGCCCAGGCGAAGCCGAGAATAAACGGTTGGATCACCCAAAAACAGGCGACGATCATGATGGCGATAAACAGCACGCCGAAAATAATTCGCGGTAAGTCGTAACGCGATTGCGGGAGTGGCATCAGTGGCTTCTCATCCTGGTCAATTAAATCCCTGGCACCGGCGAATCGGGGTGCCTGTCGGTCGGTTTCTCACCGCCGGGCGGCCGCCTGTGGCGGCGCTCGCAGGGCGGTAATAATGTGAATGCCTTCACTAAACGAGTATGTTAGTTTTTAGTGTCACTAAAAAATAGGGTGGGTCTGAATTAAAGGCCCGATTCAGCGTACATCAGCGCATAAAAAATAGACGGACAGGGTCAAAAAGCGAATGATCCCACAGATTTCTCAGGCGCCCGGCCTCGTTCAACGGGTGCTCGACTTTTTGGAAGCACTGAAGCAAAACGGATTCAACGGCGACACCGCCACCAGCTACGCTGACCGGCTGACGATGGCCACCGACAACAGCATCTATCAGCTGTTGCCCGATGCGGTGGTGTTCCCCCGTTCCACCGCCGACGTGGCGCTGATCGCCCGCCTGGCCGGGGAAGAGCGATTCAAGACGCTGACCTTCAGCCCGCGCGGCGGCGGCACCGGCACCAACGGCCAGTCGCTCAATACCGGCATCGTGGTCGATATGTCGCGCCATATGAACCGCATTCTGGAGATCAACGTCGAACAAGGCTGGGTAAAAGTCGAAGCCGGGGTGATCAAGGATCAGCTGAATCAATATCTGCGGCCGTTCGGCTACTTCTTCTCGCCGGAACTGTCCACCAGCAACCGCGCCACGCTGGGCGGCATGATCAACACCGACGCCTCCGGCCAGGGCTCGCTGGTGTACGGCAAAACCTCCGACCACGTATTGGGCCTGCGGGCGGTGCTGCTGGGCGGTGAGATGATCGATACCCGCGCCATGCCGACGGCGCTGGCGGAAACGATTGCTCTGGAAGAGACCGCTGAAGGACGCATCTACCGCACGGTGCTGAGCCGCTGCCGCGAGCAGCGTGCGCTGATCCTGGAGAAATTCCCCAAGCTCAACCGCTTCCTCACCGGTTACGATCTGCGCCATGTGCTGAGCGACGATCTGCAAACCTTCGATCTGACGCGCATCCTGACCGGCGCCGAGGGCACGCTGGCGTTTATCACCGAGGCGCGGCTGGACATCACGCCGCTGCCGAAAGTGCGCCGTTTGGTTAACGTAAAATACGACTCCTTCGACTCGGCGCTGCGCAATGCGCCCTTTATGGTCGAAGCCAAGGCGCTGTCGGTGGAAACCATCGATTCCAAGGTGCTGAACCTGGCGCGTGAAGACATCGTTTGGCACTCGGTGAACGAACTTATCGCCGACGTGCCGGATAAAGAGATGCTCGGGTTAAACATCGTCGAGTTCGCCGGCGACGATCGGGCGCTGATCGACGGCCAGATGGAAAATCTGTGTCAACGGCTGGACGAATTGATCGCACAGCGGCAAGGGGGCGTGATCGGTTACCAGATCTGCGGCGATCTGGCGGGCATCGAGCGCATTTACAACATGCGCAAGAAGGCGGTCGGGCTGCTGGGCAACGCCAAAGGGCGCGCCAAGCCGATTCCGTTCGCCGAGGACACCTGCGTGCCGCCGCAGCACCTGGCGGACTATATCGTCGAATTCCGTCAACTGCTCGACGACCACAACCTGAGCTACGGCATGTTCGGCCACGTCGACGCCGGGGTGCTGCACGTGCGCCCGGCGCTGGACATGTGCGATCCGCAGCAGGAGGTGCTGATGAAGCAGATCTCCGATCGGGTGGTGGCGCTGACCGCCAAATACGGCGGCCTGCTGTGGGGGGAGCACGGCAAGGGGTTCCGCGCGGAATACAGCCCTGAGTTCTTCGGCGAAACGTTGTATGAAGAGCTGCGCCGCATCAAGGCGGCATTCGATCCGGATAACCGCCTGAACCCGGGCAAGATCTGTTCGCCGCTGGCGGTGGATGCGCCGATGATGCAGGTGGGCGCGGTCAAACGCGGCACCTTCGATCGCCAGATCCCGGTCGAGGTGCGCACCTCATTCCGCGGCGCGCTGGAGTGTAACGGCAACGGCCTGTGCTTCAACTTCGACGTGCGCAGCCCGATGTGCCCGTCGATGAAGATCAGCGGCAACCGCATTCATTCACCGAAAGGGCGGGCGACGCTGGTGCGCGAGTGGCTGCGTCTGTTGGCCGAGCAGGGCGTCGATCCTTTGGCGCTGGAAAAACAGTTGCCGCAGCAGAGAGTCAGCCTGCGCGGTTTGATCGAAAAGACCCGCAACAGCTGGCACGCGGGCAAGGGCGAGTATGATTTCTCGCACGAAGTGAAAGAGGCGATGTCCGGCTGCCTGGCCTGCAAGGCCTGCTCCACCCAGTGCCCGATCAAGATTGACGTGCCGGGATTCCGTTCGCGCTTCCTGCAGCTCTACCACACCCGCTATCTGCGCCCGGTAAGCGACTACATGGTCGCCGGCGTGGAGAGCTATACCCCGTTGATGGCCCGCGCGCCGAAGGTGTTCAACTTCTTCTTCCGCCAGCCGTGGCTGCGGGAGATGAGCCGCAACGCCATCGGCATGGTCGATCTGCCGCTGCTGTCCAGCCCGACGCTGCGTCAGCAGCTGTCCGGCCACCGCGCGACCACGCTGACGCTGGAGCAGCTGGAAGGGTTGAGCGCCGAGCAGCGCGCAGATCACGTGCTGATCGTCCAAGATCCGTTCACCAGCTATTACGACGCCAAAGTGGTGGCGGACTTTGTCCGGCTGGTGGAGAAGCTCGGCTATAAACCGGTGCTGCTGCCGTTCTCGCCGAACGGCAAGGCGCAGCATGTGAAAGGTTTCCTGACGCGCTTTGCCCGCACCGCGCGCAAAACCGCCGATTTCCTCAACCGTGTGGCGCAGCTCGGCATGCCGCTGGTGGGCGTTGATCCGGCGCTGGTGCTGTGCTACCGCGACGAATACCGCGAGATCCTCGGCGCCGAACGCGGCGATTTCCAGGTGCAGCTGGTGCATGAATGGCTGCAGCAGCGGATCGCGGATCGCGCCGAACAGCCGGCGACCGGCGAGCCGTGGTATCTGTTCGGCCACTGCACCGAAACTACCGCGCTGCCGGCCAGCGGCCAACAGTGGGCGGCGATCTTCGCCCGCTTCGGCGCCAAACTGGAGAACGTCAGCGTCGGCTGTTGCGGCATGGCGGGCACTTACGGCCATGAAGCCAAGAACCTGCAAAACTCGCTCGGCATTTATGAGCTATCATGGCATCCGACGCTGCAACGTTTGCCGCGGCAGCGCTGCCTGGCGACCGGCTATTCCTGCCGCAGCCAGGTGAAACGCATCGAGGGCAATGGCGTGCGCCACCCATTACAGGCACTTCTGGAGATGATTGAGTGAAATTGTGGAAACGTGAAACATCGCTGGAGCAGCTGAACCGCGCCGGCGACGGCTGCATGGTCAGCCATGTGGGCATCGAGTTTACCCAGCTGGGCGAAGATTTCCTCGAGGCCACCATGCCGGTCGATGGCCGCACCCGGCAGCCGTTCGGGCTGTTGCACGGCGGGGCATCGGTGGTGTTGGCGGAGTCGATGGGATCGATGGCCGGCTACCTGTGCAGCGAAGGCGAGCAGAAAGTGGTGGGGCTGGAGATCAACGCCAACCACCTGCGCGCGGTGTTCGATGGCCAGGTGCGCGGGATGTGTCGCGCACTGCACGTCGGCCGTCGTCATCAGGTGTGGCAAATCGAGATCTTCGACGCGCGCGATCGGCTGTGCTGCACCTCGCGTCTGACCACGGCGGTCATCGACTGATTCCCGCCGGTTTCCGCAGGCGATCGGCCTGCGGAGCCTTTCGCCTTACAGCTGAAACGGCACGCGTTTGACGAAGTCCTTCTGAAACGCGTTCGCCTTCTCCCAGGTGCCTTCCATTGCATATTTTTGGCAGATCAGCGTCAGCGTGTGGCGGGCGAAGTGGTAGCTTTGCACCCGAAACAGCTGGCAGCGCTGTGGGTTGTTGATCTCGACGATCAGCCGGTTGTGCAGCTTGCTGAGTGCGTGCAGGTAGCTGTCGTCGTCGCCGTTCTCCAGACAAAGATTGGCCATGGTGAGGCTGATGCTGTTGTACCGCTTCAGATGGTCGATATTGCATTCCGGGCGCCGCAGCGCCGCTTCGGCCATATAAAAGTCCACCGTGGCGTCGCGCACGCTGAATTTGTATTCATCAATCTTGCCCAGCAACCATGCGTTGATCGAAAGAGTCATTGGCTTCGCGCTCAAATTCAAATTGAATGATAATCATTATCATATAAACTGCCGCGTTGCCGATCAATCCCGGCGCGGCGTTTTTTTATTGCTCAGGAGAGTAAAAGACCGCCGCCGACCCAACTTAATCCTGAGCGACTAAACTTTAACCTGAGGGCCACGCGCTTGCGCCGCGCCACGAAATGCCGATAAACGCACATTTACGACAGACAGAATGCAGAAATAGGTATTTTCTATGAATGTTTAGAACGGCAACGCACCGCAGCGCTGTAACGCTGACGGGCCACCGGGGAACGCGGTACGGTGATGCAGGATAGATAACGAATTCATAGGGATAGCATGCACACCTTGCCGCCTGACGCCGCAAGCCGCCACGGGTGTCCCGTTGGCTTGCCGCACGCCGCAGCGAAAAACCGCGCTCGCGGCGGATACCCCCGCAAAACAAACGGTTGAAGTGATAATCGTTATCACTAACATATAAGCAACCCAGATTGGCTGTGGCCAAACACGAGTGTGAGGTAGACCCTATGCAAACGGAAAATGTCGGCACTTTTTCTCTGGATGAAAACGTCTGGCAAGGCATTTCGCTCAGCGACAGCGCCGTACGACAAATAACGAAACTGATGCAGCAGGATCCGCAGGTGAAAGGGCTGCAGCTAGGGGTGAAACAATCCGGCTGCGCCGGCTTTGCCTATGTGCTGGATCTGACCCGCGAACCCGCTGATGACGATCTGCTGTTTGAGCGCGACGGCGCCAAACTCTATGTGCCGCTGAAGGCTATGCCGTTCATCGACGGCACCACGGTAGATTATGTCCGCGAAGGGCTGAATCAGATATTCAAATTCAACAACCCTAAAGCTCAGCATGCCTGCGGGTGCGGCGAGAGCTTTGGCGTTTGAGCGATGCAATCAACATGACACGAAGCAATGTAGAAATGCCTAATGAAGTGCAGGCTTGGGTCAGCGAAGGTCGCTACAAAGAAGGTTTCTTCACCCAGCTGGCAACCGATGAGTTGGCCAAAGGCATCAACGAAGAGGTGGTGCGCGCCATCTCGGCCAAGCGCAGCGAACCCGAGTGGATGCTGGAATTCCGCCTCGAGGCCTACCGTGCCTGGCTGCAGATGGAAGAGCCGCACTGGCTGAAGGCCAATTACGATCGCCTGAACTACCAGGACTACAGTTACTATTCGGCGCCGTCCTGCGGCAGCTGCGACGATGCCTGCGGTTCGCAACCCGGCGCCGAGCAGCAACCGGGCGCGGCGACGGAAAAAGATTACCTGACCAGCGAAGTGGAGCTGGCGTTCAATCAGCTCGGCGTGCCGGTGCGCGAGGGCAGTGAGGTGGCGGTGGACGCCATCTTTGACTCGGTCTCGGTCGCTACCACTTACCGTGAAAAACTGGCGGAGAGCGGGGTGATCTTCTGCTCGTTCGGCGAAGCTATCCAGGAATACCCGGACCTGGTGCGTCAGTACCTGGGCCGCGTGGTGCCGTCCAACGATAACTTCTTCGCTGCGCTGAACGCCGCGGTGGCCTCCGACGGCACCTTCGTCTATGTGCCGAAAGGCGTGCGCTGCCCGATGGAGCTGTCGACCTATTTCCGTATCAACGCCGCCAAAACCGGCCAGTTCGAGCGCACCATCCTGATCGCCGACGAAGGCAGCTACGTCAGCTACATCGAAGGCTGTTCCGCCCCGGTGCGCGACAGCTACCAGCTGCACGCGGCGGTGGTGGAAGTGATCCTGCATAAAGACGCCGAAGTGAAATACTCGACGGTGCAGAACTGGTTCTCCGGCGGCGAGAGCAAGGGCGGCATCCTCAACTTCGTCACCAAGCGCGCGCTGTGCGAAGGTGCCGGCTCGAAAATGTCCTGGACCCAGTCTGAAACCGGCTCGGCCATCACCTGGAAATACCCGAGCGTGATCCTGCAGGGCGACAATTCGATCGGCGAATTCTTCTCGGTGGCGCTGACCAGCGGCCATCAGCAGGCGGACACCGGCACCAAGATGATCCACATCGGCAAAAACACCAAGTCGACCATCATCGCCAAAGGTATCTCTGCAGGTCACAGCGAGAACACCTATCGCGGCCTGGTGAAAATCCTGCCGGGGGCGGAAAACGCCCGTAACTTTACCCAGTGCGACTCGATGCTGATCGGGCCGGACAGCGGTGCCCACACGTTCCCTTACGTTGAAGCGCGCAACAACAGCGCTCAGCTGGAGCACGAAGCCACCACCTCGAAGATCGGCGACGACCAGCTGTTCTACTGCCTGCAGCGCGGCATCAGCGAGGATGACGCCATTTCGATGATCGTCAACGGTTTCTGCAAGGACGTTTTCTCCGAGCTGCCGCTGGAGTTCGCCGTCGAGGCGCAGAAACTTCTGGCCATCAGCCTGGAACACAGCGTGGGTTAATCGCCGCATTTTTAGCGCCGTCGGCGCTATCTGAGGACACAGCATGTTAAGCATCAAGAATTTGAAAGTCAGCGTGGAAGGCAACGAGATCCTCAAGGGATTGGATCTGGAGATCAAACCGGGCGAAGTGCACGCCATCATGGGGCCGAACGGCTCGGGCAAGAGCACGCTGTCCGCCACGCTGGCCGGGCGTGAAGAGTACGAAGTGACCGAAGGGGAAGTCACCTTCAAGGGCAAGGATCTGCTGGAGCTGGATCCGGAAGATCGCGCCGGCGAAGGCGTGTTCCTGGCCTTCCAGTACCCGGTGGAGATCCCCGGCGTCAGCAACCACTTCTTCCTGCAGACGTCGGTCAACGCGGTGCGCAAATACCGCGAGCAGGAGCCGCTGGATCGCTTTGACTTCGCCGATTTCATCGAAGAGAAAATCGCGCTGCTGGATATGCCGGCCGATCTGTTGACCCGTTCGGTCAACGTCGGCTTCTCCGGCGGTGAGAAAAAACGCAACGATATTCTGCAGATGGCGGCGCTGGAGCCGGATCTGTGCATTCTCGATGAAACCGACTCGGGCCTGGACATCGACGCGCTGAAGATCGTCGCCAACGGCGTCAACTCGCTGCGGGACGGCAAGCGCGCCTTTATCATCGTGACCCACTATCAGCGCATTCTGGACTACATCAAACCGGATTACGTACACGTGCTTTCCCAGGGGCGCATCGTTAAATCCGGCGATTTCTCGCTGGTGAAACAGTTGGAGGAGCAGGGCTATGGCTGGCTTACCGACCAACAGTAATTCAAACGCGCTGCAGCAGCTGTATCGCCTGTTCGAAGGCCGCGGCGGCGAGCGTTCGCCGCATGCGCTGGCGCACTGGCAGCAGGCGCTGCGCCTCGGCTGGCCGACGCGCAAACATGAAAACTGGAAATACACGCCGCTGGAGAGCCTGCTGGAGCAGCAGTTCCTCGATCCGCAGCCCGCGCCGGTGAGCGCAGAGCAGCTTGAGGCGCTGGCGCTCGGCATCGATGCCTGTCGGCTGGTGTTTATTGACGGCCGCTACAGCGCCGAGCTCAGCGATGGCGATCTGGGCGACTACCAGTTCGAATTGACCGCCTACGGCACGCCGCAGGCGCTGCCGGAGCCGATCCAGCCGGAGATTTTCCTGCACCTGACCGAAAGCCTGGCGCAGGAAACCAGCCTGATTCGTTTGCCGGCCGGCAAGGCCCCGGCCCGCCCGCTGTACCTGCTGCACATCAGCAGCGGACGCGGCGCCACCGGGGAAGTGAACACCGTGCATCATCGTCACCATCTGGAGATCGGGCGCGGGGCCGAGGCGGAAGTGATTGAACACTATGTCAGCCTGGGCGAGGCCGCGCACTTCACCGGCGCGCGCTTGACCGCCAACGTGGCGGACAACGCCGGGCTGTTGCACTGCAAGCTGGCGTTTGAGAGCCAGCCGAGCTACCACTTTGCCCATAACGATCTGGTTATCGGCCGCGACGCGCGGGTGAAAAGCGACAGCTTCCTGCTGGGCGCCGGCCTGACGCGGCACAACACCAGCGCACAGCTGAACGGCGAAGGCGCAAACCTGGTGATCAACAGCCTGGTGCTGCCGGTGGGCAAAGAGATCTGCGATACCCGCACCTATCTGGAGCACAACAAAGGCTATTGCGAAAGCCGCCAGCTGCATAAAACCGTGGTCAGCGATCGCGGCAAGGCGGTGTTCAACGGCATGATCAAAGTGGCCAAGCATGCGATCAAAACCGACGGCCAGATGACCAACCATAACCTGCTGTTGGGTAAGGTGGCGGAAGTGGATACCAAGCCGCAGTTGGAGATCTACGCCGACGACGTCAAATGCAGCCACGGCGCCACCGTGGGGCGTATCGATGAAGAGCAGCTGTTCTATCTGCAGTCGCGCGGCATCGACAAACACGCGGCGCAGCAGATGATCATCTTTGCCTTCGCCGCCGAGCTGACCGAAGGCATCGCCAACGACACCATCCGGGAACGGGTGCTGGCGCGCATCGCCCAGCGCCTGCCGGGGGAGGCTGCATGAGTTATCCGATTGAACGCGTGCGCGGCGATTTTCCGCTGCTGGCGCGTGAGGTGAACGGCCAACCGCTGGCCTATCTCGACAGCGCCGCCAGCGCGCAGAAACCGCAGGCGGTGATCGACCGCGAGCTGGAGTTCTACCGCCACGGTTATGCGGCGGTGCATCGCGGCATCCACACCCTGAGCGCCGAGGCGACTCAGCAGATGGAAGCGGTGCGGGAGCAGGCGGCACGCTTTATCAACGCCGCCTCGGCGGAAGAGATGGTGTTCGTCAAGGGCACCACCGAAGGCATCAATCTGGTGGCCAACAGCTTTGGCCGCCACCTGCTGCAGCCGGGCGATGCGATTCTCATCACCGAGATGGAGCACCACGCCAACATCGTGCCGTGGCAGATGCTGGCGCAAGAGCGCGGGCTGCAGCTGCGGGTGTGGCCGCTACAGCCGGACGGTACGCTGGATTTGGCGCGGTTGCCGGAGCTGGTCGATGCGTCCTGTAAACTGCTGGCGCTGACCGAGGTCTCCAACGTGCTGGGCACCGTCAACCCGGTGCGCGACATCATCGCCGGCGCCAGAGCCCTGGCGCCGAATTTGACGGTGCTGGTGGACGGCGCGCAGGCGGTGATGCACCAGTGCGTCGATGTTCAGGCGCTGGACTGCGATTTTTACGTGTTTTCCGGCCACAAGCTGTACGGTCCTTCCGGCATCGGCATGCTGTATGGCCGCCAGGCGCTGCTGCAGCAGATGCCGCCGTGGGAAGGGGGCGGCTCGATGATCCGCCAGGTCAGCCTGACGGCGGGCACCACCTTCGCCGATCCGCCGTGGCGCTTCGAGGCCGGTTCGCCGAACACCGCCGGCATCATGGGGCTGGGGGCGGCGTTCGATTACGTCGAAGCCCTGGGCCTGAATGCGATACACGATTATGAACAGTCGCTGATGCACTACGCGCTGAAGGCGCTCAGCCAGGTGCCGACGCTGAAAGTCTATGGCCCGGCCCATCGCGCCGGGGTGATCGCCTTCAATCTGGGTGAACACCATGCCTATGACGTCGGCAGCTTCCTCGATCAGTACGGCATCGCCATCCGCACCGGCCATCACTGCGCAATGCCACTGATGGCGTTTTATCAGGTGCCGAGCATGTGCCGCGCTTCGCTGGCGTTATATAATACCCGCGAAGAGGTGGACCGGCTGGTGGCCGGGCTGCAACGTATTCATCAGCTATTAGGCTAGGCCGGGGCACGTCCCCGGCGGTACAAAAGGATCCCCATGGCGAATTTGCCGGACAAAGATAAATTGGTGCGAAATTTCTCCCGCTGTTTGAACTGGGAGGAGAAATACCTGTACGTGATTGAACTCGGCGCCAAATTGCCGCCGCTGGACGAGGCCGAGCGGCAGGCCGGCAACCTGATCTCCGGTTGTCAGAGCCAGGTGTGGATTGTGATGCGCCTCGATGAGCAGGGGCAGGTCGAATTTTACGGCGACAGCGACGCGGCGATCGTCAAAGGCCTGCTGGCGGTGGTGTTTATTCTGTATCGCCAATTGACGCCGCAGCAGATTGTCGAGCTTGACGTGCGGCCGTTTTTCGCCGAGCTGGCGCTCAGCCAACACCTGACGCCTTCGCGTTCACAGGGGCTGGAGGCGATGATCCGCGCCATTCGCAGTAAAGCCACGCAGCTGGCCTGAGCCTGAACGCCCCGTCCTTGAGGGCTCATTGATACATTCGCTTTGTCAATGAGCCTTTACAATCCACGCTTTCCCCCCAGATAACATCCCCAATTCAGTGATATTTCAGCAGCTTATCCGTTGACGTTTCGTTGACAATCAGCGGCGGTGATTACGTTATAACGTGTTGATTTTTAGAGAACTTATTGCCTTTGATGCCAGCATTGCTAGTATTAATCAGGTATTGTCTGATTTACCCGCCGCCAGGCGCTCGTTAGCCTTGGGGACGAACCGTCATAAAAAATATAGGGATGATAATGAAACGTGCGTTGAGTTTAATGGGCATGGTCTTCGCCACCGTATTGGCCGGCACGCAGGCTGCCAGTGCGACCGAGTACCCGCTGCCGCCGCCGGACAGCCGTCTGATCGGTGAAAACACCACTTATACCGTGCCAAACGACGGCCGTCCGCTGGAGGCGATCGCCGCCGACTACAAGATTGGCCTGCTGGGCATGCTGGAAGCCAACCCCGGCACCGACCCGTTCCTGCCTAAGCCGGGTACGGTGCTGACCATTCCGACCCAAATGCTGCTGCCTGATACCAAGCGTGAAGGGATCATCGTCAACCTGGCCGAGCTGCGCCTTTACTACTATCCGAAAGGCGAGAACAAAGTGATCGTCTATCCGATCGGTATCGGCCAGACCGGGATGCACACGCCGCTGGAAGTGACCTCCGTCAGCCAGAAGATCCCCAACCCGACCTGGACGCCTACCGCCAACATCCGCAAACGCTATCAGTCCCAGGGCGTGACGCTGCCTGCGGTGGTGCCGGCCGGGCCTGAGAACCCGATGGGGCTGTTCGCCCTGCGTCTGGCGATGGGGCGCGGTGAATACCTGATTCACGGCACCAATGCCAACTTCGGGATCGGCATGCGCGTCAGCTCCGGCTGTATTCGTCTGCGTCCGACGGACATCGAAGCGCTGTTCAACCAGGTGCCACGCGGTACACGGGTGCAGGTGATCAACGATCCGGTGAAGATTTCGGTTGAGCCGGACGGCAAACGCTATGTGGAAGTGCACCAGCCGCTGTCGCGGGTAGAAAGCGACGATCCGCAGACCATGCCGATTGCGTTGTCTAAAGCGGAGAAAGCCTTCGCTGCAGATGGGCAAACCGATCGCGCCGTGTTCGATAGCGCGGTTGTACGCCGCTCTGGCATGCCGGTGCTGGTCAACGTGGGGGAGAACCCGTCTGAGGTGCGTTTAACGCCTGTAGCGGCGCCAGCGGCGAATAAGAGCCCATTTAAGGCAGCACCAATCAGTTCAGTGAACTAAGTTTGCAGGACTGAGCGGTCGAAGAGGGGTTCAGCGTGCTGAACCTCTTTTTTTTGCCTGCCGAGCTGGAAAGCCCAGGCGACAAACAGGCAAAAAAAAACGGCGCACAATGTGCGCCGTTTTCAATAACCAAAGCTATCTTACTTTTTGTAAGCGTGAGCTTGGTTGTCCAGACGCTGGTTAGCGCGTGCTGCGTCGTCTTTAGCCGCTTGAACGTCAGAACGCATTGCGTTCACGTCGTTGCTCAGCTGATCAACTTTAGCGTTCAGAGTCTGAACGTCAGAAGACAGTTGATCGATTTTAGCGTTGCTTGAGCAGCCAGCCAGCAGAGTGGAACCCAGGATTACCGCGCCCAGTACCAGTTTAGTACGATTCATTATAACACCCTCTAGATTGAGTTAATCTCCATGTAGCGTTACAAGTATTACACAAACTTTTTTCGAAAGAGAATAATTTTTTAGTGTTGAGGTGCTTTATTTTGATCGTTCGCTCAAACTTGCATCTGGTTTTACAAATTAGTTAAAAAAACGAGGGAAAACAGCCGGCTTCCATGGGACTACTCCGATTTGTTATTAGCTAAATAATGAGCAGTTCGCGGTTGCGTTTTGAGAAAAATAGTTTACTGCCGATAAAAAAACGCCGCAAAGCGGCGTTTTGATCAAGATAATTATGTCACGTTTTATATTACAGCACGTGTACCGAGGCGGTGTTGGTGGTGCCGCTCGGCACCAGCGCGCCGGAAACCATCACCACGACGTCGCCTTTTTGCGCCAGGCCGCTGGCCAGCGCGGCTTCTTTACCGATGCGGTAGAAGTCGTCGGTGGAGGCGATTTCTTTGACCATCTGCGGGATAACGCCCTTGCTCAGCACCAGCTGATGCGCGGTGGTCTGGTTGGTGGTCAGCGCCAGGATCACGGCGTTCGGGAAGTATTTACGCACGGATTTCGCTGACTTGCCGCCGCTGGTGGCGACGACGATCAGCGGCGCGTCCAGTTTTTCGGCGGTTTCAACCGCACCGCGGCATACCGCTTCGGTGATGCGCAGCTTGCGGCGATCGTTCAGGGTATCGATGCGGCTTGGCATCACGCGATCGGTGCGTTCGCAGATGGTCGCCATGATGTTGACCGCTTCCAGCGGGTATTTGCCCTTGGCGCTTTCGCCGGACAGCATGACGGCATCGGTGCCGTCCAGAATGGCGTTGGCGACGTCACCGGCTTCCGCACGGGTAGGGCGCGGATTCTTGATCATGGAGTCGAGCATCTGGGTGGCGGTGATCACCACTTTACGCGCACGGTTGCATTTTTCGATCATCATCTTCTGGGCGAAGATCACTTCTTCTACCGGGATCTCGACGCCCAAGTCGCCACGGGCAACCATGATGCCGTCGGACGCTTCGAGGATCTCGTCGAAGTTGTTCAGGCCTTCCTGGTTTTCGATCTTGGAGATGATCTGGATCTGCTCGCCGCCGTGGGCTTTCAGGTGTTCGCGGATCTCCAGCACGTCGGAGCGCTTGCGGATGAAGGATGCCGCCACGAAGTCGACGCCTTGTTCGCAGCCGAAGATCAGGTCGCGCTTGTCTTTTTCGGCCAGCGCAGGCAGCTGGATCGAAACGCCCGGCAGGTTGACGCCCTTGTTCTCGCCCAGATCGCCGTTGTTCAGCACCTTACAAATGACTTCGTTTTCGGTCACGTTGGTGACTTCCATGCCGATCAGGCCGTCGTCAACCAGCACGGTGTTGCCGATCTTCAGGTCGGCGGCGAAGCCGGCGTAGGTGACCGCTACGCGATCGCTGTTGCCGATTACGCTCTGGTCGGTGGTGAAAGTGAAGGTTTGGCCGGCGACCAGCGAGGCGTCTTTGCCGCCTTCCAGTTTCATGGTGCGAATTTCCGGGCCTTTGGTATCCAGCAGGATGCCGGCGTTGATACCGGTTTTCGCCATCACGGCGCGCATGTTCTTGATGCGGTTGCCGTGCTCTTCATAGTCGCCGTGAGAGAAGTTGAGACGCATCACGTTCATGCCCGCATTGAGCAGGTTGGTCAGCATTTCTTCCGATTCGGTTTTTGGACCGATGGTACAAACAATTTTGGTCTTTTTCATGGCGGAGTTTTCTACAAGTTGTGATGGATAAAAAAACGAATTTGACCGGCGCGGTTTACGCCGGTAGGGAATTTGGGCCGTGCCTGGTGGTGAAAAACATAGTTAAGGATAGGTGACGACAGTTGAAGCGGGGCGGAAAAATTCAGCCCGCGCGGGGGCGCGGGGATGCTGCGCAACGGGGTAAGATCAGATCGTGTTGTTATAGCGTTTTCGCAGATCAAGGGCTGAAACCATTCAACTGATAGACGTTGCGCATTATAAAGGCTAAGCGGTGGGAAACAAAATAAAAAACCGCGGCGGCGCGGCGGATATGTCAAAACGGGGGCAAATGTGGCGCAAATGCAACGCGTTGCGGGTCGCTTGTTGCGCAAATAACCATGCTGTAAATACAGGTTTAACGCGTTGGGGGAATTTCCAGCAGCACGCCGGCGCTCAGGCAGAAGCAGCCGCTGGCGACGTTGGCCGGCAATATCAGGCTCTCGCCGGCCCGTACCACCCGGGTGTCGCCGCCGAGGGTAAATTCGAATTCACCGGAGATCACCTGGGTTTGCCGCGCGTGCGGGGGCTTTTGCAGCTGGCCGAAGGCGCCGGCCTCGAAACGCACTTCTGCCGCCGGTGAACCGTCGCTCATCACGCCTTCACGGCGGGCAAGGCCATTGTCGAGCGGTAAAAAGGCGGTTTTGGCGGTAAAGGTGGTCATGTGGTGTTCCTGGTGGCTGATGGCGGTAGCACGGCGCGATCGACATAAAAGTCAGGCGGTCGGGCAGAGACGAAACAACGGGAGTATAACGCGATAGGGGAAGAGATGAATCAGCAATATGGTGCGTCCGAGTGGACTCGAACCACCGACC
>NZ_KV792499.1:0-672 GCF_001808215.1 Serratia sp. HMSC15F11
TTTTCTGGGGAACAAAGTAGAATTTCATTTAGTACGCAATCCCCAATCTCGCGTTGTACTGGGATTTCTGATGCAAAGGCTAATTCAATTAGTTTTTTACTCTGATTGATTTGGCTGGTTTCCATCTCCCTCTTCATTTGGTTTTGGTTGTTCATCTATTTTGTTATCCTTAACATTTAGATAATTGTCTATTTCATCTTTTTCAAAGTCCTTTAGAACATCGCGGTAGTCCTGACCAAGTTCAGCAATGATCTGTTTGCGTGATTTCAATCCATTCTGTAGAAGTGCAATTTGGTACTGGGCGTCTTTATTCGGATCTAGGCTTAATGAAACAACTGGCGTATAAGTTGCTTTGATTAACTTCTTAAAGTCTTTAAAATTGAGCTTTAACTCATTCTTATTTATCATTTCGACTTTCAAAAACTCTTTATAGATTGGTTTCAGTACTTGAACGATAAGTGCATTTTGTTTGCCCTTAACAACTTGTTGCATCATCCGGTCAGACAATTTAGCAGCACTGAAAGAACTGTTTTTAGTGTCATATAGTAGATTCATCTTGGTCACGTTCAACGCCATTGCAATTTGACCTAGCATTTGATCCATGAATGAATCTAAGCCGTCAGTACTTGAAGTTGGATTTACAGTCTGTATCTTTTTACCCGGATCAAGTTC
>NZ_KV792499.1:692-1189 GCF_001808215.1 Serratia sp. HMSC15F11
ATGCTTCCTAGTAACTCTGTAGTACTGTTAGTTGGTTTTTCATCACTAGTAATAAAGGCCATTGACGAAGCACTTACTTTCTTCTGTACAATAGATGCATTAACAAATTGTTCTAATTCTTTAATCAAATTGGTACAGGCGATAATGTCTGGAATACCCCTTTCTTGATCAGGATAATCTTGAATATAGAAATGAATGATCTCGGATGCGTCAACTACTTCAATGTCAGTCTGATAGTATGAATAGATTGTTGGGTCTACTTTACAGATATTGTATGAAATAGGACGTTTGAACTTGTTAAATCTAATACCATTACTGATATAGTCGCCGTTACTGAACTTTTGATTGTTGATTACTGGTACACGCAGACTGTCGATTATTTCTAGTCTTAAGCCACCTTCAACTTCATGTAAGCGAATAAAACACTCTCCGTCACGTGCTCTTGTTCTACATACTAGATTTTGGAAAGTACTGATATCGTGTCTGCCATTAGTACT
>NZ_KV792500.1:0-22267 GCF_001808215.1 Serratia sp. HMSC15F11
AAAATGTGTCAACGCTATTCAGGACGGGTCAGCATCATGAGAAAGGCGGCCGAAAGGCCGCCTTTTTTTTGCCTGCATCAAGGGAAACAGGAAGGCATTAATACCAAATCATCAGCGCTATCAGGCTGATGACCACCAGGCCGCACAGGGCCGAGGTCAGCATAAACTGCCCGCGCACCCGCTCGCAGCGGCGAATAAACTCCGGATCGTGGTGCTCGACATAGCGTTGCGCAAAGATATAGCGCACCAGCCTCAGCTGCTTGCTGGGTTGCCCGTGGGCGGTGAAGAAACCGCCGCCGTCGACGTATTGGTACAGCAGCGGGTCACAGCCGCGCAATACCACCAGCAGCGCGCGCAGAGAAGAGTAATACCGCACCATGTTTACCACACACACCACACATAAGGCCCAAAACAGCGCGACGGTACTGATCATGATTGCCCCCTCAAGGCGTTGTTATCCGCGGCCATCCGCCGGGTCCAACCGCCCTACCTCATTACCCGATACTCTGCTGGAGCTTACCGCTCTCATCCCCTTTTTTGCCTGCACGGGCCACGCCCATAACCCACCGCCTCCCGAGACGTTACCGCACCGCACAGAGAGATTTGCACAGCGTGGTTCCACTCAGAGGGGAAATGATGAGGCCCATATCCATCATTGTAGGTTAATGAAACGCAAACTGGCCTGATCAGTGGATAAAATTTACCACCCCGCGCCGAAACGCCCTCCGCCGGGGCGGGCTAACGACTAACCGCCGGCCGGTGATTGGTCGGTTTTTCTGGATAGTCTATCCCGCCCCACGCCGCTGATCTTTCCCCCCACGCTGGCTAGACTCAGGTTTCCATTACGCTCATCCAAGGAAACTGTTATGGCAAACCATTCAATCAAGGGAAAAACCGTCCTCATCGCCGGCGGCGCCAAAAACCTCGGCGGGCTGATCGCACGCGATTTGGCTGAACAAGGCGCCAAAGCGGTGGTGATCCACTACAACAGCGCCGCTTCCCAAGCCGAAGCGGAAAAAACCGTCGCCGCCATTCAGGCCGCCGGGGCGCAAGGCGTCGCGCTGCAGGCCGATCTCACCACCGCGGGCGCGGTCGAAAAGCTGTTCGCCGATACGGTCGCCACCGTCGGCAGGCCGGATATCGCCATCAATACCGTCGGCAAAGTGCTGAAAAAGCCGATGGTCGACATCAGCGAAGCCGAGTACGACGAGATGACGGCGGTCAACGCCAAAACCGCGTTCTTCTTCCTGAAAGAGGCGGGCAAACACCTCAACGACAACGGTAAAATCTGCACGCTGGTCACCTCGCTGCTCGGCGCCTTCACGCCGTTTTACGCCGCTTACGCCGGTACCAAAGCGCCGGTGGAACACTTCACCCGCGCCGCCGCCAAGGAGTTCGGCGAACGCGGTATCTCCGTGACGGCGGTCGGCCCCGGCCCGATGGACACCCCGTTCTTCTACCCGGCGGAGGGTGCGGACGCCGTGGCCTACCACAAAACGGCGGCGGCGCTGTCGCCGTTCAGCAAAACCGGCCTGACCGATATCGAAGACGTGGTGCCGTTCATCCGCCACCTGGTCAGCGACGGCTGGTGGGTAACCGGCCAAACCATCCTGATCAACGGCGGCTACACCACCAAATAAGTTCGACGGGGGCACAGATGCCCCCACACCTGCTCGCGCGCAACCGCGCCATGCGGCTACACTCTCTGTCAGAAACGGCGCCAAGGAACAGCAGGTAACGAGATGGACAGATTCAATCAATACCGCGTATTCGTACAGGTGGCGGAAATGGGCAGCTTTATCCGAGCGGCCCATGCGCTGGAGGTGCCGCGCGCCTCGGTGTCCGCCGCCGTGCAACAGCTGGAAACGCAGCTGGGCGTGCGCCTGCTGCACCGCACCACGCGGCAGGTGCGGCTGACCGCCGACGGCGAACAGCTGCTCGAGCGGCTGCGCCCGCTGCTGGCCGAGGTGGAAGACATCGATCAGTCGTTTCAGGCCAGCCAGCGCCAGGCCTCCGGCCGGCTCAGCGTCGACGTACCGAGCCGCATCGCCCGCCGGCTGATCGCGCCGGCGCTGCCCGGCCTGCTGCGGCGCCATCCTCATCTGCAGCTGGTGCTCGGCTCCGCCGATCGCGCCATCGATCTGGTGCAGGAAGGGGTCGACTGCGCGGTGCGCGTCGGCGATCTGCACGACAGCAGCCTGGTAATGCGCCCACTCGGCCATATCGCGCTGATCAACTGCGCCAGCCCCGCTTACCTGGGCGAATTCGGCCACCCGCGCCAGCCCGGCGATCTCGTCGAGGGACACTGGAGCATCGGCTACGCCTCGCCCAAAACCGGCCGCGAATCCCCCTGGGAATACCTGGCCGACGACGGCCATACGCAACGGCTCGAACTGCCCAGCCGGGTGGTGGTCAACAACGCCGAAAGCTATATCGCCTGCTGCCGCGCCGGGCTGGGGCTGATGCAGATCCCGCGCTACGACGTGCAACACCTGCTCGACGCCGGTGAACTGGTGGAAGTCCTGCCCGGTTACCGCGCCGCTTCCATGCCGATCGCCCTGATCTATCCCCATCGCCGCCAGCGATCGCGCCGCCTGGCGGTGTTTCATGAGTGGTTTGAAAGCCTGCTGCAGCCGCATCTGGAGCGCTGATTGCACATTTAGCGCTATACTTTGTTTAATAACGCTTATAATTCAAGCGGTCAGACCGTCAGCATCCGCATAATCCATAGGCTTTTACGCCGCGCGGGTGTACAACGAAAGGTATCGGGCGGAGAGATTTTCGATGCGGCGCAGTGTGATCGCCCCAACATATCATTGCGTTATCCGAATGATACTATGGAACCAAAAGCGCCAGGCGGGTAAACGGAACGCCTGCTAACCCTTTTTAATCGGCATGTTTATGGAAGGAGTATTCTTATGGCTTACAAACACATACTGATCGCGGTGGACCTATCACCGGAAAGCAAGATCCTGGTAGAAAAAGCCGTCTCGATGGCGCGGCCGTACAACGCTAAAGTTTCTCTGATCCACGTCGATGTCAACTATTCCGACCTCTATACCGGCCTTATCGACGTCAATCTCGGCGACATGCAAAAACGCATCTCCGAGGAAACCCATCAGGCGCTGACCGAGCTGTCGCAGAACGCCGGCTACCCGATCACCGAGACCCTGAGCGGCAGCGGCGATCTGGCACAGGTATTGGTTGATGCCATCAAGAAATACGACATGGACCTGGTGCTGTGCGGCCACCACCAGGACTTCTGGAGCAAGCTGATGTCTTCCGCACGCCAGCTGATCAATACCGTGCACATCGATATGCTGATCGTGCCGCTGCGCGATGAAGAAGACGAATAAAGTAAGCACTTGCCAACTTAACTGCCCAACGCCCGCGCCCTGCGGGCGTTTTTCATGCCGCTACGCCGATTAATCGCTTGATAATCAACCGCCCTCCGATGATATAGTCGCTAAAGACACAACATCCTCCCCCGGGCATCGCCTATACCCATATCTATAAGAAATAGCGGGGGAAATTTAATGCGAAAAGGAGTTATCCATGGAATATGCCGTATCGGTAGAGTCTTTCCTGTCCTCGTTACAACGCCATAACCCCCACCAGCCGGAATATTTGCAGGCGGTGCGCGAAGTATTCACCTCGCTGTGGCCGTTTATCGAACGCAACCCGCGCTATCGCGAACAGGCGCTGCTGGAGCGCCTGGTGGAGCCCGAGCGCGTCATTCAGTTCCGCGTCAGCTGGGTGGACGATCGCGGCCAGGTGCAGGTCAACCGCGCCTTCCGCGTACAGTTCAACTCGGCCATCGGCCCCTACAAGGGCGGCATGCGCTTCCACCCGTCGGTAAATCTGTCGATCCTGAAATTCCTCGGTTTTGAGCAGACCTTCAAGAACGCGTTGACCACCCTGCCGATGGGCGGCGGCAAAGGCGGCTCCGATTTCGATCCGAAGGGCAAAAGCCAGGGCGAGATCATGCGATTCTGCCAGGCGCTGATGACCGAGCTGTATCGCCATCTGGGCCCGGACACCGACGTGCCGGCCGGCGATATCGGCGTCGGCGGCCGCGAAGTCGGCTTTATGGCCGGCATGATGAAAAAACTGTCCAACAATACCGCCTGCGTATTTACCGGCAAGGGCCTCTCCTTCGGCGGCAGCCTGATCCGCCCCGAGGCGACCGGCTATGGCCTGGTGTACTTCACCGACGCCATGCTGCAGCGCCACGGCCTGGGCTTTGAGGGCATGCGGGTGGCGGTGTCCGGCTCCGGCAACGTGGCGCAGTACACCATCGAGAAAGCGCTGGAGCTGGACGCGCGCGTGATCACCGTGTCGGATTCCGGCGGCACCCTGGTGGACGAAGACGGCTTCACCACCGAGAAGCTGGCACACCTGGCGGAGATCAAAAACCAACGCTACGGCCGGGTGGCGGACTACGCCCGCGAACGCGGCCTGACGTATCTGGCGGGCCAGCAGCCGTGGAACGTGCCGGTGGATATCGCCCTGCCGTGCGCCACCCAGAACGAACTGGATCTCGAGGCGGCGCAAACGCTGATCCGCAACGGGGTGAAGGCGGTAGCGGAAGGCGCCAACATGCCGACCACCATCCAGGCCACCGACGCCTTCCTCGACGCCGGCGTGCTGTTCGCGCCGGGCAAGGCGGCCAACGCCGGCGGCGTCGCCACCTCGGGGCTGGAGATGGCGCAAAACGCCGCGCGCATCGGCTGGCGGGCAGAGAAAGTGGATGTACGTTTACAACATATCATGGCCGATATTCACCACGCCTGCGTGGAATACGGCGGCGAAGGCAAGCAAACCCACTACGTGCACGGCGCGAATATCGCCGGTTTCGTCAAAGTCGCGGACGCCATGCTGGCGCAGGGCGTGCTGTAATCCGCCTTAAAGGTGATCTTGTTCACACATCGATTAAATGCTTCAATGCCGGCCTCTGCGCCGGCATTTTTTTATGCTTTCACGCCATCCAAATGATGCCAATACGTTAAATAAAAGTTAATAAAAGGTTTTTTATTGCTTATTAATCGGTAGTAAATTTACCACCACTAAATAATTAAACATTTATTTAACACTAAATACGCCATTATTTTACTTAAATGTGCGCAGATCACATTTCATTAACTTCAGCTACGCCCCCTCTTCCATTCCTTTGTAATCTGCAGCGGTGGAAAAACCGCCACCCCTACAGATAAAAAAAGGTACAGCTAATGAAATTTAACCTCGCATTATTAAATGCATGTGTGGTTTCTGCGTGCATGTTATCGACAACACCTGTGTTCGCCGCTGATAAGTATGAGATTGCCGTGGTCGCTAAAGTGACCGGCATTCCGTGGTTCAACCGCATGGAAGTGGGCGTCAACGAAGCGGCGAAAAAACTCGACGTCAACGCCTACCAGACCGGCCCTTCTACGCCGGATCCGGCCGCGCAGGTCAAGGTGATTGAGGATCTGATCGCCAAGAACGTCAACGCCATCATCGTGGTGCCGAACGACGCCAAGGTGCTGGAGCCGGTGCTGAAAAAAGCGCGCGACAAAGGCATCGTGGTGCTGACCCATGAATCCCCGGACCAGCAGATCGGTCAGTGGGACATCGAGACCATCGACAGTGAGAAATACGCGCAGGCCAACGTCGATGAGCTGGCGAAAGACATGGGTGGCAAAGGCGGCTACGCGATCTACGTCGGCTCGCTGACCGTGCCGCTGCACAACGCCTGGGCCGACTCCGCCATCAAATACCAGAAAGAAAAATACCCGGACATGTTTGAAGTCACCTCGCGCCTGCCGGTGGCGGAAAGCATCGACAAATCCTACGCCACCACGCTGGATCTGATGAAAACCTATCCGCAGATGAAGGGCATCATCGGCTTCGGCTCGCTCGGCCCGATCGGCGCCGGCCAGGCGGTGGCCAAGAAACGCGCCAAGGACAAAATCGCGGTGGTGGGCATCGCCATGCCGGCGCAGGCCGCCCCTTACCTGATGCGCGGCGACATCAAGAAAGCGCTGCTGTGGGATCCGAAAGACGCCGGTTATGCGCTGGTGACGGTGGCCGACCAGCTGCTGCAGGGCAAGGAAGTGAACAAAGACCTGTCGATCGAGGGCCTTGGCAAGGCTGACGTCGATATGGAACACAAAGTGATTCGGTTTAATAAGATTTTGGAAGTGACCAAAGACAACGCCCAATCGCTTGGATTCTGATTTTTCGCGTAATTTCGCCACACCGGGAAAGTAGTTAAACCCTCGTAGGGGCGCAGCATTGCTGCGCCCAGGGCTTAGGCCGCTACGCAAGCACAGGTTAACGTTATGACAGCCTCCCCCGCATTTATCACCCTGGAGAATATCAGCAAGCGATTCCCAGGCGTGCTGGCATTAGACCAGATCAACCTGACGCTGAATAAAGGCGAAGTGCACTGCCTGGCCGGGCAAAACGGCTGCGGCAAAAGCACCATCATTAAAATTATCTCCGGCGTCTATCAGCCGGAAAAAGGCGCCAACATTTCGCTGGAAGGCAAACTCTTCCACGCCCTGACGCCACAGCTATCCGGTTATTACGGCATACAGGTGATCTACCAAGACCTGTCGCTGTTCCCCAACCTGACGGTGGCGGAGAACATCGCCATCCACCGTTACCTGCCCGGCGGCCGCTTCTGGGTGCGCAAGCGGGTGATGCGCCAGACGGCGCTCGACGCCATGGCGCGGGTCGGCATACGCATCGATCCCGATAAAAAGGTGGAAAAACTGTCGATCGCCGATCGGCAACTGGTGGCGATTTGCCGCGCCATCGCCGCCGAGGCTCGGTTGGTTATCATGGACGAACCGACCGCCTCGCTGACCCGCCAGGAGGGCGACGGCCTGCTGCGGGGGGTCAACGAGCTGAAGGCGGCCGGCATCTGCGTGGTATTCGTCAGCCACAGATTGGATGAAGTGATGGAAGTCGCCGATCGCATCAGCGTGATGCGCGACGGCAAGCTGGTGGGCACCTGGCCGGCCAGCGAACTGGACAGCCATGAACTGGCGTTCCTGATGACCGGCCAACGCTTCCACTACAGCCCGCTGCCGCCGCTGCCGCCGGCCGAACAGGCGCCGCTGCTCGAGGTGCGCAACCTCAGCCGCGGCGATAAATACCGCAACGTCAATCTGGCGCTACGTGGCGGCGAAATCGTCTCGATCGTCGGCCTGCTCGGCGCCGGCCGCACCGAACTTTGCCTCAGCCTGTTCGGCATGACGCGGCCGGACAGCGGCGAGATCCGCATCGAGGGCCAGGCGGTGCAGCTGCACAACAACCGCGAAGCGGTGCGCCACGGCATCGGCTATGTGTCGGAGGATCGCCTGACGCAGGGGTTGATCATGGAACAATCCATCTACGACAACACCATCGTCACCGTCTTCGATCGGCTGCATACCTCGCTCGGACTGTTGGATCACGTCAAGGCGACCGAGCTGGTCAACCGGCTGATCCGCGATCTGAACATCAAAGTGTCCGACAGCGCGTTGCCGGTGAAAACCCTGTCCGGTGGCAACGCCCAGCGCATCGCCATCGCCAAATGGGTGGCGACCCAGCCGAAGATTCTGATCCTCGACTCGCCCACCGTCGGCGTGGACATCGCCAACAAAGAGGGGATCTACCAGATCGCCCGCGATCTGGCGCAGCTGGGCATGGCGGTGTTGATGATCTGCGACGAGATCCCGGAAGCCTATTACAACAGCCATCGGGTGATGGTGATGCGCAAGGGCGAACTGATCGCCGAATTCGCGCCGCACCAGAGTACCGAGCAACAGATCGCCGAGGTGGTGAATGGATAAGTCATTATTGGCCCGCCTGGCCGGGCGGCACGAGTTTTATCTCGGCCTGTTGGTGCTGCTGCTGACGATCGGCCTGAGCGCCGGCACCGACGAATTTCTGACGCTCGGCAACCTGCCCGACGTCGCCACCAGCTACGCCATTCTCGGCATCCTGGCCTGCGGGCTGTTCGTGGTGCTGATCGCCGGCGGCATCGACATTTCGTTCCCGGCGGTTACCGCCATCGCCCAGTATGTGATGGCCAGCTGGGTGATCCAGCACGGCGGCAGCTTCCCGCTGGCGTTCGCCCTGGCGATTGGCGTCGGCCTGCTGCTCGGGCTGGTGAACGGTTTCCTGGTGTACTGGCTGAAAGTGCCGGCGATCATCATCACCATCGCCACCCTTAACCTGTTCTACGGCCTGCTGGTGTACGCCACTAACGGCACCTGGCTGTACGGCTTCCCGGACTGGTTCATGAACGGCATCAACTGGTTCTCGTTCCAGGGCGCCGACGGCTACGACTACGGCCTGACGCTGCCGCTGCTGTGCCTGCTGGGGACCATCGTCGTCACCGGCGTGCTGATGAACCGCACCCGGCTGGGGCGCCAGATCTACGCGATGGGCGGCAACCGCGACGCGGCGTCGCGCCTGGGGTTGAACCTGCTGCGGCTGCATTTTTGCGTCTACGGCTACATGGGCATTCTGGCCGGCGTCGCGGCGGTGGTGCAGGCGCAGATCACCCAGTCGGTGGCCCCCAACTCGCTGCTTGGCTTCGAGCTGACGGTATTGGCGGCGGTGGTGCTGGGCGGCACCAGCATGAGCGGCGGCCGCGGCTCGTTGACCGGCACCCTGCTCGGCGTGGTGCTGCTGGCCTTCCTGCAAAACGGGCTGACGCTGCTCAGCGTCTCGGCCTATTGGCACCAGGTATTCAGCGGCGCGATCATTTTGATCAGCATCAGCACCACCGCCTGGAACGAAAAACGCAAGCTGCTCAAGGAGATCTGACATGACGCAGTTAACTCGGTTGATCCCAAGCGATCGGATCATTCGCCTGCAGGGCGCGATCATCATCGCGGTGGCGCTGCTCTTCGCCGGGCTGCTCGGATCGCGCTTCTTCAGCCTCGGCAACTTCCAGTCGATCGCCTCGCAGCTGCCGATCCTCGGCCTGCTGGCGCTCGGCATGGGCATCACCATGCTGACCGGCGGCATCAACCTGTCGATCATCGCCGGCGCCAACGCCTGTTCGCTGGTGATGGCGGCGATCATCGTCAGCCATCCCGACCAGCCGCTGTTCCTGGCGCTGGCGCTGTTGGCCGGCCTGCTGGTGGCAGTGGCGATCGGCGCGCTGAACGGCGCGCTGGTGGCCTGGATCGGCGTCTCGCCAATCCTCGCCTCGCTCGGCACCATGACCCTGATCACCGGCCTGAATATCCTGCTGTCCAACGGCGCGGTGATCTCCGGCTTCCCGGCGGCGATTCAATTTCTCGGCAACGGCGCCGTGCTCGGCGTACCGGTGGCGCTGATCCTGTTCCTGCTGGTGGCGGCCGGGCTGTGGCTGCTGCTGGAGCACACCACGCTGGGCCGCAGCCTGTACCTGATCGGCTCTAACGAACAGGCCACCCGCTTCAGCGGCGTGAACACCGCACGGGTGCAGATCGCGGTGTATATCCTGTCGGCGCTGCTCGGCTGGGGCGCCGCCCTGCTGATGATGGCCAAGTTCAACTCGGCCAAGGCCGGCTACGGCGAATCTTATCTGCTGGTGACCATTCTGGCCTCGGTGCTGGGCGGCATTAACCCGGACGGCGGTTTCGGCCGTATTCTGGGGCTGGTGCTGGCGCTGATCGTGCTGCAAATGTTGGAAAGCGGCCTCAATCTGCTGGGGGTCAGCAGCTACCTGACCATGGCCCTGTGGGGCGGCGTGCTGATCCTGTTTATCGCGTTACAGAATCGAAAAGTTTAGGTTGCGCCCCGTCATTGAACGTGGCGCCGACGCAGACCCAAAATTCCGCTATCAAGGCGGAAGGTGCAGGGCATAGCGGGTCTATGTCCAAACCTGACAACGAAGAAATCGGGATTTTGGGGCGCGTCCCTTCGGGCTGGGGCCATTTAAGCGCGCAGCATCGTTATTCACCGCTTATTTGGGCCCACCAAACTTCACGGCTCACGCCTTGCTTCGCGCTTAAATGACCGCCAGCGGCGCTCACGGGCAATGGCGAGGCACAACCTTTAGGAGAAAATAATGGCGAGCTATTTTATTGGCGTAGATGTGGGCACCGGAAGCGCGCGCGCGGGCGTATTCGATCTTAATGGCCGCATGGTCGGCCAGGCCAGCCGGGCCATCGATCTGTACCGGCCGAAGGCGGATTTCGTCGAGCAGTCGTCGGATAACATCTGGCAGGCGGTGTGCAATGCGGTGCGCGACGCGGTCAACCAGGCCGACATCAACCCGATTCAGGTCAAGGGGCTGGGCTTCGACGCCACCTGTTCGCTGGTGGTGCTGGATAAAGAGGGCAAGCCGCTGACCGTCAGCCCCTCCGGCCGCACCGAACAGAACATCATCGTGTGGATGGATCACCGGGCGATCGCCCAGGCCGAGCGCATCAACGCCACCAAACACCGGGTGTTGGACTTCGTCGGCGGCATCATTTCACCGGAGATGCAGACACCGAAACTGCTGTGGCTGAAACAGCACATGCCCACCACCTGGGCCAACGCCGGTTACCTGTTCGATCTGCCGGACTTCCTCACCTGGCGCGCCACCCAGGACGCCACCCGTTCGCTGTGCTCGACGGTGTGCAAGTGGACCTATCTCGGCCACGAACAGCGCTGGGACAAGAGCTACTTCCAGCAGATCGGGCTGGAAGACGTGCTGGAACATGACGCGGCCAAGATCGGCAGCGACGTCAAAATGATGGGCGAGCCGCTGGGCCACGGCCTGACCCAGCGCGCCGCCAGCGAGATGGGGCTGATCGCCGGCACGGCGGTGAGCGTGTCGATCATTGATGCCCACGCCGGCACCCTCGGCACGCTGGGCGCCACCGGCGTCTCCGGCGAGGTGGCCGACTTCAACCGCCGCGTCGCGCTGATCGGCGGCACCTCCACCGGCCATATGGCGATGTCGCGCACCGCACGCTTTATCGGCGGGGTCTGGGGGCCATATTACTCGGCGATCCTGCCGGAATACTGGCTGAACGAGGGCGGCCAGTCCGCCACCGGCGCGCTGATCGACCACGTCATCCAATCGCACCCGTGCTACCCGGAGCTGCTGGCGCAGGCGAAAACCCAGGGGCAGACCATCTATGAGGTGCTGAACGCCATTCTGCGCCGCATGGCCGGCGAGCCGGAGAATATCGCCTTTCTGACGCAGGACATTCATATGCTGCCGTACTTCCACGGCAACCGCTCGCCGCGCGCCAACCCGACGCTGACCGGCATCCTGACCGGGCTGAAGCTGTCGCGCACGCCGGAGGACATGGCGCTGCACTACCTGGCCACCATTCAGGCCATCGCGCTCGGCACCCGCCACATCATCGAAACCATGAACCACAGCGGCTACAGCATCGACACCATCATGGCCAGCGGCGGCGGCACCAAGAACCCGATCTTCGTGCAGGAGCACGCCAACGCCACCGGCTGCGCCATGCTGCTGCCGGAGGAGAGCGAAGCGATGCTGCTGGGCGGCGCAATGATGGGCACCGTGGCGGCGGGCGTGTTCGACACCCTGCCGGAGGCGATGAGCGCCATGAGCCGCATCGGCAAGACGGTCACGCCGCAGACCAACCAGATAAAAAGCTACTACGACCGCAAATACCGGGTATTCCACGAGTTGTACAACGACCACATGAAATACCGCCGGTTGATGCAGGAGGAGGCGTGATGCAGCAGGAATGGCGGCAGGCCGTGCAGGGTTGGCAAACCTACAGCCAGGAGCTGGCGCAGCTGGGCGAGCGCCTCGACGCGCGCACCTGGCAACGGCTGCTGGCGCTGCTGGCCGACTGCCGCGGTAAAATCGCCGTCACCGGCGTCGGCACCTCGGGGATTGCGGCGCGCAAGATAGCCCACATGCTGGCCTGCGTGGAACGGCCGGCGGTCTACCTCGACGCCACCGGCGCGGCACACGGCGATCTGGGTTTTCTGCGCGCCGACGATCTGCTGATCCTGATCTCGCGCGGCGGCAATTCCGACGAGCTGACCCGCCTGCTGCCAACGCTGCAGGCCAAGGGCGTGACGCTGATCGCGGTGACGGAAAACCCGCATTCCGCCATCGCGCAGGCGGCGCAGCTGACGATCGCCACCGGGGTGCAAAAGGAGATAGATGCGCTGAACATGCTGGCCACCACCTCAATTGTGCTGGTGCTGGCGATCTTCGACGCCGCCTGCGCCTGCCTGATGACGCGCAGCGGTTACGACAAGGACACCCTATTGGCGGTGCATCCGGGCGGCAGCGTGGGGAAAAGTTTGCGGGAGGAAAACTGAGGGCCCGACACCGCGGGCCCGGCTGACATTACAGCGGCATGTAGATATCGAAACGGTGGCTTTTGGTCAGCGTGGCGGCGTGCGCCGGCACGTCGGCCAGCGGCGGCGCGTAGTCCGGGCGTTTCACCACCACGCGCTTGGTCGCCAGGCGGCGCGCCGGCTCCAGCAGGCCGTCGGCGTCATCGTCGCTGCCCACCAGCGATTGAAACACCCGCATCTCTTTCTTCACCAGCGCGCTTTTTTGCTTGTGCGGGAACATCGGATCGAGATACACCACCTCGGGGTGCGGGCTGAGATCCGCCAGCGCCGTCAGGCTGGAGGCGTGCAGCAGCGTCAGACGCTCGCGCAGCCACGGGCCGATTTCCGCATCCTGATAGCCGCGCTGCAGGCCGTCGTCCAGCAACGCCGCCACCACCGGATTGCGCTCCAGCATCCGCACCCGGCAGCCCAGCGCCGCCAGCACGAAGGCGTCGCGCCCCAGCCCGGCGGTAGCGTCCACCACGTCCGGCAGATAGCTGCCCTTGATGCCGACCGCTTTGGCCACCGCCTCGCCGCGGCCGCCGCCGAAGCGGCGCCGGTGCGCCATGGTACCGGTGACGAAATCGACGTAGATCCCGCCGAGCTTCGGCTCGTCGCGCTTGCGCAGCTCCAGCCGCTGCGGGGTCAGTACCAGCGCCATCGGCGCGTCGTCGTCGGACGTCAGCTGCCAGCGCTGCGCCAAAACAGACAAGGCGCCGGGATCGGCGCCTGCTTCACACAATAAACACACGCTCACGTGTCGGGTTATCCTTTAATGCCGTAATGGCGCAGCATAGCATCCAGCTGCGGCTCGCGGCCACGGAAGCGTTTGAACAGCGCCATCGGCTCTTCCGAACCGCCGCGCGACAGGATGTTGTCGAGGAAGGATTTGCCGGTTTCGGCGTTGAAAATCCCCTCTTCTTCGAAGCGCGAGTAGGCGTCGGCCGACAGCACTTCCGCCCACAGGTAGCTGTAGTAACCCGCCGCGTAGCCGCCGGCGAAGATGTGGCTGAAGGCGTGCGGGAAGCGGCCCCAGCTTGGCGAAGGCACCACCGCCACCATTTTCTTCACTTCCGCCAGCGTCGGTAGGATCTGCGCCCCTTTTTCCGGGCTGTATTCGAAGTGCATGCGGAAATCGAACAGGCCGAACTCCAGCTGGCGCAGGATGAACAGCGCCGCCTGGTAATTCTTGGCCGCCAGCAGCTTGTCGAGCATGGCCTTCGGCAGCGGCTCGCCGCTCTGGTAGTGGCCCGAGATAAACGCCAGCGCTTCCGGCTCCCAGCACCAGTTTTCCATAAACTGGCTCGGCAGTTCGACCGCATCCCACGGCACCCCGTTGATGCCGGAGACGCCGGCGGTATCGATCTGCGTCAGCATGTGGTGCAGACCGTGGCCGAACTCGTGGAACAGCGTGGTCACTTCGTTATGGGTGAACAGCGCCGGCTGGTCGCCCAGCGGGCGGTTGAAGTTGCAGGTCAGGTAAGCAACCGGTTTTTGCAGCGTGCCGTCGGCCTTGCGCAGGCTGCCGACGCAGTCGTCCATCCAGGCGCCGCCGCGTTTGTTTTCGCGGGCGTACAGATCGAGGTAGAAGCTGCCGCGCAGCTCGCCGTTAACGTCGAACAGATCGAAGAAGCGCACGTCCGGATGCCAGGTCTCCACGTCTTTACGCTCTTTGGCGGTGATGCCGTAGATGCGTTTCACCACTTCGAACAGCCCTTCCACCACCCGCTGTTCCGGGAAGTACGGGCGCAGCTGCTCGTCGCTGATGGAGAACAGGTGCTGCTTCTGTTTTTCGCCGTAATAGGTGATGTCCCAGGCTTCGAGCTCGTCCACGCCATAGTGCTGTTTGGCGAAGGCGCGCAGCTGCGCCAGCTCCTGCTCGGCCTGCGGGCGGGCGCGCTTGGCCAGATCGCTCAGGAAGCCGATCACCTGCTCCGGGCTCTCCGCCATTTTGGTCGCCAGCGACTTGTCGGCGTAGGTATCGAAGCCCAGCAGCTGAGCCAGCTCGTGGCGCAGCGCCAGCGTTTCCGCCATCACTTCGCTGTTGTCCCATTTACCGGCGTTCGGCCCCTGATCGGAGGCGCGGGTGGCGAAGGCGCGGTACATCTCCTCGCGCAGCGCGCGGTTGTCGGCGTAGGTCAACACCGGCAGGTAGCTCGGCATGTCCAGCGTCAGCAGCCAGCCGTCTTGCTCTTTGGCCTGCGCCATCGCCTGTGCCTGCGCCAGGGCGCTCTCCGGCAGGCCGCTCAGCTCGGCTTCGTCGGTAATCAGTTTGCTCCAGCCCATGGTGGCGTCGAGCACGTTGTTGCTGTAGGTGGAACCCAGTTCGGACAGGCGCGCGACGATCTCGCCGTAGCGCTGCTGTTTATCCGCCGACAGGCCGATGCCCGACAGTTCGAAATCGCGCAGCGCGTTGTCCACCGCCTTGCGCTGCGGCACGCTCAGCGCCTCGAACGCCGCACCCTCTTTCAGGCTGCGATAGGCCTGGTACAGCCCTTCGTGCTGGCCAACCCAGGTGCCGTATTCGGACAGCAGCGGCAGCGCCTGTTCATAGGCGGCGCGCAGCTCCGGGCTGTTTTTCACCGAGTTCAGGTGCCCGATCGGCGACCAGATGCGCGACAGGCGATCGTCCGACTCCGCCAGCGGCTGACACAGATTGTCCCAGGTGAACGGCCCCGGCTGCGCGACCACGCGCTCTACCGCGGCGCGGCAGTCCGCCAGCGCGGATTGCACCGCAGGCACGATATCTTCAGGGCGGATCGCCGAGAACGGCGGCAGGGAAAACGGGGTCAGCAACGGATTTGTCATAGGGCAGTCCTGATTAGCGTTGGGGCCCGCCACGGGGGCGAGCCTTAAAATGCGTATGAATCTCTAACATGGAGCCAGACAACAGGAAAATCAATGCCCAGCGTTGATCGTTCGTGCCTTAAACGGCGCTTTGGCGGATGCGGGCGGCCAGCGCCGCCAGCCGATCGTCGTCGGCGCGCGCGGCGTCGTGGGAGGAGATATAGCCCTCGTAACGTTCGAAAAACTTCGGCGAGGTCGATTCGATCGGCCGCCACTGATCCAGCGACGCGGTGCCGTGCAGCGGGATCAGTTTGGCGTGCACATGATCGACGCCGTAGCCCTCGAACACCATGCCGCAACGGCCGACGTCGTCGAATGCGCGGTCCAGCTGCTTCGCCACCCGCTTGGTCGCCAGCATCAGCGCACTCAACACCTCGTCCGGCAGGTCAAAGGCGTAGCTCGGGTGGTGCGCCTTGGGGATCACCACGCTGAAGCCGTCGGTGTTGGGAAAGATGGACAGGAAGGCCAGATGGTCGTCGTCTTCCCAGATTTTATGGCACGGCGCCTTGCCCGCCACGATGTCGCAAAAAATGCAGCTCATCCTTTCTCCTTGTGATTCACAGCGTTTCAACCCGTTCGAACTCTTCGAACACCAGCCACATGTCCGGCGCAAAAGTGCCCTCGCGGGTAAAGAACGCCTGATGCCCCTCGCGCCAAAACGCCAGGCTTTTGTCGCCTTCGCCCTCTTTGGCCGCCATCTCGGCGGTCACCTGGTCGTAGCGCACCAGGCGCAGCGCCAAGGTTTTGATCACGCAGGCCGGTTCGCCGCGGCCGTCGAGAATAATGCTATCGTCGCCGATCATCGGCATTTGCTCCCGGCGATAGCTCGCATAGGAGCTGCAGGTGGCGGTCTTTTCCCCGCTCAGCACCAACTGCAGCAGTTCGTCGGCCAACTCGGGGCCATCGCCGAACGCCCAGCGCGCCGCGTCGGGGTAGTTCGCCAAAATCGCCTGTTTGCTCATCGTCCTGTCCCTTTCTGTGAACGTCTGCGGCAACGGAGTCCAGTTTTTCCCGGCCAGACAGTTTATACTGTGCAGATTATAAGCCTTATTGCATTGAATGCTCCGTCTGCGGAGCACAAGGAATCGCCACCCGTCATGTTAAGTTATCGCCACAGTTTCCACGCCGGCAACCACGCCGACGTGCTCAAGCACACCGTTCAGAGCCTGATCATCGAGTCGCTGAAGGAAAAAGAGAAGCCGTTCCTGTATCTGGATACCCACTCGGGCGCGGGCCGTTATCAGCTCAGCGGCGAACACGCCGAGCGCACCGGCGAATACCTGGAAGGCATCGGCTTGCTGTGGCAGCGCGACGATCTGCCGGAAGAGCTGTCGGCCTACATGAGCGTGGTGCACAACTTCAACCGTTCCGGCACGCTGCGCTACTACCCCGGTTCGCCGCTGATCGCCCGCCAGCTGCTGCGCCCGCAGGACAAAATTCACCTGACCGAGCTGCACCCGAGCGACTACCCGCTGCTGCGCAGCGAGTTCCAGAAAGACGAACGCGCCAAAGTGCAGCGCGCCGACGGCTATCAGCAGCTGAAATCCCAGCTGCCGCCCCTGTCGCGCCGCGGCCTGATCCTGATGGACCCGCCGTATGAAATGAAGACCGATTACCAGGACGTGGTCAAAGGCATTCAGGAAGGCTACAAGCGTTTCGCCACCGGCACTTACGCGCTGTGGTACCCGGTGGTGATGCGCCAGCAGATCAAACGCATGCTGCGCGATCTGGAAGCCACCGGCATTCGCCGCATTCTGCAGATCGAACTGGCGGTGAAACCCGACAGCGATCAGCGCGGCATGACCGCCTCCGGCATGATCGTCATCAACCCACCGTGGAAGCTGGAACAGCAGATGAAAAACGTGCTGCCGTGGCTGCACAAAGCGTTGGTGCCGTCGGGCATCGGCCACCATCTGGTGAACTGGGTGGTACCGGAATAATCCCCGGCAGGGCGCGGTTCGCCGCGCCCTGCGTCCACCTATCGCAGCCATCGACGCAATCTTTGCGACAAACCCCGGTCAGGCGTTAAACTCTTACCCTCTTCAAATTCACAACTCATGGAAATCCCAGATGACGAAACATTACGATTATCTAGCAATTGGCGGCGGCAGCGGCGGTATCGCATCGATCAACCGGGCAGCCATGTACGGCCAAAAGTGTGCGCTGATTGAAGCCAAAGAGCTGGGCGGCACCTGTGTAAACGTGGGTTGTGTACCGAAAAAAGTCATGTGGCACGCGGCGCAGATCGCCGAGGCCATCCATCAGTACGGCCCGGACTACGGCTTCGACACCACCGTCAACGCCTTCGACTGGAAGAAGCTGGTCGCCAACCGCACCGCCTATATCGACCGCATCCACAACTCCTACGACAACGTGCTGGGCAAGAACAAGGTCGACGTGATCAAAGGCTTCGCGCGCTTCGTGGATGCACACACCGTGGAAGTGAACGGCGAGACCATCACCGCCGACCACATCCTGATCGCCACCGGCGGCCGCCCGAGCCACCCGGCGATTCCGGGTGCGGAATACGGCATCGACTCCGACGGCTTCTTTGAGCTGGACGCCATGCCTAAGCGCGTCGCCGTCGTCGGCGCCGGCTATATCGCCGTGGAGATCGCCGGCGTGCTGAACGCGCTGGGCGCGGAAACGCACCTGTTCGTGCGCAAGCACGCACCGCTGCGCAGCTTCGATCCGATGATCGTCGAAACCCTGGTGGAAGTGATGAACACCGAAGGGCCGAGCCTGCACACCGAATCGGTGCCGAAAGCGATCGTCAAGAACGCCGACGGCAGCCTGACGCTGCAGCTGGAAAACGGCAAGGCATTCACCGTCGACTGCCTGATCTGGGCCATCGGCCGCGAACCGGCGACCGACAACCTGAACCTCGGCGTTACCGGGGGGAAGACCAACGAGCAAGGCTACATTGACGTCGATAAGTTCCAGAACACCAACGTCAAAGGCATCTACGCGGTGGGCGACAACACCGGCGCGGTAGAGCTGACCCCGGTCGCCGTGGCCGCCGGCCGCCGCCTGTCCGAGCGCCTGTTCAACAACAAGCCGGACGAGCACCTGGATTACAGCAACATCGCCACCGTGGTGTTCAGCCACCCGCCGATCGGCACCGTCGGCCTGACCGAACCGGAAGCCATCGAGAAGTTCGGGGCGGACAACGTGAAGGTGTACAAATCCTCCTTCACCGCCATGTACAGCGCCGTGACGCAGCACCGTCAGCCGTGCCGCATGAAGCTGGTGTGCGCGGGTAAGGAAGAGAAGATCGTCGGCCTGCACGGCATCGGCTTCGGCATGGATGAAATCCTGCAGGGCTTCGCGGTAGCGGTGAAGATGGGCGCCACCAAGAAGGACTTCGACAACACCGTGGCGATCCACCCGACCGCGGCGGAAGAGTTCGTTACCATGCGCTAACCGCTGCGGTTAGCCCATTCTCAGGCCGGTAAACACCGGCCTGTTCTTTTTGTGCGGTTTACTATTCCCTTCGCACCCGCCTGCTTTTTCTGCCATTATTCTGCCTGATAAATTAGCGGGACTGATACAACCTCCCCGCGCCTCTGGAGAACACCGATGCTGTTCAAACTATGCAAAACCCTTGCGATGGCCTGCGTGGCCCTGATTATCGCCCAGAGCAGCGCGCTCAGCTTTACCCTGGAAGTGGCGGGCAAGATCGACAACGTGACCGACCCGGTCAACAAAAGCTATCTGTTCACCGATAAGCAGCTGTTGGCAATGCCGGTGCGCAGCATCACCACCTCCACGTCCTGGACGCCACAGAGAAAATTCGAAGGGATTTCGGTGGCCGATATCCTGGAGCGCGTCGGCGCCAAGGGCGAGACGCTGACCTTCTACGCGCTGAACGATTATTACATCGACGTGCCGCTGTCCGACGTCAAAAAGTACAACATGATCCTGGCCTACAAGATGGACGGGGAAATGCTGAAGCTCAGAAACTTCGGCCCGCTGTTCCTGGTTTACCCGCGCGACGCCGCCGGGCCTGAACTGAACTCGCCGTTGTACAACTCGCGCTTTATCTGGCAAGTCGACAGGATCGTGATCAAATGAAGCTGACGACCTTTAAGAACGGCAGCAGGCTGGCGATCCCGGCCATCTTCGCCGCGCTGTTTCTGGTGGCGTCGACCGTCACGCTCTATTACTACAGCGCCACCCTGTCGAAGAAAGGGCTGTATGCCATCGCCGGCACGCAGGAGAACTACTCGTGGTCGATCGCCAAGTTCTCCATCAAGCTGGCGGAATTCGACACCTTCGTCGAGCAGCAGAGCCACGCTCCGCAGGTCGACAACGACAATCTGCGGCTGCGGTTCGAAATCCTCTATTCGCGCTTTTACGTGCTGGAAACCGTCTCCGAATCGACCCAGCCGCTGTACGCCGAGCCGGGTTACCCGGAAGTGGTCAAACAGATGCGCCTGCAGATGGATCGCATCGATAAGCTGTTGGACAGCCCGACAATCGACTTCGACCAGGTTTTCGCGGCCATGAAGGCCATCAAGCCTTACGCCATCGAAATGGCCAACCTGACCGACCACGCCGAGGTGAAGCAGCGCACCGCCGCCTATGAGGACTATATCGAGAAACGGCACATCATTTTCTATGGGCTGGTGATCGTCATGTTCTCGGTGATTGCGCTGATCGCCATCACCCTGATCGTGTTCCGTCAGCAGCGGCTGACCATTCGCCAGCAGGCCAAAGCGATCGAGGCGGAGAAAGCGACCCGCACCAAAAACGCCTTCCTCGGCGCCATCGGCCACGAGCTGCGCACCTCATTGCAGAGCGTGATGTCGGCCATCGACGTGCTGGTGAACACCCGGGTGTCGGCGGAGCATGCGGACACTTTCCAGCGGCTGGAGACCGCCGCGCAGCAAATCGAAAGCCAGATGAAAGATCTGACCGACTATGCGCACCTCGACAGCGGCATGATGGAATTGCGCATCGTGCCGTTCGACGCGCAGAAGCTGATCGCGGAGACCGCCAACGAAATCGCCACCCTGACCCGTAAAGAGCAGGTCAAACTCAGCTGCGAGGTGGAGTGCAGCCACCTGCTGGTGCACTCCGATCCGCTGCGCATCCGGCAGATTATCGTCAACCTGCTGACCAACGCCTACAAATACACCGAAAGCGGCAGCATCACGCTGCACAGCTGCCTGCGCCGCCAACCGGGCGGCAGTTCGTTGATCATCGAAGTGACCGACACCGGCATCGGTATCGAAAAAGACCAGCTCGATCAGATCTTCAAACCCTTTACCCAGTTGGATCAGTCGCATACCAAGCAGTATGCCGGCGTGGGGATGGGGCTGGCGATCGTGCACGGCCTGGTGACGTTGCTCGACGGCACCATCACGGTGTACAGCGAAATCAAGAAGGGCAGCACCTTTATCGTCAGCATTCCGGTGCAGATCAGTGAAGACGAACGTGCCGACGAGCCCGCCGCCGCCAATGCCTCTCTGCAGCAGAAGCCGCAGCAGGTCCTGGTGGTGGATGACAACAAGTCGGTGGGTGACGCCTTTGCGGCGCTATTGGACAAGCTGGGCTATCAGCACGAACTGTGCGACTCGCCGGAGCGCGCGCTGCAGAAGCTGCTCAGACGCCCTTACGACGCGCTGTTGCTGGATCTGCAGATGCCGGGCATCGACGGGGCCGCCCTGGCCAGGCAGCTGCGCAACCGTCGCGGCCCCAACCGCCATGTGCCGATCATCGGCATCAGCGCCTACACGCCGGAGCAGCTGACGGCGGACCAGCGCGCCCTGTTCGACAACTACCTGATGAAGCCGGTCCGGCTGGATGCGCTGTCGAGCGCGCTGGCCGAGGTGTTCCCCGCTAAAGATTAAAACAGCGTTGCAGTGCGGCTTCGATCAAACGACATGGAGCCGCACCGGCTTTTCATAAGGGCCGAGCACGTCGTACTCGCGCATCGCCTGAGCGATTTCCGACTCGCGTCGGTCGGTCCCCAGCTCGCCGGTCAGCACCAGTACCGGCGCATCCGGGTTATCGGAGGCGCGGATGGTGGCGATACAGCGATCCGCCGTTTCCTCACCGATCAGCCAGTCCACCACGTAGCCGTCGAACAGGCTTTGCTGCAATGCCTGACAGAAGCTGTCGACGTCGTAAAACGCCACCGCGTTAAAGCCGCAGCCGCCGAGATACTTGGCCAGCTCATCGGCCGCCTGATGCGAATCGTCCAATACCGCGATGCTCAGCCGCTCGTCGTCGCCGAAGCCGGGCCGGATTTCGATCAGATCGACGCCGTAACGCGGGCCTGCCGGCGCCTCATCGGCGCGATAGATATGCCACTGCCCTTCCACGCGCAGCGCCACAAACTCCGCCGGCCGCCCGGCAGCAAGCTCGTCGCCGATGTGCCCGACGCAAGGTATCGCCACCCCCGCCACGACAAAGATGGCATCGCGCGCCATGTTTGGCTCGGGCGTCTCGTGTTCGGCGCTCAAATCGGCGATCGCCGCCGGCGTTTCTCCCAGCGCGGCCGCGACGCTGTTGATCTGCTCCAGCGTCCAGGGGCTTTGCCCTTTCAGTTTGCGGTGCGCATGTGAAAAACTCAGATCCAAGATGCGGCTGAGCTCTCGGGCATGCTGACGTTTTCCAATCCCGTAATGTAAAAACAGCTCCCTGACCCGATTGGCAATCGACTGTGAATCGAATTTTTGGTGATTGTTATCCATTTGTTCCTTCGATTTTTTTTACTGATTTATCAGTCGTTTTGATTATTTCTACTGAAAAAGCCACATCTAAAACTAGCATCTCATGCAATTATGCGTTAAAAACGTTGCTTGACATACCATGTTGCATCGTCAAACATGGTATCAAAAGAGACATACAGCAATACACTATAAAAAATAACACCAGCACGTTTTTTAATAATAACCATAGTAACACCAGGGAAAATTTGTTCCGTTGCCGCTACTGAGACGATGAGCACATCGCTCGGACTGCACAAGCAAAACGGGGCTTGAGCCTTTAGCGCTAATCTGTTTTACCCACTTTTGAGCCGGGATCCGTCAGGGTCCCGGTTTTTTATTGCCCTGGCGCCGCGCCATCATACGGACTCACCCCGCAGCCGCAAGTAAAAGACCACCTCCTGAGGAGGTGG
>NZ_KV792501.1:0-2155 GCF_001808215.1 Serratia sp. HMSC15F11
CTGCGCGCGCAGGAAGTGAGCCTGTCCAGCCCACAGGAAGTGGTGTTTATGAAGCAGCAGGCGACACGATACCAGGCCAACGAAGAGGAGCACTCCTCCTAGGGTTGTGTCGGGTAACATGCTGTTTTTTTATGATGTAATCTGACCATGCCCTTGATCCGAAAAGCCTTCCGGCGGCTGCATTATCCCGTCGATATTATCGCCCAGTGTGTTCGCTGGTATCTGGCCTATGCCTTGAGCCTGCGTAATCTGGAAGAAATGATGGCGGAGCGCGGTATTGTTGTTGGCCATTCCATGCTCCATCGTTGGGTCATCCGTCTGGTGCCGTTACTGGATAAGGCATTTCGCCGACATAAACGTGCCGTGGGGTGCCGCTGGCGCATGGACGAAACCTACATCAAAGTCAGAGGGCAGTGGAAATATCTATACCATGCCGTCGACAGCACGGGGCAGACCATAGACTTTGTGTTGATCGCCAAACGGGATGCCGCCGCCGCACTGCGTTTCTTTCGCAAGGCCATCCGTCACCACGGCGAACCTGAAGTGGTGACGATCGATAAAAGCGGCGCCAATACCGCCGCCCTGGCAACGCTCAATGCCGACAAGCCGGCTGAAGAAAGCATCACCGTCAGGCAAAGCAAGTATCTGAACAACTTAGTTGAGCAAGATCACCGCAATATCAAACGCCGGATATGACAGATGCTGAGATTCAAATCGTTTCGCCGTGCACAGACGCTGCTGGCCGGGATCGAACTGCTCCACATGATACGCAAAGGACAATATCAACATCCACAACATGATGGATTGTCACCCGTGGAACAATTCTATTTGTTGGCTGCCTAAATAACCGGCCCCCCCCTTTTGCTAACTTGCCGCCGTTAACGCGACACAACCAAATTCCTGGCTTAATGCCTGGTGTTGTGCCGGCGCGATGAGTTTGAGAGCGGCGAGTTCTTTTTGGCATTGACTCAGGCGCTCCGCTTCCCGGTCTGGTTGGGCTTTCCCGGTTGTTGCGGTCATGCCGGGCGCTTACCGCCGCATCCGCTCAGCGCGAAGGTGCTGTAGATGAACAGGGTCAGTAGCGTGATGCGGTAAACAGCAGTGTGGGGGGCAGTCATGCAATTTCCTTTCTCTCAGTGTCCAGGCCACCGTTAATCAGCCAGTGATACAGCTCGGTGTTACGGGTAAAACCCAGTTTGTGCATGGTGCAGCGTTTGTAGGTATAAACCGTCTTGGGACTGAGTCCCAGATGCCGGGCGATATCCCCGACGGACTGCTGGCACCTCAGGAGCGTCAGTCCCTGCCACTCGCGTCGCGTCAGTGCCCGGGCGCAGCGGGGGCACTGTTGTGCGGGGGGGGCTCGGCAGGGAGTGCCAGCACCCGTTCAACATCCAGCAGCAAGGCCTTTACGCCGATGTGGTGCTCTATCACACTCTGTTCGCTCAGGCAGGGCTGTTGGGGCGGCTGGTAATAACGGGCCCGCGGGGTGTCCAGCACGGTGATAACCCGTTGCCGGTGACCCAAATGATACTGACGACAAAACTGCCTGCTGCGGCTGACACCCTTACTTTGAAAGAGCAGCTGCGCCTCGCCGCTGCACTGTTCGGGTAAAAAGCGCACCGGTATACACCTGAGCGTAAAGTAGTGGTAAAGCAGCGCTTCCAACCCCAGGGCAAAATAGCTGTCGGCCACGAGGATAACGATGGTGATTACCGTGACGTTCGTGGTGTTTGCGCTGAACTTCCTGACGTTCTGGTGGGAACTGGCGCGTTGGCTGGACGGACATCCACAACCAGGCGGACTACAGCGCGACGCACAGCGGCGGCAGCTTCAGTACCGGCGGACCGGTGGGCAAAGACCTGCTGACCAACATGGCCGGCGGCATGCTGTCGGGTGCCAACCACAACGGGCATGCCGAGGGCGCGACGAAGGCCGGCGTCAGTGAGGGTACGCTGATAGTTCGCGACAAAGACAAACAGCAGCAGGATGTGGCGCAGCTAAACCGTGATACGGATAACGCCAACGACGGCAGCATCAGCCCGATATTCAACAAGCAGAAGGAGCAAAACCGGCTCAAGCAGGCGCAGTTGATAGGAGAGATTGGCGGCCAGACGATGGACGTCATCCGCACGCAGGGCGATATCGCCGGGCTGAA
>NZ_KV792502.1:0-1406 GCF_001808215.1 Serratia sp. HMSC15F11
TGCGCCTCGAACTCGCCCTGCGGGCCGCGGCCATGCGCCTGCACCAGCCGGTTGTCGGCGATCGGCACCAACGGCAGGTGTGCGAGGATGTCGTTTTGCAGACTTATTAAACCAATTCATTCTTATTTTTAAAGAACGCCTCGCTGAACCTAATTTTTTAGCATTAAATTATATTGTTTATCCCTCTCCTTCTCACAAGCCATTTTCATTTGAAATTAGACGCTTCCATTTATCAAGACATCCCTCAAACTCATCTATACTCGAGACAATCATAGACTCCTCGGTGTACTCATTAAAAATCCCCACACCATTAGGTTTAATAGTTATAGTATGAGAGTTCCCCGTCCCCTCCCAAAATGGCAGAGTTCCAGAGCTTACAAGTTTACAAGCCTCAATAAACTCATTGACACCATAGACACTTCTTTGGATATCATCCTTTAAAAAGTCAATCAGTATCCTAAAATCACCATCAGCTTCTATAGATGGATAACCGTCATCACAGATAAAAAACCTCATGACAATCCTCCATGTTCTTTATTTCCTCATTCAATTCCCGCACACTCAGCAATCAAACTATCACCATTTCCTCAGGTTTTAGCACATTGACCTTCAGTCGGAATCCAGCACTTGAATCTATGACAACCGTTGAATCATGTAAAATGGTTGCAGAAACGAAGGGGTTGGAGTTTTCCGAGTAAATAACCCAAATTAGTTTTTCTTCGCGATCCAAATAAGCGATAAAACCTTCTGAACCATAACTCCCCTCCCCTAAGCATAAGTATCCACCACAACTCAAATCAATTTTTTTTATTACATCAATAGTAGTAATCTCATCTTTATTTTTTTCATAGAACTCACAAAAATCGAAACATCCCGATTTAGATACTTTAGGCGTGGGGTAGGATATGATATCGATCAGCTCAGCCCTACCATCTGAAAAATAAAGAGCATTTTTAATCGGTAATTCACCAGCTTCCCACAGTTCAGTAATTACATTCTTCATTTTTATGGACACCTCTTAGGTCGGCTATTGAGCCCTTTATCCGGAACCACACCGCCAGCTTTAACATTTCTGCGGTCTTTGAAACGCTCTTGGAATTTTTGCTGCCATGTTTTTCCTGTCGTAGATGAAGGATGAACAGCATTAGGGTCAACACGTTGAACAGCAACTTTTTCTACACCTGCTTCCAAAGCAGCATCTAACCTTCTATTATCATATGTGACTAATTGGCCATCAACCTCTAATACATTTAGAGGAGAACGCCCCCAATCCCACTCTCCTTTTTTCATGATCTCGGCATAATCATTTGCAGATATTGTTCTCTGTGAGAAATTGATATCTGATGGATTAACCCATTCAATACTCAACCCAAACGGATCCACCCACATCAGCGGGTTCGGCGCAT
>NZ_KV792503.1:0-336 GCF_001808215.1 Serratia sp. HMSC15F11
CAGGTTGCCGGGCACGATGTTGAAACGCTGCAACCCTTCACCGGTCAGGATGGAGACGATTTTATCCATCAGCGAGCCCGGCGTGGTGCTGCCGAATGAGCCGTTAAACAGCGCGACGATCATCAACAGCAACAGGGAACATTTGGCCAGCGCGGTGGTGATGATCGACATCTGCTCCAGATGGCGATCCTTGAAGCTGAGCGTTTTCTTCAGCATCTTGCCGCTGACGGTCTGCGGCGAAAACAGCGCGGCGCACAAATCGGTGGCGAACAGCACCATAAAATAGAACGCCATCAGCACCAGAACCACCCAGATCAGCTGGTAGGTCAGGAAGCG